>NZ_RBXX01000002.1:6921921-7222874 GCF_003635025.1 Saccharopolyspora antimicrobica | reverse complement strand
GTAGGCCTTGCGCACCCACTGGAAGGTCGCCACCGCGTCGGAGGAGTTGGCCACCGACCAGCTCGCGCCCGCGGGCAGGTAGGCGTAACCGCCCGGGGTGAGCTCGTGCTTCTCGCCCTCGATGGTCACGTCGAGGTTGCCGGTGAGCAGGAACAGCACCGACTCCACGCCGCTCTCCGGCTCCGGCTTCGTGCTGCCGCCGCCCGGCCCGACCTCGACGATGTACTGCGCGAAGGTCGTGGCGAACCCGGCGATGGGCCGGGCGAGGATCCACGAGCGGGTGTTGTCCCACCCCGGCAGGTTGCTGGTGACGATGTCGCGGAGGACACCGCGCGGGATGACGGTGTAGGCCTCCTTCACGACGGCGCGGTCGGTCAGCAGCGTCATCTGCGACGGCAGGCCACCCTCGGGGGCGTAGTACGACGGCTCGCTCAAGTTGCAACTCCTGTCCTGATCGACGTTCGAACGCTGCCGCGCAGTGCGTGCCGGAGCGCCGGCCCGGAGCGTCCGAGACGTCCACAGCGTAAGGCCCGAAGCCCGGAAAGGACACCCTCAACACGTCACAATCGCAAGCCCGTGACCCGCAACTAATCGGTTTGGCTGATCACCCCCTCCCGCCCTCGTGGCGGTCCCTGGCGACGTCGATCTCGAGAGCGTGCTGGTCAGCCCAGTCGGCCACTGCGGAAAGCGGCACCAGCAGCCCGCGCCCGAGCGCGGACAGCGAGTACTCCACGCCCGGCGGCACGGTGGGGCGCACCGTCCGCACCACGAGCCCATCGCGCTCCAACGACCTCAGGGTGAGCGTGAGCATCCGCTGGCTGATGCCCTCCACGGACCGCAGCAGCTCGTTGAACCGGTAGTCGCGCCTGCCCAGCAGCATCAGCAGGATCACGCTCCACCGGTCGCCGATCCGCCGCAGCACCGAGGTGGCCGGGCAGCTCCGGTGGTCGGCCAGCGCCACCGGCAGCGGGATGTCCGCGCTGACGAGGCTGGGCGCGATGGGCCGCCGGGTGCGGCAGCACACCAACGCGATCGACGCCGCGGTCCGCGCCGGTGCCGGGCACGTGCTCTACACGTCCCTGACCAGGGCCGGCGAACCGGGAAACCCGCTTGCCCTGGTCCCGGAACACCGCGAGACGGAGCACGTGCTCACCGCCGCCGAGGTGCCCTTCACCGTGCTGCGCAACAACATCTACCCGGACATGCTGCACATGCTCGCCCCCCCTCCGCGAAGCGGTGGAGACAGGAGCGCTGCCCGGCCCGGTCGGTGCACGCGCCACCTACGTGACCAGGTCCGACTGCGCCGCGGTTGCGGCGGCGATCCTCGCCGAAGGCGGCCACGAGGGCCAGTTCCTGGAGATCACCGGCCCAGAAGCGGTGGACGTGGACGGAATCGCGCGAGCCCTCACCGAAGCCACCGGCCGACCGGTCCGCTTCGAACCGCAGACAGCATCCGAAGCGGCGGCCGCCTTCGAAGCCCGGGGAGTGCAGCGGGAGATGGCCGAGGCAGCAGCGCAGTTCTGGCGCTGCGCGGCAGAAGGCTGGCTGGACACCACCACTCACGCGGTGCGGCGAATCGCAGGCCGCCCACCGACAACCCTCGCGGAGTTCTTCGAAACCCAGCGAAACGCCCTGCTCTAGGCGGTCGTGAGTGCGTAACAGCGCTCGAACACTGTTACGCACTCACGACCCCGAGCACTCAGGCAGCGGGTGCGGAAGATCGGGGTAACTCGAACTCCCCGTCACGAACCCCGGCGACGAACGACTCCCACTCGCCAGGCGTGAACGACAACGTGGGAGAGCCCCCGGACTGGACGTCGGCGCCAACCATCCGCGCCAGTGCAGTGGGAACCGCGCCGGTGCCAGGATCGTTGGAATTGGGGACCTGCACCGAATCAACGGCGAAGCGGACCTCGACGCATGCCTGCGACGGGTTGCTGTAGCGGCCACCGTCCGGAGCCCGCGTGATCTCGGGCGACCTCGCGGGCTCCGGGTGGTGGTCACTTGCCCTTACGGGCCACCGGGATCTCCTTGCTGATCTGGGTTTCCCGGCGGGGCATGCGGATGGTGAGGATGCCCGCTTCGTACTCGGCCTTGATCTCGTCGGTGTTGCAGCTCATCGGGAGCAGCATCGTGCGGCTGTAGTTGCCGTAGTAGAACTCGCTGTGCCGGTCGGCGCGCTCCTCGTGCCTGCGCTCGGCGTTGATCTTCAGCTGGTTGCCCTCGACGTTGATGTGGATGTCCTCGTCGGGGTTCATCCCGGGCAGTTCGCAGCGGATCACGAACTCGTCGCCCTCGGTGAACGTCTCCGCGCGCATCGCGTGGTGCTCGGCGAAGGGCCATTCGCCCTCGAACATCCGGAAGATGTCTGCCAACCCCATGCCCGACCTGGGCTGCAAGCTGGTCATGGTGTCCTCCTCGGCGAAGTGACTTCGACGCACTCGCGCGGGTACCCCGGCGCGCCCGCGGCAAACCGGTGCCGATCACTCAGCGGGCGGGCGGTCGGTCGTGCGGCCCGGTTCCGGGGCGGTCCGGGCCGCGACCACGTGGCCGATGAACAGGTCGTAGACCACCGCGCCGATCACCCCGCCGACCAGCGGGCCGACGATGGGGATCCAGAAGTACCAGCTGAACCACTGGTAGCTGCCGGGCAGTGCGATGTCGCCCCAGCCGCTGAGGTAGGTCCACAGCCGGGGACCGAAGTCGCGGGCCGGGTTGATCGCGTAGCCGGCGTTGGGCCCGAAGGTCAGGCCGATGACGGTGACCACCATGCCGATCAGGAACGGGCCCAGGTTGGCCGCCGGTGCGGTGTTGCGCGCGTCGATGAGCGCGAAGATGAGCAGCACCAGCACCGCGGTGCCCACGACCTGGTCGAGCAGCGGGCCCCACCACGATCCGCCGAAGTACTCGGCGGGGAACGTGGCGAAGATCGCGAAGGTGTCCAGCGACTGGTCCCTGGGCAGCCCGGCCTCGGCGTTGAACGCGTTGATCGCCCAGCTGTAGGTGGCGAACACCAGGGCCGCCGCGAGGAACGCGCCGATCACCTGCGCGACGACGTAGGGCACGACCTTCCGCCACGGGAAGGCCCGCCGCACCGCGAAGGCCAGCGTCACCGCCGGGTTGATGTGCGCGCCGCTCACCCCGCCCGCGACGTAGACGCCGAACACCACCGCGAAGCCCCAGCCGAAGGCGACGATCAGCCAGTTGGCGGCGCCGAACGCGTCGGTCTGGCGTCCGGAACCGGGCAGCCCGGCCACCGCGACCGCCACCGAGGCGCAGCCCAGCAGGATCAGCACGAAGGTGCCCAGGAACTCGGCGAGCATCTCGCCGCCGAGTCCTTCTCGATAGCCGTGACGGCTTTTGGTCTGCTCAGCCATCGTCGCTCCAGGAAACGAGTAGGTCTACGCCCGCCGAGCACCACCGAACCGAAAGTCCCACCGCTCCACGGAGTGTAGGTCCGGCCGAAACCGATCGCAGGACGCGCGGCGCGGCAGGAGCGCGACCGGTGCCTAGCGCGAGATCGTCATCGTTGCGCTCCCGCCGGTCAGGACCCGTGCGCGTTTCGGGGCGCTATGGCACCCCAAAGCACTCACGGAAGAAGGGCGGGCCGGAGGTCCGGCCCGCCCTTCTCGCACGGCGCTTTCAGATGCGCGGGAGCTGCACCGTCGGCTGCTCGTCGATGTCGTGTGGCCGGTGCGAGGGCAGCTTGAGGACCAGCTGGGTCGCCGTCTGCGAGAGCAGGCGCACCAGCAATGCCGTCATGACCACGCCGAAGAGGAAGCCGACCAGCACGTCGTGCGGGTAGTGGACTCCGAGGAAGACCCGGGAGAACGCCGTGGCCGCACCGAGGATCAGCGCCGTGACGCCGAGCTTCCGCCACGCGGCGAACACGCCGAACGCGGTCGCCCCGGCGATCACCGAGTGGTTGCTGGGGAAGGACCAGTCACCCAGCGGCGGGCACTCGGCGATGGTCGTCACCCGCATCGCCCGGCAGGGCCGGTCCTGCTCGATGAGTAACTTGATCAGTTCGCTCAACGAGTAGGCGACCCCCACGCCCAGCACGCTCAGCAGCGCGATCGCCAGCGATCGCGCGGGCATCCGCCGTGCCCGCCAGCAGGCGAGCAGCAAGAAGCCGAAGAGCAGCACCAGTGCTGCCTCGGTGAAGAAAGCGGCGAATGACTGCACCCATCCCGGAGTGCTGCTCGCGAAGTCCACGACGTCGCGGTAGAGCTCCGCGCTGAAGTCGGGTACGCCTCCGGCATCCGGAGTGCCTGCTTCCGCCGCTGTCCGCCCGGCCTGCACCATTGCTGCCGATCGGTGTTCGAACACGTGTTGACCTGCCATCCGTTTCGACTCGAAACCCTCGTGGAGGGACGATGACGACACCAGGGCGGCGGTGGCGGGGGCACTGCGGTGCACCTTCCGCGGAGGTTCCTGAAACAGGTCGAATCCGCCGGGGTCGTCTCAGCCAGGATAGCCAGGCGGCAGCGGAGTCGATCTTCGAGCGCGGTCGACGCCGCCCGCGACGAACTCCGACACGGCGTGAACCGCGTGCTGCCGCAGCAACATCACCGCTACCGGGTCCTTGGAAGTCTCGGTCACGCGCACCCCGTCGGCGAGCCGTTCCACCTGCAGCAGCACCTGCCGGTGGTGCGCGAAGACGGCGGCGAACAGCGGATCCTCCTGCCGGATCGGCGCACCGCGCCACAGGCGGGACTGCATCTGCTCCGCGTGCACGCGGATCTGCTCTGCGAGGTCGGGTGCCGCGCTCGTGGTGGTCGCGCGGATCCCGGTCGAGAAGTGCTCGACCTCGCGCCGGATCTCCCGGTGGCGGACCAGCAGTTCCCCGATGACCAGCGCGTCGCGCCGCAGGCCGGGATCGGCCGCGTCGTCGGGCGTGAGCATCCAGTCGGGCAGCGGTGGTGGCGGCTCGCACGCGGTGAGCAGCGGGAGCGCGGCGGCGATGGCGAGGAACTCCCGGCGCGAACAGGTGCGGTGCGACATGGGCGGCCTTGTCGGTTCGGACGTGCTGCCACCAGGATGCGTCCGCTGCGGGCCGCGCGCAGCGGTCAGCGTGCGGGCAGCAGACGCGGAACCGCTCGCACGTAGATCACCATGCCGATCACCTCGACCAGCGTCTGGGTGACCACGACGACGGCGGCGACGGCCAGGTGATCCGGCAGGGCCAGCGCCAGCGGCAGCACGACCAGCGAATTCCGCGTCGCCCCGGTGAACACGACCGCGCGGCCGTCCGAAGTGTCCAGTCGCAGCAGCCGGGCCACCGCCATCCCGGCGAAGGGCATCACCACCAGGAACGCGACGTAGTGCGGCACGACCCGCAGCACGTCCCCGAACCGGCCGTCGAGCGCCGGTACCTGCGAGGCGACCACGGTCATCAGCGTCAACGCCATCAGCGGCACCATCGCCGCGCCCGCGATGCTTGCGACCTTCTGCCCGGCCGGGCGCCGCGCCGCCCACGCCTGCGTGGCCCAGGCCAGTGCGAGCGGGATGACGATCAGCACCAGGAACGCTTCGAGGAACGGCCCGACCGCCACCACGTCCACCAGTCCCGGCCCCAGGAACACCAGCAGGAACACCGGCAGCAGGAGCATCTGGGCGATCAGCAGCAGGGGAGTGGCGGCCAGCAGCCGCTGACCGCTGCCACCGGCCAGCCCGGAGAAGACGATCACGTAGTCCACGCACGGGGTGAGCAGCACCAGCAGCACGCCCAGCTGCACGGCCCGGTCACCGGGCAGGAAGGCGAACAGCGCCGCGACGACCAAGGGCACCACGACGAAGTTCACCACCAGCACCGCGGTGAGGAATCGCCCGGCGCGCAGCGATCGCACCAGATCCGCCGCCGGGACCTGCAGGAAAGTCACGTACAGCAGGGCACCGAGGACGGGGTTGATCACCGGTTCGAGCCCGCTGCCCGCACCGGGTGCCGCCCAGCCGAGCAGGCCGCCGAGCACCATCGCGGCGAGGTAGATCACGACCTGGTGCCGCTCCAGCGCGGCTACCACGCCTCGTTCCCCGGACACGCGCTCTCCTCCCGACCCGGCTGCGGACCGCCCGATTCTGACCGGTGCCGGGAACGCGAACGGGATCAGGTGTGCGCGATCGACTCCACCAGCTTCGCGTTGAACGCGGGCAGGTCCCCCGGTTGCCTGCTGGTCACCAGGTTCCGGTCGACGACCACCTCCTCGTCGAGCACGTCGCCGCCCGCGTTGCGGATGTCCGTGCGGATGCTGGTGAACGAGGTCAGCCGGCGGCCGCGCACCACGTCGGCCTCCACCAGCGTCCACGGGCCGTGGCAGATCGCGCCGACCGGTTTGCCCGAGTCGACGAAGTCCCGCACGAACGCCACCGCCTCCGCATCGCGGCGCAGCTGGTCCGGGTTGATCGTGCCGCCCGGCAGCACCAGCGCGTCGTAGTCGTCGACGGTGGTGCCCGCGACCTTGCGGTCGACGGTGAACCGGTCGCCCTTCTCGATGTCGTGGTTCATGGCCTGGATCTCGCCGTCGTGCGTGGAGAGCAGTTCCACGCGCGCTCCGGCGTCTTCCAGCGCGGCGCGCGGCTGCTCCAGCTCGGCCTGTTCGACCCCGTCGGCGGCGAGGATGGCCACTCGGCGCCCGTTGAGCTCTCCGGTCATCGTCGATCACTCCTTCCGCTGCCGGCACCGGTCGTCGGCCGGTGCGTTCCCGGGCCCCAGCGTCCCCTTCCCGTTCGGCGGTGCAAGTCGGCGGCCCGGCGGATATTTGATCGGCCGGTCTGGAAAGCGGTACGGTCCGGGGATGGCCAGGACCAAGGAGTTCGATCCGGAGGTGGCGCTGCAGCGCGCTCTGGAGCTGTTCTGGGAACGCGGCTACGAGGCCACCTCGACCGCGGAGCTGGTGGCGCACCTGGGTGTCGCGCGGGCCAGCATCTACGCCACCTTCGGCGACAAGCGCCGGCTCTACCTCAAGGCGCTGGAGCGCTACCTGCGGATCACCGACGAATCCGTCGTCGAAGTGCTCTCCGCGGGGACTGCGCTGGCCGGTGTGCACCGGCTCATCGACCGGTACGCGGAGAAGGCCGCCGCGGACGCCGAGCGGGTCGGCTGCATGGTCGTGAACGCGGCGGTGGAGTCGTCGTCCCGGGACGCGGAGGTGCACCGGCTGGTGGAGTCGAGCTGGTCGTTCCTGGAGGCGTCGCTGACCTCGGCGCTGGCGCGCGCTCGCGCCGAAGGTGATCTCCCGGCGGACCGGGAGCCCCGCGCTCTCGCCCGGATGCTGCTGGTGTTCTTCCAGGGCATCCAGGTGATGGGGCGGGCGCCCGCGGACGCCGACCGCATCCGCGACGCCGCGGCGCAGATGCGCGTCCTGCTGGGCTGAAGGTCGTTTATTGACTGATCGATCTCGAATGGATTAACGTCTTGCCCTGACATGGGGCGAGTTCGCCTCGATATGAGATCGATCGGTCTAGATTCAGGAGTTGTGATGGTCGCCCGGTTCGACGGCAAGATCGTGTTGGTCACCGGAGGAGCGGGCGGCATCGCTCGCGTCACCGCCGCGGCGTTCGCCCGGGAAGGGGCGCTGGTGGTGGTCAGCGGGCGCAACGCCGACGCGCTGACCGAGGTGGTGCGGGAGATCACCGACGCCGGTGGCCGGGCCGACCACGTGGTGGCCGACGTGTCCGATCCGGAGTCGGCGGCGCGGATGGTCGCCACGGTGGTCGAGCGCCACGGTGGCCTGCACGTGGCGTGCAACGCCGCCGGGATCCTCGGTGAGGCAGCCCCGTTGGCCGACGTGGCGGTCGAAACCTGGTCGCAGGTGCTGGCGGTGAACCTGACCGGGGTGTTCCTGTCGATGAAGCACGAGATCGCGCACATGCGCGAGCACGGCGGCGGTGCCGTGGTCAACATCGGCTCCAACATCGGAACGCAGCAGCGGCTGCCGGGGGTCGGCGCGTACGCGGCGAGCAAGGCCGGGGTCAGCGTGTTGAGCCGCGCTGCGGCGCGCGAGCACATCGCCGACGGGGTGCGCATCAACGTCGTCAGCCCAGGGGGCACCGACACCTCGATGTCCTACCTCCCGGGGGAGGACCGCGCGGCGCGCGATGCGCGGTTCGCGGCGTCGGTGCCGTCCGGCCGCGTCAGCACGCCGGCCGAGGTCGCCGCCGCCGTGCTGTGGCTGGCGTCCGACGACTCGGCCCACGTCATCGGGCACGAGCTGGTGATCGACGGCGGGGCCACCGCCTGAGAACTCGCAGCGGTCGCCCCACCGCGGGGCGACCGCTCGATCAGCTGCCGGAGGGCCAGCGGGCGCCGTTCTCCCAGTAGGTGCGGATGCTCTCCAGCGAGCGGCCCTTGGTCTCCGGGGCGAACCGGAGCACGAACACCCAGGAGATCGCCGCCAGCGCCAAGAAGATGGCGAACGTGGTGGCCCCGCCCAGGCCGTCCATGATCGGCAGGAAGAACTGCGCCACGATCAGGTTCGCCACCAGGTCGGCGGTCAGCATCAGCGAGGCGCCCAGCGCGCGCAGCCGCGCCGGGAAGCTCTCCGAGGCGAACACCCACACCAGCGAGCCGAAGCCGAAGTTGAACCCGGCGGTGAACACCAGGATCGCCGCGAAGCCCCACCACGAGCCGCCGCCGTCCAGCGAGCCGGTGGCGAACACCAGGATCATCGCCAGGCTGGAGACGGCCATCGTGGCGATGCCGCCCAGCAGGATCGGCCTGCGGCCCACCCGGTCCACCACGAACAGCGAGCCGATGGTGGCCAGCAGCGCCGCGCCCTGCACGATCGCGGGCAGCCCGATCACCGTGGCGTTGCCCTGGAAACCCATCTCCTTGAAGATCATCGGGCTGTAGTAGGTGATCGCGTTGATCCCGGTGATCTGCACCAGGAAGCCGAGGACCAGCACGAACGTGGTGGCCGTCGCGTAGGGCTTGCGGAACATCTCGGTCAGCTGCCCGCCGCGCCGGCTCTCGATGTCCGCGCGGATCTCGGCCAGCTCCCGGTCGGTGTCGGCGCCGGGATCGACCAGCTGCAAGGTGCGGCGCGCCTCCTCGTGGCGTCCTTTGAGGACGTACCAGCGCGCGGTGTCGGGGAGTTTCACCAGCAGGAACATCACCAGCACCGACGGCACGGCGGACAGCGCGAGCATCAGCCGCCAGTTCCCGGAATCGGCCAGGCTCCAGTCGACGAGGTAGGCGATGAGGATGCCGGTCACGGTGGCGACCTGGTAGCCGACGACCAGTGCTCCGCGGATCGCCGCCGGTGCCGACTCCGCCAGGAAGATCGGCGTCACGACCAGCGATAACCCGATGCTGATGCCGAGGAAGAACCGCGAGACGTCCAGCCACAGGATGTCGGAGGCCAGCCCGGACCAGACGGCGAACACCGCGTACCCGGCCACCACGAGCAGCATGGTCGCCTTCCGCCCGATGGCGGTGGCCAGCTTGCCCGCGAGCAGCGCGCCGACGATGTTGCCCGCGACCAGCACGGTGGTCACGCTGCCCTGCAGCGCGGGCGAGAGGTCCATCTCCTCGGTGATGAACAGCAGCGCACCGGAGATGTTGCCGATGTCGTAGCCGTAGATCACGCCGATCGTCGCCGCGGCTATGGCGATCCGGCGCGCCATGGGCGAGGTGGCGCCCAGCGCTGGGGAGGCTCCGGACATGACATCCTCCTTGGTGCGGTCTGTGCTGCTCCGCGAGAAGTGGTGCGGGAGAACCGTTTTGGAGGACGCGCGACGGCCCGGCCGCGGTCGTGCGGCCGATCCGGGTCGGTGCCGTGCGACTCGGCGGCCGGGCTGTGCGACCGCGGGATTCGCGATGCGTCAGCGGCGCCGGGCGGGGCGGATGTCATCGCGCGTTCCTCCGAAGGTCATCGGCGGATGAAACAGCGCGAGCTTAAGGTGCTCGAATTTGTCCGAGCAATGCTCCATTCGATCAGAATCAAGCAGTCAGCACGGTCGTGCCCGCGGCCTCGAAGGCTTCGCGCACCTCGGCGTCCACGCCGGTGTTGGTGATCAGCGTGTCGATGGAGTCGGTGGCGCAGATCTGGGCGAACGCCCGGCGGTTCAGCTTGGAGCTGTCGGCGACCACGACCACCCGCGCCGCGCGGGAGGCCATCAACCGGTTGATGCTGGCCTCGCCCTCGTGGTGCGCGTAGGCGCCGTGCTCCGGGTCGATCGCGTCGACGCCGAGGAACAGCAGGTCCAGGCTGATCTCCCGCAGGATGTGCGTGGCCAGCGGGCCGGTGAGCTCGAAGGACTGCTGGCGCGCCACGCCGCCGGTGACCACGATCTTGACGTGCGGGCGCACGACCAGCTCGTTGGCGATGTTGAGCGCGTTGGTGACCACCGTGATGCCCGGGTCCCCGTGCTCGCCGAGGTCCGGTCGGGTGGCCAGGCTGCGCGCGACCTCGGTGGTCGTCGTGCCGCCGTTGAGCCCGATCACCATGCCGGGCTCCACCAGGCGCGAGGCCGCCGCGCTGATCCGCTGCTTCTCCGGTGCGTGCCGGGCGGCTTTGTGCCGCAGCGGCAGGTCGTAGGCGATGCTGGTGGCCACCGCGCCGCCGCGGGTGCGGGCCAGCAGCTGCTGCTCGGCCAGGTGGTCGAGATCGCGGCGGATGGTGGCGGCGGAGACGTCGAGCTCGGCTGCCAGTTCGTCGACGTCGGCGCGTTCGCGCTGTCCGACGATGTCCAGCAGTTTGCTCAGTCGTTCGTGCCGGTTCATTGCCCGTCCCCTCCGCGAAGTCCGCAGGCAACCTACTACGGCGGCGCGCGCGGCCCGCGCAGGCGTCGCGTCGTGGCGGCTGCCGCCGAACGGATCAGCCGCGAAGCCGCCGCGTGCCGGTATCGGGCCGCCGATCGGTGTGCGATTGTGCGTGAATTGACGTGAATACACGCAGTTTCACGCAGGAGGACTGATGGTCGAGCTTCCTCGCAGTGCTCTTTCCCGGCGGTCCCTGCTGCGCACCGGCGCGGCGGCGGGGGCTGGCCTAGGTCTCGCCGGGTTGGCTCCCGGTGCGGCAGCGGCGCAGAACGCGTGGCCCGCGGCCAAGGGCGAAACGATGATGGGCGTGCCGTTCGAAGCGCACGAGACGGTCCGCGTGGGCATCATCGGCGTCGGCAACCGCGGTGCGAGCATGCTGCCGCTGTTCCTGGAACTGGACGGCGTCGCGATCACCGCCGTGTGCGACACCAGCGCTGAAGCGGTCGAGCGCGCGGCACGCGCCGTGGTCGACGAGGGGCGGCCGGAACCGGCCAAGTACAGCGCGGGCGAGCACGACTTCGAAAACCTGCTGGCCAGGGACGACGTGGACGTCGTCTACATCGCCACGCCGTGGGAGTGGCACGCACCGATGGCCGTGGCGGCCATGCGCAACGGCAAGCACGTCGGCGTGGAATGCCCGATGGGCGTCACCGTGGACGAGCTGTGGGAACTCGTCGACGTCTCCGAGCAGACCCGACGCCACTGCGTTCAGCTCGAAAACTGCTGTTACGGCCAGAACGAGTTGCGCGTGCTGCGCATGGCTCACGACGGGATGTTCGGCGACCTGCTCTACGGTGCCGGCGCTTACCTGCACGACCTGCGCGAGCTGCTGTTCTCCAAGACCTACTACGCGGGGCAGTGGCGTCGAGCCTGGCACACCAAGCTCGACGGAGATCTGTACCCGACCCACGGCCTCGGTCCGGTCGCCGCCTACCTGGACGTCAACCGCGGTGACCGGCTGGTGCGGATCACCTCGATGAGCACGCCGGCGCTCGGCTTGGCGGCCTACCGCCAGGAGCACCTGCCGCCGGAGGACCCGGCCTGGCAGGAGAAATACGTCAAGGGCGACGCGACGATGAGCCTGATCCAGACCGAGCAGGGCCGCGTCATCCACCTCGTGCACGACGTCTCCAACGGACGCCCGTACAGCAGGCTGAACCAGCTGCAGGGCACCAAAGGCGTGTTCGAGGACTACCCGCCGCGCATCTACCTGGAGCCGACCGGCACCCCGCACGAGTGGGGCAACTGGGACGACTACGCCGAGCACGACCACTGGCTGTGGAAGGACGTCGGCCCCGGACCGGGCGGTCACGGCGGAATGGATTACCTGATGCTCTACCGCCTCGCGCAGACCATGCGCCTGGGCCTGTCCCCGGACATCGACGTCTACGACTCGGCCACCTGGAGCGCCCCGTTCGCGCTCAGCGCCCAGTCCATCAAGGACGGCAGCGCACCGGTCGACTTCCCGGACTTCACCCGAGGCCGCTGGAAAACGCCGCACCCGGGCATCGACTCCCCGAAGCCCTGACCACCCGACTTGGCGGCCCGATCTCGCTGGATGCTGTTGCGGCACAGTAGGTTCCGGGCGAAGTGGCATCCGCATGAGGTGAATTCGCGTGACGCACAACGGTGGGAGCCGGGAGGCGACGCGGAGGAGGAGCGGCAAAGGTGATCACGCAGAAGAACACCGGTGTAGGAGGATCCAATGCGCCCAACCATCGCCCGGTCCGCGGCAGCCGTCGGGTTCGCGGCCCTGGCACTCGCAGGCATTCACGGCATCGCCAACGCTGAGGGCGGCACCAGTCAGGACGGCAGCGCTCAGAGCGGCAGCACTGCAGAACCCTCAGCCGGCCCTTGTGTACTCACGATCCCGGTCGAAAAGCTCACCGGAGGGGGCCAGGACATCGGCATCTGCGCGGCACCTTGACGGCAGGAGCGCGACGGGGTTCCCCTAATGCCGGGTGCAACCCCGACGCTCCACCCGGCTGAATACCTCCGCGGAGCGATTCGCGGTCATCGGGCGGGGGTGACCAGAAAACGATGAATTGAGCCTGCGCGTGCACGGTGATCTGCACTGGGCGCACCTGCTGCAACTCGAACTCGCCAGCCCGCTTCACCGCCTGGTCGACGAACTCTCCCAGCAATGACGGACGCGCCCCACGACGAACCCGATCCCGAACGCACGCAGTCGGACGAGTGCAGATGCCCGGCCCGGTGAACCCGGCCGGGCATCTGCCGTTGTGGAAGGCGTCCGCGGCGTTCCGGTAGCGTCTCGCACCGTGGCGAATGAGACGGACGCGCCTGAGCTGGCGACTTGGACCATCCACGGCGAACGACTGATCGACGACACCCGACGGCTCAAGCTGAGCATCGCGTCCGTCGAACTGCCGGACGGAGTCACGTTCGAGCAGTACGTGCTGCGCATGCCCAAGGCCGCCATGACCGTGGTCATCGACTCCGATCACGTGCTGATGATCTGGCGTCACCGATTCATCCTCGACCGGTGGGTGTGGGAGCTCCCCGGCGGCTATGTCGACCCGAACGAGGATCCCGCGCTCACGGCAGCCCGCGAGGTCGAAGAAGAGACCGGCTGGAGGCCGCTGGTCGTGCGGCCGTTCGGCACGTTCCAACCCCTCACCGGTACCGCCGACTTCGAGAACCTGCTGTTCCTGGCCGAGGGCGCAGAGGACACCGGCAAGCCTGCCGACATCAACGAGACCGCCCGCGTCGAGTGGGTGCCGCTCGCGGAGATCCCAGAACGCATCGAGCAGGGGCAGATCCCGGGCGCGGCGGCGCAGGTCGCCTTGTTCAAGCTGTTGGCGCAGCGTCGAAGCTGACGCCCATCGCCGCCAGCTCTTCACCCAGCTCGGCCACGACCGGCACGGCTCGATACCGGCGAAGCCGCTCAGCGAAGTCCTGCAAGTAGATCTGGGTGCGCGCGGACTGCAACTTGCGGCCGAGGTGCAAGGCGTCGCGGCCGACGGCGCAGGCCTCTTCGAGCTCACGCAGGTCAGCGAGGATGGAGGCGAGGAGCGCGGTGTTGAACAGCTTTCCGCGGTCGTATCCGGCGCTCATTTCGAGTGATCGGCGGGCGAAGCGCTCGGCGGTGCGGAGGTCGCCGAGTTCGCGCAGGCAGTGGGCCATCTTGGCGGCGAGGTATGCGGCGTCGTAGTAGGCGAGCCACGCGGGGTGTTCGAGTTGGTCGGCCCGGCTGAAGGCTTCCTCGGCGTCCTGGAGCGCCGCGATGCTTCCGCGCTTGTCGCGGACCAGCGCCAGGCCGTGAGCCTCCATGACCGCGGCCTCGGACTCGAGCGCGGCGACGCCGGTGCCGGCCGCGGTGTCGCGGGCTGCTCGTGCCAGCCCTACCGAGACGGATCCGTTGCGGGCGTGCGCGGCCTGATGGCTCATGCCCGCGAGCATTTCAGCGGACAGCGCTCGGTCACCGACCCGTTGGCACAGCTGCAAGGCCTGCTGCAGGTGGCGTCGGCCCGAGAGCGTATCGCCGACGTCATAAGCCATCCACCCGGCGAGCTGGTTGAGCTCGGCGACGGCAGAGACGAATTCCATCTGGAGTCGGCCGGGCCGATGTTCGTGCATGGCGGGGGCAACCTCATCGGCCAGGTAGCTGCCGACCATGCCCCGGGCGTGCCCTCCACCGAACCGGTTGTCGAGGCTGCGGAACGTGGATGTGGTCTCCCTGATCGAGGAGACGCTGAGCGGCTCGCGCCTTTCGGTGCTCTCGCCAGGTGACCGCCTGGGGCCGCCGAACCAGCCGAAGTCGATGCGCGACGTTCTCGTCGGCTTCGATGCTTCCTGTGCTGGGAGCCTGAACCACAGTGCCGCTTCGGGGATGTCGAGAATCAACGCCCACGCGGCGAGTTTGTCGAGGTCGCTCGGGCCTTTCGTGCCGCGTTCGAGCCTGCTCACCTGGGCCTGTGCCAGGTCGAGCCAGCGGCCCAGCTCGGCTTGGGTGATCACTGGCCGGTGTTCGTAGCGGTAGGCGTACAGGACCAGGCCGAAGTGGCGAGTGTCGAGCGCTTCGGCCAAAGCGGGACGCCGCCAGAACTCCGCAGCCTTCTTCTCAGGACTCGTCCCGCTTGCTACGACACGCCGTTGGCATGGACGGCAGTGCGTTTCGCGGTTATCCCCGCTGAGATGAGCACTGCACTGGCGGCATGCACGTTTTCCCCTGGTGGCGCCCATTGTCACCCCATCAGTCCAATCTCACGATCAGTATATGGGCGGAAACTGCCTGTCACGTGCGGATATGCGCCGAATGCATATCGCACACCGTCTCGTCGTTTCCACGCTCACGGCAGAGCGTGAAAGTTGCCTCGTCAGCGAGAGATCTCTTGGCCCTGGAGGACACGAGTCATGGCGAGTTCCGTGTTCCAGCCGCACCCGTTCCACTGGGTGCCGGCTGATGGTCAGCGGCACGCGAGCGCTGATCCGCACCCGCCGGGCGCGTCGATCTACCCGGACGGCACCGAGGTCACGACGCTGTGCGGGCAGGAGCTCGCCGCCGAGGCCAGCGACACGGCGTGGCTGTGGGGAACCTGCCCGGTGTGCGATGTGGCGGCGCGGCGGCGTGCGGGGATGCCGCCGATGGCAGGTGCGCGATGACCCCGCCACAGGACCGGCGGAAGTTCGCGGAGCTCGGGGCGACGATCCCCGGGGCGATCCTGGCGCTCGGGTACTCGGTCCGGGACATCGAGGCGGGCCGCTGGACGCCCCCGGAGCTGGAGAACTTGGCCAGGTCGATGGACAAGCTCGCGGAGCAGCTGCGTGTGAGCGCAGCGGTCGAGACTGACGAGGTGGTCATCGAGTCGGCGAGGACGGACCGTTGATCGCCGCGCTGAACGCCTCCGGGCTGCTCGCCGCTGGCGGGTTGGCGTTGTGGGCGACGTTCTACTTCGCCCCGGCCTGCCACGCCGGGGGTGGCGAGGGCGCGTTGACGGTCGCCTACCTGGCGGCGTGACTGGATGCGGAATCCCGCGGCGGTGGTCGGCACCGGTTACGCGAGCCGGTCGTGCTGCGCGGCGACCTGGCCGGCGCGCTCGCCGAGGCGCGAGCCGCCGAAGTCGCCGCGGAGGCGACCCGGCAGCTTCCTGTGATCGAGTCCGGGTTACCGGTCAACGACCCTGACGCGATGCAGAAGCACCCGGGCATGTTGCGCCGCCTGCTGGCCGCACTGGGTGGGCTCGCGAGTTGATCCCGGTGGGGATGCCGCCTGTCCTTCCCCCGACCGGCGTTCCCACCGACACCACGTGCGCGAGCGCACCGACCTCCAGCGGGAGCCGGGCACATGGGTCGGGCTACGCAAGCCCCCCGACACGGCCCGACTCCATCCTCTCCAGGCCCCCAACCGCCGTGTGGCGGGTGGGCTTCAGCAGGTTCCCCCTGTGCCGGACCCCTGGACGGCACCGGGGCGCGGGGAGCAACCGAGTTGGACAGGCAAGAGCGAGTTCGGAGGTTCACTGTGGACAACGGAATATCCTTCGTGTGGCTGGAAATCACGGGTAAATGTCAGCTGGAATGCACTCACTGCTACGCCGAGTCCGGGCCATCCGGCGACCACGGCGTGATGCAGGTGCACGACTGGCAGCGGGCCATCGACCAGTCCGCCGCGCTCGGCGTCAGGATGGTGCAGTTCATCGGTGGCGAGCCGACCCGGCACCCGGCGTTACCGGTGCTGATCAACCACGCGCTCGGCCGGGGCGTCGAGGTCGAGGTGTTCACCAACATGGTCAGCATCCACCCGGTGCTGTGGGACGTGCTCGCCCAGCCCGGCGTGCGGCTGGCGACGTCGTACTACTCCACCGACCCCGGCGAGCACGCCGCGATCACCCGCCGGCGGACCTACGAGCGAACCAAGGCCAACATCGTCGAGGCGCTGCGCCGCTCGATCCCGCTACGGGCCGGGGTGGTGAACCTGTGGGAGGGGCAGCGCAGCGGCCAGGCGGTGGCCGAGCTGCGCGAGCTCGGGGTGACCGAGATCGGCAACGACCGGCTGAGGCAGGTCGGCCGCGGAGTGCGCACCGGCGCGGCCGGGCTGGATCAGCTGTGCGGGCACTGCGGCGATGGCAAGATCGCGATCTCCCCGACCGGGCAGGTGTGGCCGTGCGTGTTCTCCCGGTGGATGCCGGTGGGCAACGTGCGCGACCAGGCGCTCGCCGACATCCTCGCCGGGCCACGAGCGGGCGAGGTCGGTGAGAAACTGCGCACGGCCTTCGCCGCCCGTCCGTGGTCGGCGTGCGACCCTCAGTGCGGGCCGAACTGCGGACCGGCCTGCAACCCGTCGTGCTGGCCACAAGGCACCGGGCCATGCGGCCCCAACGGCGGGTGCATGCCGAACTACGACGCCTAGGGAGCCGTGTTGTTCGTCCGACGCGCCTACGTCAGGGAGGCGAACCGGCCCGGCCGCGCCGAGCGTGGCCGGTGGCCGTTCACCGTGCCGTGCGTGGCCGAGCTCGTCGACGAGGGGCTGCGGTTCGAGGCTCCGGTGACGTTCTTCGTCGGCGACAACGGCTCGGGCAAGTCCACGCTGGTCGAGGCGATCGCCGAGGGGTTCAAGCTCGATTCCTACGGAGGTCGCCTCGCCGCGTTGCGGGGCCGCCCGAACCCGACCAAGACCCCGCTCGGTGAGGTGCTGACGCTGGAGACCACCGCGGCCGGGGCCCGGATGCTCGGCGGCCCCCGCACCCGCAAGCAGGGGTTCTTCCTGCGGGCCGAGACGGCGTTTCAGATGACCGAGAACCTCGGCGGGGTGCCGGGCTACTGGGACGAGAACACCGCGGAGATGTCGCACGGCGAGGGGTTCCTGGCGGTGTTCCGGTCGATGTTCGCCAAGCCCGGTTTCTACGTGATGGACGAGCCCGAGGCGGCGCTGTCGTTCACCTCGTGCCTGCGGCTGGTCGGGCTGATGCACGAGCTGGGCAAGACCGGGGCGCAGGTGGTGTGCGCGACGCACTCGCCGATCCTGGCCGCCACACCCGGTGCGGACATCATCGAGGTGGGCGAGCACGGGTTTCGGCGGATCAAGTGGGACGAACTCGAACTCGTCGACCACTGGCGCCGCTACCTGGCCAACCCGGACAGCTACCTGCGGCACATCATCGACTGATGGAACCCACCGCTGCTGAGGTCGCCGAGGCCGACCGCCAGTTCGCCGAATGGATGCGCAGCAACCTGGCGCGCGCCGCCGAGCACTTCGGGGTGCAGGTCGACGGTGAGCCGGTGTTTGGGTGGCGGCTGCGGTCGATCAGCGCCCCGGTCACCAGCCCGGAGGGGCACCGGTGGCTGCGGGTGGTCTCCGAGCAAGTCCAGTGGGCCGAGGGCGATTGGTGGACGGGCAACGCCGACGCGAACGCGATCACGGGGATCCGCAAACCCCGCGTGCTCAACGTCGTGGAGTGGGAGATCCCCGGGGTGCGGCGGCAGCGCGCCGAGCTCATGACCTACGTGCCCGGTCGCCGCTGCTCGGACACCGACGCGCTGCGGGCCGAGGTCGACCTGCCCGCGCAGTGGTGGGGCGAGCTGCGGCGCAGCCTCGACGTGCTCCGGGCGACCCCGACGACGCGGATCCGCAAGGACGAACCCGCGATCCGCAAGGCCGTCCGCGACGCGCTCGGGCTGTCGATCGAGGTGCCCGAGTGGGAAACCGTGCACGGTGATCTGCACTGGGCGAACCTGCTACAACCCGAACTCGGCATGCTCGACTGGGAGCTGTGGGGCCGCGGCCCGGCCGGGTCTGATGCGGCGTCGCTGTACTGCTACAGCCTGCTTGCACCCCGCACCGCCACGACGGTGTGGGGCGCCTTCGCCAACGTGCTCGACACCCCGGCCGGCACCACCGCCCTGCTCTACGTCGCCGCCCGCCTGCTGCGCCGCACCAGCATGGGCGACCACCCCGAGCTCGCCACACCGCTCCACCGCCTGGTCAACAAGCTCGCCACCTAGGTGTGGGATCTGTTGTGGCGTCCGCAGTGGCCCGGAATAGTATGTAGGCGCTCGTAACCTGCTCATCTCAGCTGAGGGGGCGACTCCTCCGCCGCGTCTGCGTCGGGAGCGGGACAGCCGGTGCTGCTTACTGGCTCGCTCTCAACCAGTACAGCCCACCCATAGAAACGAGAGGTGGGCGATATATTCGGGAAGCTGAGACGCCAACCATCAGGGGGGACACACTTATCAGGGTGGCGAATCTCCACATTCCCGAAAGCGGCAATATCCTGGAATGATACGTTGTGGAATTTGGCTCTTGCATGGAACTCCGCTCCATTAAACAAAGCCACGCTCTGAAATTCCGCCCCGTCGAACCAGGATTCGCCCTGAAACTCTACCCCAATGAACACGGCTTCGCCCTGAAACTCCGCCTCGCGGAACAAAGACTTGCTCTGGAATCCCGACCCGCTGAACAAGGATTTGCTCTGGAACTCCACCGCGACGAACAAAGTGTCGCCCTGGAACTCCACCTCGCCGAAGGAGGCCTCGCCCCGGAACTTCGACCCACCGAACTAGGTTCTCTCGTGGAATTTCGCCCCACCGAAAGTGGCTCTGTGCTGGAACTTCGTATCGTCGAACCAGGCGCTGCCTTGGAACTCCGCTCCCCCGAAAGAAACTTGGCGCTGGAACTCCGCTCGATCGAAGAAAGCTTCGCACTGGAACTCCGCCCCGTCGAACCAGGATTCGTCCTGAAACTTCGCCCCGACGAACTTGACGCCCTCGAACTTTGTCCCCTCCAGCGTGACTATACTCTCGAACTCCGCCTCGCTGAACCAGGCATTGTCCTGAAACTTCGCCCTGTCGAACGCGACTACCTTCTCGAACTTCGCCATGGAACTTCGTCCCGATGAACCCGGCTTCGCCCTGAAACGACGCCCCACTGAAGCGGCACATTCGGGTGTGGCAGTCCTCCATGTTCCAGTTGACGAGGGTGGCGCCGGTCAGATCGAGGTCGATGTTCTCCCAGTATTTGGAGCTGGTGGGGTTTCCTTCTTCGTCGTGATCGAGGCGTAGGTGATCAGTGATCAAGCGTTGCGCGGTGAGGCGGACTTTGAGTTCCTGCCGGGCGGTTTCAACCTCGTCGGCTGAGGAACCTGTGCCAAGGGCGACCCGAAGCTCATTGACCACCGACCGCGGTGCCCCGGACCGGCGGGCTGGCGGGCGCAGTCCGACTCGCCGTGGCCTGGACGGTGCGGGGCGGTGTTGTGCGGCGTCGACCGGCGGGGTGAACGGCATGCACAGGTAGGAGCAGAAGACGTCGATGACCGTTTGGCGATGGCTGGGGTAAGTTTGGCCGAGCCGGTCCAGTGCGTGCAGGCCTGCGAGACGGACTGGAGCTTTGTCCGAGCCGAGTTGTCCGGCAGCAGCCGTGTAGAGATCGGTGATCCTGCGCTCAGTGGCGTCGTGTTCGCTGATGGCCGCAGCGTGGGCCCGGTGGGCGAAGTCGAGTTCGGTGGTGCGCTGACGACGTGCAGCCAGCAGGAGAGCCACCGCTCCGCCGGTGCCGATGACGATGCTCCCGGCGAGCTTGACCACCTCCAACCGGATCTTGTCCTGCGCCGTTCCTCCACCGAACAAGCTGAACAGGACGAACACCGAGACCGACGCGATGATCAGGAGGGTCCCGGCGCCGGCCCAAATGACCCAGCCCGGCATCACTGGTATCCGCTCGGGACGCTGTTGAACCGTGCTCGACTCACGACTGCTCATGACCTACAGGGTGCCGAAAAGGGCTCGGTGCTTGTTCCGTTTCAGCTAACGGAACAAGCACGACGAATGAGCCCCGCACCCGATGAACGGGTGCGGGGCGCGTTGGTTCAGGCGGCGCGGTGCCGTCCATCCGGTTCATCGGGCGTCGAGCTTGGCGGGGTGTAGGTCGGCGGCCTGGTCGAGCCGAGCAGTACCCGCGCGATCGGTGCGGGCAGCCGCGGCTCGGCCCAGCGCAGCAACGCGTAAACCGCGCCCAACACGATCGGGACGACGAGCGTGGGCCCGGCGTCGCCGAGCGCGTCGACCAGCCAGGCGGGGGCGCCGGCAGTGAGGAGTGCAGCGATCGGTGCGCGGCCTTGCGGATCAACTCCTGACCTGGGTCCGGGGTGTTGGTGGTAGCGGTGTCCTCGCGCTTGCCTTCGGCCTCGATCGACCACGTGCGCTGGGTGACGACCGACGGGCCCCAGCCGTCCGAGTCGAAATCGCCGTCGTCCTCGGTGTTGTCGTCGCTGGACTCGTCGAACTTCGTGAGCCCCTTCACCGGAACCCACGTCGTCGGGGGTCGTCGGGCTCTGGACTTCGAGCGTCCAGTCCTTCGCGAGCATGCTGCGCAGTGCCATCAGGTATTGCCTCCTGCCTACTGGCGGGCGAGCACGAACCGCGGAATCCCCGACACAGCGCACCTCCAAGTCGGTCACCAGGGGTAGAACGGGATCGGCCAGTACGGGCGGTGCACCAGCGACCCCGGCAACAGCCCGGCCAGACGCAGCGGCCTGATCACGGTCTCGGGGTGCGCATCTGCTCGGGGCTGTCGGCGACATCCTTCGCACGGCCCAGGTTGATCGAGCCAATCGTCACGGTCGACCACTGGCCGGCGCGGTCTCGTCGCCGGTGTCGAGCCAGTGCACGGCCTGCGCGCACGTCGCGGCGCGGAAGGCGTCGGCGTGCTCGACCTCGGTGGGCATCCCGTCGGCGTTGACCGGGTAGACCGCGGTCATGGTCAGCACCTCGACCGCTTCGGAGGCACGCGCCAGCAGCCGTGAGGCTTCCGGCTCGGCCGGAACCTCGACGCCAGGTGGCGCGTGGGCGAGCAGGTCGGAGCGGGTGGCGTACACGCGCGGCACTGGTCAGCCCTCGTTGTCCTGGTCGTGCTTGGCGGTCTTGGCCGAGGGCTTGCGCGTGCTCGTTCTCTTGGGCGGGGTGATCCGTTCGAACTCGCCGAGGTTGGCGAACACGTGGGTGTGGTCGGGCGCGCCGACGTTGGCCGCCCACTCGATGCCGGTGCGGGCGTTGCGGAAGTGCTCGGTTGGCGCAGTGTCGTCTGACGCCCATCGCCGCCAGCTCTTCACCCAGCTCAGCCACTACCGGCACGGCTTTATACCGACGAGGCCGCGCGGCGAAGTCCTGCAGGTAGAGCTGGGTGCACGCGGACTGAACAGCAGTGGCTACCTCTCCATCTCCGCGGCTCGGATCGCGGACACCTGGCGGCGGCGATCAGAAACGACGAATGCGCCCCGCGCCCGGTGAAAGGTGCAGGGCGCATTCGCTCAGGCGGGGCGGGGCGCCAGATCTGGTGGCTAGAGCTGGTCGCCGGGGCTGAGAAGGCGCGGCGGATTGTAGCCGTCGTGGTCTTTGGGATCGCCTGCGTGCAGTCCCGGGTCCATCTGGTCGGGCAGCAGCAGGACATCGGCGGTGCGCGACAGGCCGGGGTAAGGGCCGATCCAGTGCTCGTTGGTCTGGTTGCTGAGGATTTGGTCGCAGAGGATCACGACCCGGTGTTCGTCGACGGCGCAGACTTGCAGATAGACGACGGTTTCCGGTGCGTCGCCGGTGAACTGGAAGGTGAAGAAGGCCGCTGGGCCTTGGTCGGGGACCTGTGGGTGCGGCTTGATCTGCCAGCCGGTGATCTCGGCTGTCATGGGATAGGTCTGGTCGCCCCGGACGACGGTGACCTTTCGCGCTGCTGGCCCCGGATCGGGACTTTCATCGCTGCCGCAACCGGTGGCGGTAGCGATGACGGCGATGATGGCGGCGGTCAGCCGCACCCGCGGAATCATGAAGCGCTCCCTTCCTCTCCGGTACCCGTTGCGACCTTAGTCAGCTCGTCCCCGGCGACGGTGCTGATTCGTGCCACTCGTGTTCGTTCTTCGCCGGTTCCCGCAGGGCTCAGGTCGGCGGCCGGGTCGAGCCGAGCAACACCCGCGCGATCGAAGCGGGCAGGTACGGCTCAGCCCAGCGCAGCAGCGCGTAGGGCGCTGACCCAGGACCAGGTCACGGGCTTCGCCCTCGACGCCGGCTTCCAGGACGCGAAGTGGCACGCACCAGAAGACACCGGCTTCTTCCAACCCGGCCTGACCGCACGAGCGCCCGGCGACTGCCCTCCAACCAGATCTACCGAACCATCAGTGCCCGAGAGCTCCTGAGTGCTCGCCAGTTGCACCACCAGGCCCCAAAATCTCTCATGTGACTGAGGCCCCGACCGACCTCCGGATAAAGAAGGCGATCGCTCCCATCGAGACCGCAACCATGACCCACCTGCAGGCGTCTCCGGCGTTATTTGGTGGGTTTCCGGGGCGGGTCAGCGTCGATGGAAGTGGGCGAGGTCCTCATCGACCGGGACGCCGTCATCTCTGGTTCAGCAGCTCAAGGGAAGCCTTTAGTCAGCTCGTCCTCGGTGAGGGTGCTGATTCGCGCTCCTCGTGTCCGTTCTTCGCCGTTCCAGCGGGATGTTGTAGGTCGGCAGCCGGATCGAGCCGAGCAGCACCCGTGCGATCGGGACGGGCAACCGCCACCCGCACCGCGGCGACCGTGTGGGGCGCTCCTTCGCCGACGTGCTCGACACCCCGACCGGCTCGCACTGCGATACGTCGCCGTCCGCCTGCTGGGCCGGACCAGGACAGGCGGCCACCCCGAACTTGCCGACCCGCTCCGGAGCGTGGCCAATGAGCTCGAACCGCGGGCCACAATAGTGGAATCATCGCGAAACGTCCTCACCGGCGGACGTGGTGCTGGCACCGTGGTCACCATGATCGATCGCCCTCGTCCCCGTGGTGCGTCGCGTCGGCGTGTGGTCAGGTCGGCGCGCCCAGTCAGGTTGGGATTACGCCATCCTGCGGGCATCAGGTCCCGCCGTAGGTCACGATCGTCCTCGCCTGGTCGAGCCCGGCCACGCCGCCGTCTCGACCTGACTCAGATCCTGACGCTGGGGGCAGTACTGGCCACGCTGGCGTTGGCTGTTCCGCAGTACGTTGCTTCCCAGACCACGCTGGAATCGACCCGCAGCCAAAGCCTCAACACCCAGGAACAGCAGATCACCGAGCGGTTCGGCAGAGCCGTCGAACAGCTGGGCACTCGCGACAACCTCGAAGTCCGCATCGGCGGCATCTACGCCCTGGAACGCATCGCCCGCGATTCACCTCCCGACCACCCCGCCGTGGTCAACCTGCTGACCACGTTCGTGCACGAAAGAACGAAAGTGCTCCGTGATGCGCAACGCCACTGCCCTGATCAACCACTGTCCGCGGATGTGCAGGCAGCACTCAGTGTCCTGGCGCGCCGCAACGCCGCCAGAGATGACCCAGCAAGCCATCTCAACCTCGCCAATGCTTGCCTGTGGCAGCCTGAACTCAAAGGTCTAGCGGCACCCTTTGCCATCTTCACCGCCGCCGACCTCACCGGCGCCTTCCTCGACAACGCCGATCTTCGCCTCGCCTACCTCGTCGACGCTGACCTCGATCACGCCAGCCTCACCGGCGCCGACCTCCGGGGCGCCGACCTCAGCGGCGTGGACTTTCTCAACGCCGACCTCAGCGGTGCCGACCTCCGCGGTGCTGATCTCACCAACACGCGTCTCGACAACGCCAAGCTCACCAACGCCAACCTCGATGGCACCAAGCTCAACGGTGCCGATCTCAGCGGTGCCGACCTCGTCAACGCGAGTCTCCGCTCCTCCGACCTCACCGATGCCTACCTCAGCGGCGCCAACCTCACTGACGTGAAAGGGCTTACGCGCGAGCAGACGGCCGCAATCGCCCCCGGAGGTACCGCGGTCCAAGGGGTTCCTCTGGAGTGGTTGCCACGGTGAAGCGCCGGTGCCGCGATATTCAGACAAGGCGCAAACGGTCGGCACAACGCTGCCTGAGCCAACGCGCCCCGCACACTTCACAGGGTTTTGGGGCGTAGTGGTGATTGACGTGGATTTGGTCTTACTCGACGTTCGGCGGTCAGGCACGATGGTCCACACCCCGGTGGCGTCGGATGTTGGCTGTCATGCGCGGGGGTGCTCGTTCGGGAGCGGAGCTCGTGAACTGGGTGCAGCGTTCATCGCAGGCGCCCATCGTTCGGAAGTTGTGCCGGGCCTCGGTGAGGCTCAGGGAGCCGTTCGGGCCTCCGCGTACTTCGTCCGCGTCGTGGTCGTCGTCCTCCCAGAAGCACAACGAGCAGAGTTCGTAGCCGCCGCGTTCGGGGAGTGTCACGAATCCGCAGCAGGGGCAGGGATACGGACCGTTCTCCGGCTTCCCGCACACGATCACGAAGGGCTCCGTCGGTGCTTTCGGATCTGAGTCCGTTTTGCCCGGAAGCTGAAGCTCGGCATGATCAGTTGCTCGGGGCTAGTCGGTTTTCCGGCTTCGCCCGGGGCTCGCGGCGAGAATGACGCCGCACTGCTCGGGGGTCTTGCGGTGGTTGACGCGTCGTCCGGTTCTGAGCATTCGTTTTCCGGAGGGTGGGCGGCCCCGACCGCCGCCCACCCGTTCCCCGAATGCCGGGTGCAGCCCCCGACGCTCCACCCGGCGTGCACGCTCGCTGTCTTCGCAGGTCAACGCTGTGCTGTTAAGAGACTGCGGGTTGCGGCTCCGTTGTGCAAGGGGGTGACCGGCGATTTCGGGCGTATCGAGCGCCACATTTTTCGTCGCGGAGGGTTTCTTCGCAACTACGTTCGGCAGTCACCTCCGGTGGCGGACGTCAGGTGTCCTCGACCGCTCCTAGCGTCCGGTGGCATGGCAGATGAGAACCGAACGTTCCTCGTGACCGGCGCTACCGGCAACGTCGGCCGCCCGCTCGTCGAGCAGCTGCTCGCGGCCGGTCACCGGGTCCGGGCGCTCAGCCGCGACCCGGCTTCGGCGAACCTCCCGGCCGGCGCCGAGGTGGTCGCCGGGAACCTGACGGACGTGGCGAGCCTGGCAGAGGTGTTCACCGGGGTCGCCGCCGTGCACCTGATCTCCTTCGGCGACGACGAGGCCGAGTTGTCCACCGGGCCGGAGATCGTGTCGCTGGCGCAGCAGGCCGGAGTCGGCAAGGTGACCGTGCTGCGCGGCAACGTGCGCAAGACCCGCCTGGACGAGGCGGTGGAAGCCAGCGGTCTGGAGTGGACGCACCTGCTTCCGGTGGAGTTCATGTCGAACGCCTTGTGGTGGGCTGATTCGGTGCGCACCGGCGGAGTGGTCCGCGAGCCGTACCCGGAGGCGGCCAGCGCGCTGATCCACCCGGCCGACATCGCCGCTGTGGCGATGGCCGCGCTGACCACGAGCGGGCACGCGGGGCGGGAGTACTGGTTGACCGGGCCGGAAGCGCTGACCGTGCCGGAGAAGGTCCAGGTGCTGGGTGAAGCGCTCGGGCGCGAGCTCCGCTACGTGGAGCTGTCGGAAGCCGAGGCCGTCGAGCAGTGGCGGGCGGCCGGGTTCACCGCGGAGGACATCGACTTCTTCCAGGAGTTGCACCGGAATCCTCCGATCGACGGCCGGACCGTGCTGCCCACCGTGCAGGAGGTCACCGGGAACCCGGCCCGGACGTTCGCGAGCTGGGCCCGGGAGCACGCCGACGCCTTCCGCTGACCGTCGCGGTGGACGGTCGGAAGCCGGCCGTCCACCGCGACGTCACCGCGCCACCTGCGCTTCGAGCGTTCGGTGCAGGGCGGCGGCGAATTCCGCCGGGCGCTCGGTCGCGCCGACGTGGCCTCCCGGGAACTCCGCGAATCCGGCGCCGGTGCGCTGCGCGATGTGCTCGGCCGGTCTGCGCAGCAGCTGGCCCGCCGAATCGCGGCCCGCGGCCAGGACCAGGCGATCCGCCCTTGAGCTCAGGGCGTCCAGGTCGGGGACGTGGGCGGTGAACTGGGCCAGGATGTGCTCCAGGAAGACCGGCAGGTTCGCCACCATGCGGTCCATCGCCTCGGTGTGCTGCGGTTCGGCGGGTTCCGGGGCGTTGTCGCCGCCGGAGGTTCCGGCCGCCAGCACGCCCATGGCCGCAGCCACACCATCGCGCAGGTAGGTCTCGCGCACCTCGCGGAACAGCGCCCGGTGCTGGGGTGCGTCGGGGAGCAGTTCGACCGACGGCGGTTCGTGGGCGATCACCAGTCGCGGTGGATCCGGGAAGCGGGCCAGCAGGTCCAGGGCGACGATCGCCCCCGAGCTGGTGCCGAGCACCGCGGTGGGTTCGCCGGGGCGGGCGACCAGGTCGAGGATCCGGCGGGCATCGGCGCTGTGCACCTCGACGCGCTGGCCGCTCGGCGCGGAATCCTCGTGACTGCGGGAGAAGCACCGCGGGTCGTAGCTGACCACTGTGTACCGGTCGGCGAGTTCGGCGGCCATCTCGTCGAAGATGCCGGCATCGCCCGAACCGCCCGGGATCAGCAGCAGCACCGGTCCGGTGCCGCGGGTCTCGTAGTGCAGCGTCGCGCCCGGCACGTCGGCGGTGCCGGTCCTGATGTCATTCATGCGTCGTCCGTTCCGGGCCAGTTCTCCAGGGCGATGTGGAGGGCGTGGACGGCTCGTTCCCATGACGCCCGCACCTCGCGGGGATGTCCGAAGCCGCCGCTGGCTTCGATGTGGGCGTAGCCGTGGAAGGTGCTGCGCAGCAAGCGGACCGCGTCGGTGATGTCCGGTTCGGCCAGGCCGTATCCGCGCAGCAGCGAGTACGGCAGCTCCATGCAGCGCCGGTGCCCGCTGGATCCGGCGATGATCTCGGGATCCAGCTGGAACTGGGTCGCCGCGTAGCGACCGGGGTGCTCCAGCGCGTAGGACCGGTAGGCGTCGGCGAACGCCATGAGCGCCTCCCGACCGGCCCGCCCGGCGATCGCCGAGCCGATCCGGTCGGACAGCTCGCCCGCGGCCAGCACCGCGACCCGCGCTCGCAGCTCCGCCAGATTCCGCACGTGCGAGTACAGGCTCGCGTCCTTGACGCCGAAGTGCCGTGCCAGTGCCGAAACCGTGACACCGGTGAAGCCCGCGGTGTCGGCCATGTCGGCCGCCGCCTCGGTGATCCGTTCCGCGGTCAGCCCCGCGCGTGCCATCCGCCCTCCACTACCTAGACCTTCTAGGTTCGAGCCTAGGCTAATTAGGTAAGGCGGGCGCGCGCGACCCCTTTTCCGCGGAACGGGCAGTTCAGGGGAGCAGGCCTTGGCGACGGGCGGCCACCACGGCTTCGTGGCGGTTGTGGACGTCCAGCTTGTGCATGGCGCTGCGGAGGTAGGCCTTGACCGTCTCCGGCCGCAGCGACAGGCGGTTGCCCGTCTCGGCGTTCGTGCAGCCCAGGGCGACCTGGGAGAGCACGTCGAGCTCGCGCGGGGTCAGGCTCGCCGTCCGGGTCTCCTCGGCTGGCGAGCCGATGCCCGCCAGCTTGTCGCAGGCGTGGTGCAGGCGGTCGCGCAGGGCCGGGTCGTCGAGTCCCTGCGCGATGGCGCGGAACTCCGCGTGCAGCTCCCGCACCTCCTCCAGCGCCACCTGCTCGCGAGGGCCGGTGCTCTCGGCCGCGCGCAGGAGCCGCAGTCGGCGGTCGACTTCGTCGCGCACCGCGAGTTCGTCGGCCAGACGCCGGGTCGCGCCCACCACGACGTCGATCGCCTGGTCGCCCAGCCGCGCCGCCCCGCGCGCCGCGCCATAGAGCACGCCGCGCACCGCGCCGCCGACCAGCACGGGTGCGGCGACCACCGAGCTGATCCCCTCGGCGAGCACCGGCGCGTCGTAGTCGTGGCTGATCGTCAACGAGCTCGCGTAGTCGCTCACCGCGGCGGGCCGGCCGCGCGTCAGCACCCGGCCGCCGAGACCCGCCGCGGCCCGGACCTGGAGGCCCTTCAGCATGTTCGTGCGCACGCCGGCCAGTTCTGACAGGCGCAGCGCACCGTCAGCGGCCTGCCCGCCGAAGGACACGGGCATGCCGGCTCCCCGCCGCACCGCGCGGACGGCCTGGCGGAAGGCGTCGCCGTCGTCCGGGCGCAAGAGCGCGTCACCGCCGGTTCGCACATGCACCCCTTTCCGGGGGTATCCGGGATTGCTGTGTGGCGCGGAGCATAGCTCCCGGCAGCGCCGGGGCAAAGGAGCCGCGAAAGGGGCCGATTGTGAGCACAGAGCTGAGCACGACGACGGACACCGCACCGGAGGCCCGCGTGGCCGAACTGCTCGCGCGGTTCGGCGCCCCGGACGCCTGCGCGGCGGACCTGCTGTGCGACCGGCATCCGGCCGATGCGGTCGCGTTCACCGTCGTCGAAGCGGATCTGTCCAGTCAGGACATCACCTACGGCAGGCTGCGGCGCGACTCGGCGCGGTTCGCCGCCGCGCTGGCCGACCTGGGCGTGGCACCCGGCGACGCGGTCGCCGTGCTGATGGGCAAGTCCGCCGACCTGGTGGTGGCGCTGCTGGGGATCTGGCGCCGCGGTGCGGTGCACGTGCCGCTGTTCACCGCGTTCGCACCGCCGGCCATCGCGCTGCGGTTGCGCGCCAGCGGCGCGAAGGTCGTGGTGGTGGACGCCGACCAGCGCGCGAAGCTCGCGCCGGGCGAGGACATCCCGGCCGACGCGCCCTGGCGGACCATCGTCGCCGGTGACGCCTCGGACGAGCAGTCGCTGGCCGCGCTGCTCGACCGCTACACCGGTGACGAGCCGGGCGGCCGGGCCGTGGCGCTGGGCGGCGACGGGCTGCTGGTGCAGCTGTTCACCTCGGGCACCACCGGCACCCCGAAGGGCGTTCCGGTGCCGATCCGCGCGCTGGCCTCCTTCCAGGCCTACCTGGAGTTCGGGCTGGACGTCCGGGCCGACGACGTGTTCTGGAACGCCGCCGACCCGGGCTGGGCCTACGGCCTGTACTACGCGATCCTCGGCCCGCTCGCCGCCGGCCGCCGCAGCATCCTGCTGCACGCCGGGTTCTCCGCCGCGTTGACCTGGCAGCTCATGCGCCGGTTCGGGGTCACCAACTTCGCCGCCGCACCGACGGTCTACCGCAGCCTGCGCACCGACTCCTCGGCCGATCCCGCCGGGATCCGGCTCCGCCGCGCCTCCTCGGCGGGGGAGCCGCTGACGCCGGAGGTGGTGTCCTGGTCCGAGCGCGAGCTGGGCGTGACCGTGCGCGACCACTACGGGCAGACCGAGCACGGCATGATGATCGTCAACGCCTGGGCCGACGGGATCCGCGACGAGATCAAGCCGGGTTCGATGGGCGCGGCGCTGCCCGGCTGGTCCGCCGAGGTGCTCGACGACGACCGCGACGAACCGGCGCCCGCGGGCACCGCCGGGCGGATCGCGATCGAGGCCGCGACCAGCCCGCTGATGTGGTTCACCGGTTACACCGACGCGCCCGAGAAGACCGCCGAGCGGTTCACCGCCGACGGCCGCTGGTACGTCACCGGTGACGCTGGTTCCCGCGACGCCGATGGATCGTTCTTCTTCTCCTCGCGCGATGACGACGTGATCATCATGGCCGGTTACCGGATCGGGCCGTTCGACGTGGAGAGCGTGCTGGTCCAGCACGAGGCGGTCGCCGAAGCGGCGGTGATCGGGGTTCCCGACGAGCTGCGCGGCGAGGTGCTGGAGGCGTTCGTCGTGCTGCGGCCGTCGGTGACCGGCGACGACGCGCTGGTCACCGAGCTGCAGCAGCTGGTCAAGCGCAAGTTCGCCGCGCACGCCTACCCGCGGTCGGTGCACTTCGTCGAGCAGCTGCCGAAGACGCCGAGCGGCAAGATCCAGCGCTTCGTGCTCCGCGGGCAGCGGCGCGGCTGATCACCGGAGGGGCTCGCCGGTGATCTCGGTGCAGGTGAGCCCGTCGCCGGTGGCGGGCGTGCCGGTCAGCGCCCGCGCCGCGAGCTGGTCGACCTCCGAGCAGCGGACCGGGTGGCCGTCGACCAGCAGCGGAGCGCGCTGCGCTCCTGCTGCGGTGTAGGCCAGCACGTGCTGCGGCTGGCTGCCGTCGGCGAGCTGGATCCGCTCGGGGCCGTGCAGGCGGACCAGTCGGTAGCGCACGCCGCGGCCCTCGCAGCGGTCGAGCACCTGTCGCTGTTCGGGCGTGGCGAACCACAGCGCGTGGTCCTCCACGACACCGGGCGCGGCAGTCAGGACGGCTGGGCGTTGCCCGTCGTGGATCCGCAGTCCGGCGGCCCAGACGGCGGAAAGGCCGGTGCATCGGGCGCTGAGCGCCACCACCGGACCGGCGAGCCCGAGTTCGGCGCGCAGCCAGGTGATCTTGGCCGGGCAGGCGTTCGACCCGTAGGCCAGCACGCGCTGCCGCCCGCGCATCGGCTCCGCGCCGTGCTCGGCGAGCCAGTCGTCCAGGCAGCCTCCGCCGTCGACGCGCCAGCCGGAGGAGGTGGAGGAGTCCGGGCTCAGCACCCGGCCGACGCCGTCGAGGTGGACGAACGAGCAGTCGGGGCGAGCACCGGGGTAGGGGTGTGCGGGGTAGTCGGCATCGGTGAACGGGGAGCGGACGGCAGTTCGTTCAGGCATCGCCTCCGAGCATTCCGCCCGGGTGATCACCGCGCTACGGTTGTTGCCGGGTTCGCCCCAGACGGGTGCGCACGGCGGTGGCGGCGCAGGCGATCACGGCGATGCCGCCCAGCAGCGTGGGCCAGGTGAGCTGTTCGCCCAGCAGCAGCGCCGCCCAGCAGATCGTCATCACCGGCTGGGCGAGCTGCACCTGGCTGACCTGCGCCATCGGGCCGATCGCCAGCCCGCGGTACCAGGCGAAGAAGCCCAGGTACATGCTCACCACGGCCAGGTAGGCGAACGCGGCCCACTCCACCGCGGTGCCGCTCGGCGGTTGCTGGGCGACCGAGATGCCGGTGAGCGCGATCATCAGCGGGGCGGCGAGCACGAGCGCCCAGGACACGGTCTGCCAGGCACCGAGCTCGCGGGCGAGCAGACCGCCTTCCGCGTAGCCGATGGCCGCCGCCACGACAGCGCCGAACAGGAGCAGATCGGACCAGTGCAGCCCGCTGAGCCCGCCGCCCTGCAGCGCGGCGAACACCACGGCGGCGATCGCGCCCACTGCCGCCATGACCCAGAACGACTTCGGGGGACGTTCGTGCCCGCGGAGCACGGCCGCCACCGCGGTCGCGGCGGGCAGGACGGCGATCACCACGGCGCCGTGGCTGGCCGGTGCGGTGGTGAGGGCGAAGGACGTCAGCACCGGGAAGCCCACGACGACACCACCGGCGACGACGGCCACGCGGGCCCACTGGACGCCGCGCGGCAGTCGCTGTCCGGTGATCGCCAGTGCCGCCGCCGCGAGCAGCGCGGCGATGACGGCGCGGGCGGAGCCGATGAACAGCGGTGACATCCCGCCGCCGGCGACCGCGACGCGGGTGAACGGCACGGTGAAGGAGAACGCGCCCACGCCGACCAGGCCCCACCCGAGACCGGCTCGGGAAGGCGATAGCGCTGGCGCGCCCGGAACAGTAGCGCTACTCTGATATCTCATGTCGAACGATAGCAGCTCGCGCATCGTCGCGGGACTCCGCGAGTGGATCGCGACCGCCCCACCGGGAGCGAAGCTGCCGTCGACGCGCGCTCTCGTGGTGCAGTACGCAGCGAGCCCCGTGACGGTGCAGAAAGCGCTGCGAACGCTGACTTCGCAAGGAATGGTGGAAAGCCGTCCTGGTGTCGGCACCTTCGTGCGGGCTGTCCGCGTCGCCCGCCCGAACGACTACGGCTGGCAGACCGCAGCCCTCGGAGCGCCTCAGCACCGCATGCGGGAGCTGTCCACCGCGCTGCGCACGGCACCCAACGACGCGATAGCACTGCACGCGGGCTACCCGGACCGGGACCTGCTCCCGGAGCGCCTGGTGCGCGCCGCCTTCACCCGCGCCGCCCGTGGCGAGGCAGCGGTATCCCGGCCCCCGGCGGCGGGACTGCCGGAGCTGCAGGCGTGGTTCGCCACCGAGCTCGGCACGGCGGCACCGATCGGCGTCACACCACCGGTCGCGAGCGACGCGGTGATCCTCCCGGGGATCCAGAGCGGGCTCAGCACCGCCTTCCGCGCTTTGGTCGGGGCCGGGCGGCCGCTGCTGGTGGAGTCGCCCACCTACTGGGGCGCGATCCTCGCTGCCGCACAAGCAGGTGTGCAGCTGGTCCCGGTGCCCAGCGGCATCCGCGGACCGGACCCGACGGAGCTGGACCGCGCTTTCGAGCGCACCGGAGCGCGCGCCTGCTACGTCCAGCCGAACTTCGCCAACCCGACCGGCGCGCAGTGGTCGCCCGCTCTCGCCGACCAGGTGCTGGACGTGGTGCGCAGCCACGGGGCGTTCCTGATCGAGGACGACTCGGCGCACGACTTCGGCATCGACACCGACCCGGTGCCCATCGCCGCGCGCGACGACAGCGGGCACGTCGTCTACCTGCGCTCGCTGACCAAGAGCGTGTCCCCGTCGGTGCGCATAGCCGGGATCATCGCCCGCGGCCCCGCGCGCGAGCGGATCCTCCTCGACGCCCACGCCGAGTCGATGTACATCAGCGGAGTGCTGCAGGCCGTGGCCCTCGACGTGGTCACCCAGCCCGCCTGGCGCACGCACCTGCGCAACCTCCACCACCAGCTGGCCGCCCGCCGGGACCTGCTCGTCGCGGCGCTGCGGGAGCACGTGCCCGCCGCGCACCTGGAAGCCGTGCCGCAGGGCGGGCTCAACCTCTGGGTGCGGCTGCCGGACGCCACCGATCTGCTGCGGCTGGCCCGGGACTGCGAAGCGGCCGGGGTCATCGTCGCCCCGGGCGACGGGTGGTTCCCCGCCGAGCCCACCGGCCCCTACCTCCGGATCAACTACGCGGGCCCGAACCCCGGGGCGTTCCCCGACGGCGCGCGCGTCATCGGCGAGGCGCTAGCGCGGCAGTAGCCTCACCAGTCCCGGCGCTCCATGGTGGTCCCGGAGACCTCGGAGTCCTCCCACTCCGGTTCCGGGCGGGCCGCCGGCTCGGGTTCGTCGGGCTCCTCCTCGACGCTGTTGAGGTACTCCACCATCGCCGCGGCCACATCGGCCCCGCACCCGGCCTGGATCGCCACCACGCCCTGCTGCAGCGAGTCCATGCCCGCTTCACCGGTGAGCCGGGTGATCTCGGCCGCCAGCCGCTCCGGGCCGAGCGCGAGCGCCTGGTCGTCGATCTCCAGGCCGACCAGCATCCCCTGCAGGTCCACCTCCAGGGCGATGCCCGAATCCCGCGCGCTGCCGCGGATCGCGTCCAGCCCGGCGGAGAGCTCGGTGTGCGGCGTGATCGTCTCGGCGATCTCGATCAGCTCGTCGATGGTGCGCTCGTCCTCGATCATCAGCGCCTCCCCGCCTCGGAGTTCTCGTCGCCGGAAGCCAGCCCCAGCGCGGCGAAGTCCAAATCGGACAACCCGTCCGCCTGCTCCCGGATCGCCGCTTCGGCCTCCCGGTTGGCGCGTCCGGCCGCTTCCCGCACCAGCGCCAGGATCGTGCTCGCCAGCTTCGCGCCGCCCTGCTGGAGCGCCACGGGTTCCAGCTGCACGTTCCTGAGCGCGCCGCCGGGGGCCACCGCGACCGAGACACCGTCCCGCTGCGCACGTCCGATGATGCTCACTTCGGGTGCACTCCTCCGTAGAACTTGCCGGCGTCGTCGGGCAGCGTGTACGTGATCCGCTTGACCTGATCGCTGGCGTTGCCCTCGATCGTGGTGATCTTGTTGCCGTCGACCTTCTCGATGATGCCGATGTGCGTGCTGGCGCCCTGGCTCGGGCCGCTGCCGAACAGCAGCGCGTCGCCGGGACGGGCCTTCTCCGCCAGGTCGCCGCGGTCGTAGGCGGTGCCCTGCTCCTGGCCCCACTTGTAGACGTCGCCGGTGAACCCGTACTTCGGGATGTCCACGCCCGCTTCCCGCCACATCGAGGTGGCGAAGTAGGAGCACCACGGCTGCCCGGTCGGCCCCCACTTGTTCTGGTTGTTGGGGCCTTCCTTGAAGCCCAGGTGCTTGCGGGCGTTGTCCAGGATCTCCTCGGTCCTGCCGGAGTTCTTGCCGGAGTCCTTGCCCTCGTCCTTCGGCTTCTCCTCCTTGCCCGGACCGCCTTGCTGGCCGGAGCTCTCCTTCTCCGGGTCGGCCACGCCGTCGGAGTCGAGGTCCTTGAGCAGCGCCTGGAGCTTCTTGGCCGCTTCGGTCATCTCGTCGCGGGCGTCCTTGAGCTCACCGCCGGACTGCTTGATGTAGCCGCCGGCGAGGTCGGCGATCTGGGCCACCGCCTTCATCAGCCCGGCGGGTGCGGCGAGCCCGGCCGCGGCGAGCCCGGCCTGCACCAGCTGCCCGGCCTTGCCGACGAAGTCGGCCACGAGATCGCCGACGTTGCTGTGCCTGCCTTCGAGCGCCTTGGTGACCTCGGCGACGATCTGCGCGCCCTTGGCGCTGGCCTCCGCGGTCACCGCCAGGTCGTCGCCGAACTTCGCCGACCGCTTCTCGAAGCCCGCGGTCGCCTCGCTCTTCCAGTCGGCGAGCAGGGAACCGGAGGCCTTCTCGTGCGCTTCGCGCTGGTCCCGGATGGCGCCGGCCGCCGCTTCGAGAGCGGCTTGGGCGCGCTGGACCTCGCCGGCCTTGCCCTCGAGCTTGCCCTGGTGGGTCATCAGCTCGCTGGCGAACCGCGTTGCGACTCCGTGTGGGTCCACTTGAGATTCTCCCGATCAACCCATGATGCGCTTGAGCTCGGCGGCGGAACGTTCGTCGATCTCCTGGTAGGTCTTGGCCGCGTCGGTGGCCCCCTCGCCGAGCTTGCGCGCGTTGGAACCCGTCGTCCGGACCTGCTTCTCCAGGCCCTTGCTGAAATTGCCCAGCGCGTCGGAGAACCCGGTCTCCGCGCCGACCTTGCCGAAGCTGTCCTTGGCGATGCCCGTCACCGAGTTCACGGTCCGCTTGCCGATGCCTTCGAGGGCGTCGGCGATGCTCTCGGCCCGCTCGGCGTACTTGCGCAGCGCTTCGGGATTGGCGGAGAAGCCGCCGCCCGAGCCCTGCCCGCCGGTTCCGCCGCCCTGCCCGCCGCCGGAACCGCCCCCGGAGCCCTGCCCGGCCTTCTTGGCGGCCTTCTCGGCCTCGTCCAGGTGCTTCTTGTACGCACCGTTGGTGTAGGTCGACCACGGGCCGAAGTTCTTGCCGTCACCGGCGATCTCGTAGGCGGCCTTGGCGTTCTCGGCGGGGTCGAACAGGTCCTTGTTCGAGTCGAGGCCGAACTCCTTGCGCCGGGCGGGCCCCATGTCCCCGAGCATGTTGATCTGCCACAGCCCGTAGGAGTCGTCCGGCGGGGTGTCGTTGTGCGACTTGGTGTTCCCGCTCGACTCGGCCATGGCCACGGCCACCGCGGTGGTCAGGTTCTCGCCGCGGAAGCCCGCGTCGTAGGCGTGCTGCGCGATCTGCTCAGCGGTCAGCTTGCTCACCGGTCGAGTATTGCGCGAAAGGTGGTGTCATAGCGGCATTTTCAGCGACATTGGGCCATTCGGACGATCATCGCCCGATGAGAGTGGGCCATTCGGCCCGGATCGCTGCTGCGATCGTGTTGCATTTCTCGGCCGTTCGGCCGCATCTGGCGGAGCGAGGCGATCACGGGCGGTGCATGTCCCACGCCAGCAGCGCCACGTGCAGGGACATCAGCGATTCCGGGCTGTCGAGGGAAACGCCGAGCAGTTGCTCGACGCGCGCCAGCTGCCCGTAGTACGCCGTCCGGGACACGTGCGCCGAGGATGCGGCAACGGACTTGTTGCCGCCGTGGCGGCACAAGGCGCGCAACGCTTCGAGCAGCCGCGCGTTGTCGAGGATCGGGCCCAGCTCACGCTCGGCGAAGGCCGTCAGCCGTTCATCGCCGCGCAGCAGGTGCAGCAGCCCGCGCAGCCGCACGTCGTCGAGCCGGTGGAACTCGCGCGTGCCGTCGTCGACGTGCAACGCCGCCTCCGCGACCTGAGCGGCTTCGGTGAGCGTCCGGCGCGCCCCGGAGATCGATCCCACCGCGGTCCCGACGGCCACCACCAGCGGCAGCGCGGCAGACCGGCGGATATCGGCCGCGAGCCGGTGCAGCGCGGCGTCCACGTCGGCGCCCGGCAGCGCGACCACCGCGCGCACGGTGAGATCGTCGACCACCCCGACCAGCACCGGCAGCTTGGCCTTGCGCGCGGCGAGCGCGGTCGCCTCGGCCAGATCGCGCAGCGCCTGCTGGGTCTCCAGCGCGGGCGCCGGAGTGGTGGTGGTGTGCGGGCGCACCGCGATGCCCACCAGCGGGCCGTCCAGCGGCACTCCGACTCCGGCTGCGCGAGCGGCCAGATCGGCTGTCTCGACGCTGCCCGCGAGCAGTTCGGTGATCAGCGTGCGGTGCGTCTGCCGCTCCAGGCTCTCCCGGTCGCGCGTGACCAGCCGGTTCACCGCCAGCGCCGAGGCCGCACGCTCGGCCACCACGACGTGCCGGTGCGCGGGCTCGGGTCCGAGCACCACCAGCCGGCCCCAGTCATCGCCGCGCGCCCCGACCACGGTGGTCAGCCACTCCCGGTCCGCGTCGTAGGCGGTGCGCCCGGACTGCACCACCGACCGGGACCGCTCCGACCAGTCGGACAGCACCGCCACCGGATCCTGCCCGGCCGCGTCGTAGGCCAGCACCTGGTGCGCCATCGTCTCCAGCACGACCGGCCGCTGGAGGATGCGCGAGGCCTCGCGCAGCACGGACGCCGGTTCGGCGCCCGAGGTGGTCAGGGCGGTGAAGGTCTCGTGGATGGCGTGCGTGGCGCGCAGTTCGGCCAGCTGCGCGTCCCGGATGCGCGCCACCACGGCCTCGGTGACGCTGACGAACCTGGTCTCCTCCGACAACGTCACCAGCGGCAGGTCGTGCCGGTGCGCCGCGTCCACGAGCGCGTCCGGCACCCGGTCGCGCCAGCGCCGCACGAGCTCCACGACCAGCCCGCACGCCCCGGCCGCGGCGAGCTCGTCGACGTAGCGGACCAGCTCGGCGGGCTCGTCGGACAGCGCGATGCCCGTGGTCAGGACCAGCTCGCCGCCGCTGAGCAGGGCGCCGATCTCGGCGATCTCGGCCACGTGCACCCACCGCACCCGGCGGTCCAGCCCCGACGCCCCGGCGATCACCCGCGGCTTGCCGCGCCGCAGCACCGGCAGGTCCAGGACCTCGGACACGGTCGGCAGCGCCAGCACGTCCTGCGACATCAGCTCCATCGCACCTCCTCGGCGCACACACCGTACGGCCACGGGGGTCAGATCTGTACAGCATGTCCGTAGGTGAGCGCGCGGCCGGCGGGCGAGACTGGGCGCATCGGCACGATGGAACGGGGAGCTATGTCGCAATCCTTGTCGGCCCGCCACCGCGCGGCCCTGCCCAGCTGGCTGTCGCTCTACTACGAGGAACCCATCGAGATCGTCAGCGGCCGGGGGCGGCACGTCACCGACGCGGCGGGCAACACCTACCTGGACTTCTTCGCCGGGATCCTGACCAACGCGATCGGCTACGGCATCGCCGAGATCAGCGACGCGATCCGCCGCCAGGTCGACACCGGCATCCTGCACACCTCCACGCTGTACCTGATCCGGCAGCAGGTGGAGCTGGCCGAGCGGATCGGCGAGCTGTCCGGGATCGCGAACCCCAAGGTGTTCTTCACCAATTCCGGCACCGAGGCCAACGAGACCGCGCTGATGCTGGCCACCCAGCGGCGGCGCAGCAACCAGGTGCTCGCGCTGCGCAACTCCTACCACGGGCGGGCCTTCGGCACCCTCGGCGTCACCGGCAACCGCGGCTGGTCGGCCAGCGCGCTGTCGCCGGTCAAGGTCAGCTACGTGCACGGCGGCTACCGCTACCGCAGCCCGTTCCGCGACCTGTCCGACGCCGACTACATCGCCGCCTGCGTGGACGACCTCCGCGAGGTGATCGAGACGACCACCGCCGGTGACGTGGCGTGCATGATCGCCGAGCCGATCCAGGGCGTCGGCGGCTTCGCCACCCCGCCCGACGGGCTCTTCGGCGCGTTCGCCGAGGTGCTCGACGAGTACGGCATCCTGCTGATCTCCGACGAGGTGCAGACCGGCTGGGGCCGCACCGGCGAGCACTTCTGGGGCATCCAAGCGCACGGCGTCACCCCGGCCGCGATGACCTTCGCCAAGGGCCTGGGCAACGGGCTGGCCATCGGCGGTGTGGTGGCCGAGGCCGGGCTGATGGACTGCCTGACCGCGAACTCGATCTCCACCTTCGGCGGCAACCCGATCTCCACCGGCGGTGCCGCGGCGGCGCTGGAGTACCTGCTGGACAACGACCTGCAGGGCAACGCCGCCAAGCTCGGCGGCCGGCTGCTGGACGGGCTGCGCGCGCACGCCGAGCGCTGCGCGCTGATCGGCGACGTGCGCGGCAAGGGCCTGATGATCGGCATCGAGCTGGTCGAGCCCGGCACCCGCACGCCCGCCGCCGCGGCCGCCGCCCGGGTGATGGAGCTGACCAAGCAGCGCGGGCTGCTGGTGGGCAAGGGCGGCCTGCACGGCAACGTCCTGCGCCTGGCGCCGCCGATGACGCTGACCGACGATGAAGCCGCGCAGGCACTGCAGATCCTCACCGAAACCATCGCACTGGCCGAGCAGGAGCTCCACCGATGACAGAACTGATCAGGCACTGGATCGCCGGCGGGTTCGACGACGCGGTCCCGCAGCGCACCGGCGAGGTCTTCGACCCGGCCACCGGCGCGGTGGCCAAGCGGGTCGCGTTCGCCGCTGAGTCCGATGTGGACTCCGCGGTGGCGGCGGCCGCCGAGGCGCTCAAGAGCTGGCGGCGCACTTCGCTGGCGAAGCGGTCGAACGTGCTGTTCGCCTTCCGGGAGCTGCTCAACCGGCACAAGGCCGAGCTGGCCGAGATCATCACCGCCGAGCACGGCAAGGTGCTCTCCGACGCCGCGGGCGAGGTCCAGCGCGGCCTGGAGAACGTCGAGTACGCCTGCGGCATCCCCAACCTGCTCCGGGGCGGCTTCTCGGAGAACGCCTCGACCAGCGTCGACGTGCACTCGGTGCGCCAGCCGGTCGGCGTCGTCGGGGTGATCTCGCCGTTCAACTTCCCGGCCATGGTCCCGCTGTGGTTCGTGCCGAACGCGATCGCCTGCGGCAACACCGTGGTGCTCAAGCCGAGCGAGAAGGACCCGTCGGCGGCCAACTTCATCGCCGGGCTCTGGAAGGAAGCGGGGCTGCCCGACGGCGTGCTCAACGTCGTGCACGGCGACAAGGTCGCCGTCGACGCCCTGCTGGCGCACCCGGTGGTCAAGGCGGTGTCGTTCGTCGGCTCCACCCCCGTGGCGCGCTACGTCTACGAGACCGGCACCGGCCGCGGCAAGCGGGTGCAGGCCCTCGGCGGCGCCAAGAACCACATGGTGGTGCTGCCCGACGCCGATCTGGACCTGGCGGCCGACGCCGCGGTCTCGGCCGGGTTCGGCTCGGCGGGGGAGCGGTGCATGGCGATCTCCGCGGTCGTCGCCGTCGACCCGGTCGGCGACGAGCTGGTCGCCAAGATCGCCGAGCGGATGGCCAAGCTCAACGTCGGCGACGGCCGCCGCGGCTGCGACATGGGACCGCTGGTCACCGCCGCGCACCGGGACCGGGTGTCGTCCTACGTGGAGGCGGGCATCGCGGCGGGCGCGGAACTGGTGGTGGACGGCCGGGGCGTGCAGGTCGACGGCGGCGAGGGCGGCTTCTGGCTCGGGCCCACGCTGTTCGACCACGTCGGCACCGGCATGTCCATCTACACCGACGAGATCTTCGGGCCGGTGCTCTCGGTGCTGCGGGTGCCCGGCTACGACGCGGCGATCGAGGTGCTCAACGCCAACCCGTACGGCAACGGCACCGCGATCTTCACCGAGAGCGGCGGTGCGGCCCGGCAGTACTGCGAGGAGGTCGAGGTCGGCATGGTCGGGGTGAACGTCCCGATCCCGGTGCCGGTGTCGTACTACTCCTTCGGCGGCTGGAAGGACTCGCTGTTCGGCGACGCGCACGCCTACGGACCGGACGGCATCCAGTTCTACACCCGCACCAAGGTGGTCACCACGCGCTGGCCGGATCCCTCCCACGGCGGCGTCGACCTCGGATTCCCGCAGAGCACCTGACCGCCCGGGCCCGGGGAGCTCTCCGCGGAGGGCTCCCCGGGCCCGCTGCGCGGGCCGGCGGGAATCGTCGGGCCGCTGACTAGGCTCGCCAGGCATGGGAGACGTGGCGCTGAGACCGGTCCGCGAGGACGACCTGGCGGCCCTGGAGTGGTTGATCAACGAGCCGGAGACCACCGCACCGCACAACTGGTGGGGCTGGCGCAAACCGGACCGGATGACCAGGCGCTGGGAGGAGTCCGGCCTGCTCGGCGAGGAGCAGGGCGTGCTGCTGGTGGACGTCGGGGCGGAGCTGATCGGCTTCGTCTCCTGGCACCGCGTCGAGACGGGACCGTCGTCGCACTGCTTCGAGATCGGCGTCAACCTGCAGCCGGACGCGCGCGGGCACGGCCACGGCACCGAGGCGCAGCGCTTGCTGGTCCGGTACCTGTTCGCGCACACCCAGGTCAACCGGCTCGAGGCGGGCACCGAGCTGGACAACGTCGCCGAACAGCGAGCCCTGGAGAAGGCCGGTTTCACCGGGGAAGGCGTCCTGCGCGGCTACACCTTCCGCAACGGCCGCTGGCGCGACTGCGCGCGCTACAGCATCCTCCGCGACGAAGTGGACCTCACCGACCTGGCGTGATCCGCCCCGCTGGTCCGGGACCGGCGGCGGTCGATAGCATGTCCGCGACATGCCCGGTTCGCGAGTTCGGGAGGCGGACGTGACCGCTGAGCCCGAACCGGGCGGTATCTGCCGGGGTTGCCGGGGCCGTGGGCAGGTCCGGGTGCCGCGCGGGTACTTCTCGGCGGAGACCGGGGAGGCCTACACCGTCATGGGCTGGACGCGCTGCCGGCACTGCCGGGCGAAGCCGGGCCGCCAGCAGCACCCGTGGCCGCCGCAGACGTGAGCGATCGGGTCAAGGCCTCGTGCCAGGAGTCCTGCCTGACCGCACCTCAGGGGACCGTGACGCAATCCAGCCACAAGAAACCACGAAACGTCCAGATCTCTCCCGGACACAACCACCACTGAGGAACGCGGAGAGGCGGGACCGAGAGGCGGGACAGCGCATGACCGAAGAGGGGCAGCCGCCGGTGTTCGACCGCGGTCCGAACGCGATCTGCTTCACCTGCGGCGGGTTCAAGAAGATCAGCGATCCCCGCCTGTACATGATCCAGGCGACCGACGACCTGACGACCGGCATGACGCTGGCGGAGTGGCGCGGCTGCCCGCAGTGCGGCGGCGAGGGCATCCTGACCGGCATCCGGCCGCCCGTCTGAGCGGTTCTCGCGCAGGACGAGGCGTCCCGGGTGATCCGGCCGACGAATCGGGCCGACCGGAGGATGCGACCGGAGTCGATCTCATACGCTCTCCCGCATGCCCGTGCTCAAGCCTCAGTCGGTCCTGGACGGCCACAGCTCGAACCGGACACCGGTGCCGCTGATCGTCGGGCTGGTGGTCTCCGGCGTCTGCCTGCTGCTGGCGGTGGGCTTCTACCTGCTGACGGGCGGGCCGGTGAACGTCGGGGTCGGCACGCTGCTGGCGCTGCCCACGGCGATCGTGCTCGTCGCGCTGATCCTGCTCGTCGACCGGCTGGAACCCGAGCCGCGGGTCAACCTGGTGCTGTCCTTCGGCTGGGGCGCCGGGGTCGCCATCATCGGCGCGCTGATCGTGAACTCGGTGACCGGCGCGCTGCTGCTCCCGTCGGTGGGCCAGGTGGCGGCCGACGGGATCACCGCCTCGGTGGTGGCGCCGGTGGTCGAGGAGAGCTTCAAGGGCGCGCTGCTGCTGTACCTGCTGCTGGTGCGGCGGCACGAGATCGACGGGCCCACCGACGGGATCGTCTACGCCAGCATGTGCGGGCTGGGCTTCGCGATGGTGGAGAACGTCCTCTACTACATGCGTGGCATCGACGACGGCTCGCTGGCGTTCATGGTGCTGCTGCGCGGCGTGATCTCTCCGCTCGGCCACCCGCTCTACACCTCGATCATCGGTCTCGGCGTGGCCTACGCCGCGACGCACAGCGGCCCGGGCCGGGTGTTCGCCGTGATCGGCGGCTGGATCGGCGGGGTCCTGCTGCACGCACTGTGGAACGGCAGCCTGACGCTGCTGGGCTTCCAGGGCATGGTGATCGCGTACGGGGTCGAGCTGCTGGTGCTGATCGTCCTGGTGGTCGTGCTGATCAAGGACCGCAGGCGGCTGGTGCGGCTGATCGGCAGGTACCTGCCCGCCTACATCCCGAGCGGGCTGGTGCAGCCCAACGACGTGCAGATGCTGAGCAGCATGTCCGGGCGCAGGCAGGCGCGGCACTGGGCGCGCGCTCAGGCGGGCAACACGGGAGTGCGCGCGATGGGCGACTACCAGCTGGCGGCGACCGAGCTGGCGCTGCTGCACTCGCACGCGGAGAAGAGCACCATCGCGCCGCACCAGTTCTTCGCGCGGCGGGAGGCCATCCTGGCGTTGATGCGGATGGCCCGCGACGCGTTCTTCCGGCGGATGCCGCAGCCACCGCCGCCGCCGTGGGCGCACGAACAGCCGTCCGGCTTCTTCAAGATCCCGGCGGAGTTGAAGGAAATGCCGACGCACAAGCTGCGCGCGCAGATCTCGCCCGTCGGGCCGCGTCCACCGCAGGCACAGGTCACGCAGCGCCTGCAGCCGCCCGCCGGTCAGCGCCCGCCTGCCGCCATGCCGCCCCGGCAGCAGCCGCCCGCCGGACCGCCGCAGCAGCCGCCCGCCGGGCAGCCTCCGCAGCAGCCGCCGCTCGGCCACCGTCCGCCGGGACGTCCGCCGCAGCCCCCGGGCCCGCAAGGCCCTCGCCCGGGCGGTCCCTGGCCACCGCGCTGAGCGTCAGAAGGTGCGCAGCCGCGGCCAGAGCTCGGACCAGGGCTGGACGGGATCCTGGTAGAGGGTGATCTCGTTGCCGCGGGCCATGTTCACCAGGTCCGAGCGCACCGTCCCGAGCTGGCGGGACCGTCCGAAGTGGGCGGCCAGCGACCGCTCGCCGACGTAGATCACGACGTCGGCCTCCGCGGGCGGGGCGCCGAAGAACCAGTAGCCCCGGTGCGGGCTGTAGACGCCGGGCAGTCCTGACGCCCGGCCGCGCACATCGAGCGCGCCCGCCAGGTAGTAGTTCTCCGCGACGATCACCGCCCGGCGCTGCTGCTCGGGCGGCAGCGATTCGTAGGCGCGGTCGACGGCGCTGGTCAGCTCCGGCCAGCCGGTCTCGTAGAGCCGCGGGAAGCTGGGGATCTCGGGGTGGCGGGCCAGCAGGTCCAGCGGGTAGACCGGCAGCATCGCCAGCGGCAGCACCGCGGAGACCGCGCACACCGGCCACAGGATCTTGCCGCTGCGGTGCTGCAGTCCGGCGGCGGCCGCGGCGAACAGGACGCCGTACAGCCCGGCCAGGTAGTTCGGGCGCCCGCCGGTGGCGACGAAGAACACCAGCACGACCAGGACCGTCCAGCCCAGGAACCGGTACGGCCGCAGGGCGGGGGAGCGCAGCAGCCCCACCAGGCCGTAGCAGCAGAGCACCGCCCCGAGCACGACACCGGCGTAGAACAGCGCGACGGGCAGGAGCAGGACGCGGTCGTTCTCGGCGTTGACGGCGGCGCCCATCTCCAGCGCCGGCCAGCCGTTGGCCGCCTGCCACCACAGCGTGGGAACCGCGGTCACCGCGGGGATCGCGACCGCCACCCACAACGCCGGACGGGCCAGCACCGCTCGCGGGCCGGAGAGGGCGATGCCCAGCAGCAGCGCCGCGCACAGCACCACCACCTGGAACTTGGTCTGCACGGCGAGCGCGGCGATGAGCCCGATCCCGATGAGCAGGCGGTCCCGCCGAACGCCGTGGCCGTGCAGCCGCACCCACCGCACCAGCAGCCAGAGCATCGCCGTCCACTGCAGCGGTTCCATCGTCGAGGCGGTGAGCCAGTGGCCGTTGACCAGCAACCACGGCGAGAGCGGGTAGGCCACCGCGGCGAGCACCTGGGCCTTGCGGTTGCCGCCGAACTCGCGCGCGATCAGCGCGGTGACCACCATCCCGAGCGCGGTGACCAGCGCCGCGGGCAGCCGGAACGCCACCAGCGACCCGGGGAACGCGGTGTCCAGGAAGGCGGCCAGCATCGGGACCAGCGGCTGCTGGTCCATGTAGCCCCAGGCCGGGTGGAACTTCCCGGCGGCCAGGAAGTAGAGCTCGTCGGTGACGAGGTCGTAGCGCGGCGCCAACGCCATCAGCAGCGCGGTCACCAGCGCGGCGAGTACCAGCACCGGCGCACGGGCGAAGGGCGGGACGGGCCGGGGGAGCCGGTCGGTGATCTCATCGCCGAAACCGGTGGTGCTGCTCCTATACATCGGTTCCCCCCGTCCTGCCTGTCCGGGCAGCCTACTTCCCGAACGGCGGTGTCACAGGCGGTCGAGGACCTTTCGCGCCGCCGGGCCGCGCCGTCATCGAAGTGCAGCTCAGCGCCCGGCCAGCGGCTTCCACAGTGGACGCACTGGTCAGGCGGAGGTCTTGTGCCGCTGGTAGTAGCGGGCGACGCGAACCCGGTTGCCGCAGATCGCCGGGGAGCACCAGCGGCGCCGCGGGTTCGTCGCGACGAAGAGCATCACGCAGTTGCGCTCCTCGCACTCGCGGAGCGCTTCGATGAGCGGGTCGGTGAGCAGCTCGGCGGCGGCTTCGGCCAGGTCGGCGGCCACCCGCACGCCCAGCTTCCCCGGCCGCTCGACGGTGCTGACCACCGAACCGCCGCGCCAGCTGAGCTTGCGGATTCCCGGTGCGGCCCGCTGCGCCTCGTTGAGCCCGCGCAGCGCGTCGGCCGGCGGGCGCTTGCCGAGCCGGACGTGGGCGAGGGTTCGCGCGGTGTGCTCGCGCACTTCGTGCACGGCGGCCAGATCGGTTTCGTCGAGCGAGGACTGCTCCGCCCGGGTGGGCATCGTCAGCCGGTCGGCCTGGCGCGTCAGCCACTCCCACAGCTCGGCGGGCGTGCCCATCATGTCGACCTGGTCGCCCGCGATGATCGCCCTGGTGTTGACCAGGTCGACGGCGATTGGCTCGCCGATCAGCGGCACCCGCGGTTTCATGCTGCCGATGGTAGTGGAGTTCTTGACGCTGCCGAACCCAGCTGATCTAATGCTTGACAAGCGTTCTGTGCATTAGAACGCCACTGGGGTTCAAGGGGGGAGCGGGCCGCGATCGCACTGCGATCGCGGCCCTCCTGCGTTCCGGGGCGCCGAATCCGGTGCCTAGGCTGGGCAGCGTGGGGAACAGCATCAGCTCGGGCGACCGGGACATCTACATGTCCAACGGCGGCACCGAGGTGTTCGCCGAAGTCATGGCGCTCGCGGTGGCGGCGACGGCGGAGCGCCGGTGGGACTTCAGGTTCGCCGCGGCGATCGCGAAGCTGGACCAGAACGTGATGGGGCGGGGTGCGGTCGGCTTCGGGCTGGAGGACGTCGACTGGGGCGACACCGCGGAGGAGCAGGAGGCGAACCGGCGGTTCGTGCTGCGCACGGTCAACCTCGCTCTGTCCCGGCACCGCTGGGACGAACTCGGTTACGACCCTCCGTTCGCGGCGGGCTTTTTGCGCGACTTCCGCGAGATGGTGCTGGAGTTCGACATGACGACCCCGGCCCGGTTCCCGGGCGACTTCCCCGATTACCCGGAGGTGCTGCCGGCCTCGTGCGTCGAGCACCGCGTTCTCAGCCCGCTGGAGTGGTACCGCGCGTGCGTCTTCTGCGGGGGTTAGTCCGGTAGTGCCGTGCGGGTCTGCTCGGCGAGCAGGGCGAGGACGTCGGCCATGTCGTGGCGGCGTTCGTGCGCTCGCCGCTGGCGCTGAGCGCCGCTGCCGTGGCGGAACAGGCGGCTGAGGATGTCGTCGACGCGCGCGCTGTCGCCACTGGCCTCCAGCGCCGGTTGCGCCGTCTTGCACAGCTTTTCCACCAGGAAGCGGGCGGGGACCAGCTCACCGTCCGCGTCGAGGCCGTCGCCCTCCAGTCCGTCGTGCGCTGCCCGCCAGAGCGCGAGCCGCAGCCGCTGATCGGGGAGTTCGGCCGGTGGGCGGCCCTCGGCGACGTCCTGCAGCGCGATCGTCGCCAGCGCCCGGATCAGCAGTGCCAGCAGCAGCGACTCCTCGGCGGTGCCGGTCGCGTCGGCGATCCGGAACTCCAAAGTGGACAGATGTTCGGCCGGGCGGACCAGCCAGTAGACCATCGCCCGGTCCAGTGCCGCTCCGCTGTTCAGCAGCAGCTGCACCGATTGCCGGTAGGAGCTGGTGTTCCGGTGCAGCGGCGGTGGCCCGGCGGAGGGCAACCGCGACCACATCACGCTCCGCCAGCTGGCGTGCCCGGTGTCGCGGCCGCCGCAGAACGGCGAGTTCGCGGTCAGCGCCAGCAGCGCGGGCAGGTGCGGCCGCAGGTGATCGGACACCGCCAGGGCCGAGGCCAGGTCGGGCATCCCGACGTGCACGTGGCAGCCCGCTGCGGTGTGCGAGTCGAGCAGCTGGCCGAACCGTTCCCGGATGGTGCGGTACCGGGATTTGTCCGTCAGCGGCAGCGGATCGGGCAGGCCGAGCGGGGCGAAGCCGGTGGACACCAGCAGCGAACCGCGCCGGTCAGCCGCTTCGGCCAGCTCCTGGCGCGCCGCGGTGAGCGCGCGGTGCGCCTCGTCGGCGGTTCGGCAGACGGGGGTGTTGGACTCCAGCTGGAACTCGGCCAGCTCGGCGGTGAAGGCGTGGCCGACCTGGCGCAGGATCTCCGGCGCGTGCGGGGCGGGATGCCCCGTTCCCGGGTGCAGCAGCAGGAATTCCTCCTCGACGCCGAATGTCGGCGGTCGGCCGCGACGCATCGGACCTCCTCTGGCGGGGCTGGCCCGATCACGCCAGCCGCAGCCAGTTTCCGGCTCCCGGGCGGGTTTGTCATTCGCCCGGATGCGCCACCTCCGCCATCTGAGTCCACTGTGGAGTATGGTGGGTCCGGCCCGGTGCGAGTCGGGGTTCAGCACCGGGCCGGAGGTTCGTGGGGCCGCGTCAGGGCGCGGTCTGCCGGCTCTTGAGGAACTCGTTGCACGCCATGCAGGTCGGCGCCGTCCGCCAGTCCATCTCGCTGGGCGAGGCCATCGCGACCTCGGCGCCGCACGCGGCCACGTCCACCGGCTGGCCCTCCCAGCGGCGGCCGTGGAAGGCGTGCCGCGCGAAGACGCCCGTTTCCGGATCCGGAGCGGGCAACCAGTAGTGCCGCTCGGTCTGCTGCAGTCCGATCACGCCGCCGCTCCTGGTGCCGGGCGAGAGGCGGGCGGGAGGGGGATCGTGCCCATCGGGAACCGGCTGATGTTCACGTGCTCGCCCGCCTCTCGGTCTCTGTCCCCCGGTAGTCGCCAGTATGGGAACGAGCGCATCAGCATTTCAAGCAATCCGCGCAATCATCTTGGAATTCCAGCCGAACGGCCGAGTGGATCACGGCAACTGCCCGTCACCCGGTTCGGCTGTCCGAGTTGCGGAGTGCCCCGAGCCTTGACCGAATGCACGTATTGCACGGACGATGCATGAGTCTTCCGAAAGAGGAGGAACAGGTGAAGTTGACCTTCCAGGGAACGACGTCCCACGCCGGAACCTGCCCCACGCTCTACAGCACCGACCAGGGCACTTACGTCGTTCAGGGCTACAAGGTCACCGATCCGGAAGCGCTGGCCGCGTTGCGCGAACGCGGTCTGCCCGATCACGAGACGGCGGTCGAGGTTCCAGCCGCCCTGCTCGACGTCTTCGTGCCGAAGGCGGCGCCGTGAGCTCATGGGTCTTACCGGGCGCGGAGTTCGACGAACTCCTGCGCTCGTTCCGGCATCGGGCGTGGCGGTGGGAGTGCCAGGGCACCTACCGCCAGCCGGCCGAGGCCGAACCCTGGCGGCGCTGGCGGGCCGGTCAGCACGATGACCTGGCCTGGCTGCGCCCCTGGCTGGACCAGGTGGCGTCGGCGACCCGGGCGGGGCGGTTGATCGCCCGGGTGCGCGTCTACCGGGAACCGCCGACCGAATACCAGTTGTGGCAGCTCGACGTCGGCCGCGCCAACGTCGCCGCGGGCGAGGACGTGCGGGTGCTCACCGAGTCCCGCGCTCGCTCGCTGGGCCTGCCCGCCCACGACTTCTGGCTCTTCGACGAGGCGCGGGTTGCGCTGATGCACTTCGAGGACCAGCGGTTCGCTGGCACCGAGATCATCGCCAGCCCGGGGGAGGTGAACCAGTACCGGAACTGGTGGGGCGCCGCTTGCGAGCACGCGGTGCCGTTGTTCGTCTACCGGCACGATCTCGGGAGGCGCCGGTGAGTGATTCCGAAACCCGCCGCCTGGCGTTCGGCGACGCATTGCGGCGATTGCGCGTGGAAGCGGGGTTGTCCGGCAAGCAGTTCGCGCAACGGGCCGGCTGGACCGCGTCGAAGGTCTCGCGGATGGAGACCGCCAACCAGTCGGTGGCCGACGCCGACGTGGTGGTCTACTGCCGGCTGACCGGCGCGGACGAAGCGGTCGAGGCCGAGCTGCGGCAGGAGCTGCGCGAGATCCGGCTGGAGGCGGCGAGCTGGAAGCGCCAGCTGCGCACCGGCAACAGCGCCCGGCAGGAGTACGGCAAGCAGCTGGAGCACGACGCCGAGCGCATCCGGCTGTTCGAGATCGCGATGGTGCCGGGCCTGGTGCAGACCGCCGAGTACGCCCGGCACATGTTCGAGGCGGTGGCGGTGCTGCACGGGAACCGGCTGGACATCGCCGAGTCCGTCGAGCGCCGGATGGCCCGGCAGGAAGTCCTCTACCGGCCGCGGACCGAGGTGCAGATCGTGTGCTCGGAAGCGGGCCTGCGGCATCCGATCGCGCCGCCGCAGGTGATGGTGGGGCAGCTGGACCGGTTGCTGGCGCTGGCGGGCATGTCGACGTTGCGGCTGGCGGTGCTGCCGATGGACGTGCAGCTGAGCGCGGTCCCGCAGCACGGCTTCGTCATCATCGACGAGATGGCCCTGGTGGAAACGGTGAACACGGAGATGACCATCACCGATCCCGAAGACCTGGACCGCTTCGACCGGCTCTTCGACGTCCTGCTGTCGGCCTCCCTCGAAGGCCCGGACGCCCGAGCGCTGCTGCACCGGCTCATCGAGCAGTACAACGCGCTGGGCTGAGCTCAGCTGTCCCGCAACGCGTTCCGCCGGACAGCGATCCCGAACGCCGCGGCGGCCAAGGCCGCTGCCAGCCAGGGCAGCGGTGCCGCGCTGCCCGCCAGGTCGAGCGCCGCCCCGCCGAGGTAGGCGCCCGCCGCGATCGCGACGTTCCAGACGGTGATGGTCAGCGACTGCGCCAGGTCGGCGTCACGTCCGGCGATTCTCGCCGCCGCGGCGGGGAACATCGTCGGCGCACCGCCGAAAGCGACACCCCACACGGCCACGGCGAGCAGCAGCGCCACCGGCCACTGCGCGGCGCCGCCGATCAGCGCCGCGGCGACGGCGACCAGCGATGTCGAGCAGCGGATCAGCAGCTGCAACCGGCGGTCGACGACCGATCCGACGATCCACAGGCCCAGCACGGAGGCGAGCCCGAAGACCAGCAGCGCGGTGCTGAGCAGCCCGATCCGGCCGGCGTCGGCGAGCACCGGGCCGATGTAGGTGTAGAGGACGTTGTGCCCGAGCGCCAGGGCGAACGTCATGACGAGCACGGTGCGGAAACCGGGCGTGGTGAGGACATCCCGGATTCCGGCGCGCCGCTGCACCGACTGCCCGCTCAGCGGCGGGACCTGCCACAGCACCCAGCCGACCAGCGCGACGGCGATCACCGACATCGCGCCGAACGCGTAGCGCCAGCCCAGGAGTTCGCCCAGCACCGTCCCGGCGGGCACCCCGAGGGCGAAGCCGATCGGGGTGCCCGCCATCGCGATCGCCAGTGCCCGCCCGGCCCGCTCGGCGGGCACGATCCGCATCGCGTAGCCGGCGATCATCGCCCACATCACGCCGGACACCGCACCGGCGAGCACGCGGGCCACCAGCGTCAGCGGATACCACGGCGAGAGCGCGGTGACGGCGTTGACCACCGCGAACCCGAGGATCAGGCCGAGCAGCAGGGCGCGCCGCGGCAGCCGCCGGGTCAGCGCGGTCAGCGGGACCGAGGTCGCGGCCGTGCTGATCGCGTAGACCGCGACGAGCTGACCGGCCTGCGACTCCGAAACCCGCAGATCGGCGCTCATCGGCAGCAGCACACCGGCGGGCAGCGTTTCGGTCAGGCAGCCCAGCAGCACCACCGTGGCGAACGCCAGCAGGGCGCCGAGCGGAAGTGCGCGGTTCGATCCGAGTTCCATGCGCCCAACCCTGCGCACCTCACACCGGTGTGAGGACAAGCGTGATCCGGCGCACCCCGGCCGGTTCGGATAATGGCGGTATGCGGACGCGAGGAGGTACGGGTGCGGATCGGTGAACTGGCCGAGCGGACCGGGGTGTCGGTCCGGCTGCTGCGCTACTACGAGGAGCAGGACTTGATCCGCCCGGAGCGCGACGAGCTCGGGCACCGCGTCTACGGCGATGGCTCGGTAGACCGGGTGGGCAAGATCCGCGGCCTGCTGGACTCCGGGATCCCGACCCGGATCATCCGCGACATCCTGCCGTGCCTCGACCGGCCGGGCGCGATCCACATGCGCGTCGTCGCCCCGGAGATGCTGGCCAACTTGGAGCGCGAGCGGGCGAAGATCCAGCAGCGCGTCGAGGCGCTGAGCGACAACCTCTCGGCCATCGACGACTACCTGAGCAAGGCCCGGCCCAACCTCCGCCGGTCGTGATCGCCGTCAGGCGGGGCGCTGGGCGTTGATCCAGAGCACCGGGCCGGTCCGGTGGGTGTGCACGGAGCGCATGCCCGCGTCGTCGAGCTGCTCGGCGATCTGGTCCGGGTCGAAGAAGGCCAGCCCGGTGCGGTCGCCGACCAGCCGCGACACCACGTGCAGGAACCCGTCGTGCGGCGTCGGCACCATGACCGCCAGCCAGCCACCGGGCACGAGCACGCGGCACGCCGCGACCAGGACCTCCTCCGGCGCCGGGATCAGCTGCAGCGCCGCGAAGCTGGTGACCAGGTCGAAGGTGCCCTCCGGGAACGGCAGGTCGCGCGCGTCGGCGCGGATGAACCCGACGTTGCCGGAGGTTTCGCCGCGCGCCGCCCGCGCCAGCATGGGCCGGGAGATGTCCAGGCCGATGGCGAGCCCGTCCGGGCCGACCTGGCGGCCCAGCGCGGCGGTGGCGTTGCCCGGACCGCATCCGATGTCGAGCACCCGGCCGCCTTCGGGCGGGCGGCTGCGGGCCGGGATCCGGTACCAGGCCGGCGCCACCCGGCGGGCGATCGACTGCACGTGGTCGTAGAGGCCGGAACCGGGCCCGGACTCCCAGAAGGACTGGATCGGCCCGGACGGAGCACCGGACTGGCCGCCGAGCAGATCCAGGTAACCGTGCTCGAAGTCCGGGTCGTCCGGGACGGACGTCAGCAGGGGCAGCACGCGGGCGAACACCGGTGGCGTCGATCGGTCGGTCATGCGCGCAGTCCCGCCTCTCCCATGTCCGCCTCTCCGCGATTTTCAGCGGTGGTTGCGTTTCGGGTCGTTCTCGCGTTTCGCGGTTTCTCGTGGCTGGGTTGCATCACGGTCCCCTGAGGTGCGGTTGAGCAGGACTCCGATTGACACAAGGGTGTCGCACACCTTCTACCGCTCAACCCTGGGCAGCCGTCGCGCGGCGTGCCAGGTTCGGCCGATCGGGCGAAAACGTCCTTGCCCGACCCGCCGGTAGCGGGCAAGGTATCGGTCGCACGAAGCGGACGGGGCGCGTTCCCGGCCGGGTGCGGCCTGGCAGGACAACGGAGTCTTGCCAGGCGTCGGGGAAACGGGCCGAGCGCCGGAGCGCTCGACCCGACAACGGAAGGTTTCACGTGCTCCTACACCGGCCGCGGTCGACGCGGACCTCGTGGCAGCGACCGAGCACCACTCGCCTGTTGCTGAAAGCCGCCTGGCTGGAACTCTGCGCAGTGCTGCGCTGACCCGTACGAAGCTCGTCGGCGCGTCGTTCTGCCGCCGACGAGCTCTCAGGCGTCCTTGGTGACCATGCGGACCACCGTCGCGGACAACCCGATGACCAGGTAGCAACCCGCGCGCAGCAGGCCGGTCGTCATCGCCTCCCAGCCGACCGGATCGCGCAGCACGTCCAGCACCGCCGACCAGTCGGTGGTGATCAGCACCGGCTGCAGCCAGTCCAGCGCCGGGATGGTGCCCAGCACGCCGAAGGTGATCAGCCCGCCCATCGTGGCGACGACGACCACCAGCGGGTGCTCGGTGAGCGAGGACAGCGCCAGCGCGATCGCGCCGACCGCCGCCATCTGCACCGCCGTCCAGGCCACCGCCAGCGCGACCCGGCCGAGCGCGGAGCCGAACGACACCGTGGTGCCCGACAACGTCACCAGATCACCGCCGCCGACCACGATCAGCCCGGTGAGCACACCGCTGATCGCCACGACGGACACGGCGAGCACGGCCAGCACCAGCACGCCGAACGCCTTGACGCCGACCAGCCGCACCCGCCCGACCGGCGCCAGCAGCAGGCCGCGCAGCGTGCCGTGCGCCGATTCGCCCGCCAGCGCATCGGCCGCGACCATCGCCACGACCAGCGGCAGCAGCAGTGACTGGGCGAGCATGATGGCGGCCACCGGCAGCACCAGCCCGTTGCCCGCCACTGCCGAGAGGACCGACGGCCCGCCGCGGCCACCGGGTCCGGCGGTGAGCGCGATCGCGGTGCCCAGCAGCACGGGCAGCGCGGCCAGCATCAGCAGCGCGAGCAGGTTGCGCGGGCGGCGCAGCACCCACCGCGTCTCGGCCAGGAGCTGCCGCGCGAGGGGAGCGGATGTCCGCGCGGGTAGGTCGATCGCGGTCACAGCTCTTCCTCCGTCAGTCGTGCGAAGAGGTCCTCCAGACCGGTCCGGGAGCGGCGCGCTTCGCGCACCGGGACGCCGGAGTGCACGAGCATCGCGATCACCTCGTCGGACTCGGCACCGGTGAGCTCCACCCGGATCCACCCGCTCTCCTCGCGGGCTTTGAGGCTCTTGTCGCGCAGCGCGCGCACCGCGCCGTCGGTGTCCGAAGTGGACACCAGCAGGTGCGGCGCGCCGGCTTCCAGCATGCCCGCCAGTTCGCCTTGCGCCACCAGCGATCCGCGGTGCAGCACCGCGACGTGGGTGCAGGTCGCCTCGATCTCCGACAGCAGGTGGGAGGAGACCAGCACCGTGGTGCCCGAGGCGTGCAGCTCGGCGATGATCCGGCGGATCTCGCGGGTGCCCGCCGGGTCCAGCCCGTTGGTCGGTTCGTCGAGCACCACCAGATCGCGCGGCACCAGCAGCGCGGCGGCCAGGCCGAGCCGCTGCTTCATGCCCAGCGAGTAGCCCCGGTACCGGCGGCCCGCCGCGGCGCTCAACCCGACCCGCTCCAGCGCCTGCTCGACGACATCGCGGATCTCCGGGCCGCGCAGCGCGGGTTCCATCACCGCGCAGCGCAGCAGGTTCTCCCGGCCGGACAGGAACGGGTGGAAACCGGGCCCTTCGACCAGCGCGCCCACCCGGGGCAGCACCCGCCCGGCGTGCTCGGGCAGCTGGTGCCCGAGCAGCTCCACGGTGCCCGAGCTCGGTGCGGTGAGCCCGAGCAGCATCCGGATCGTGGTGGTCTTGCCCGAACCGTTGGGCCCGAGCACACCGACCACACCCCCCCGGGGGACGGCGAGGTCGACGCCGGCCACCGCGACGGTCCGCCCGTAGGTCTTGCGCAGGCCGGTGGTGCGGGCGGCGAGGCCGCCGTCCGCGATGGCGGACGACGACCTCGCCGGATCGACCGCGCTGGTCATCGGACCTCGCCGAGCGCAGCGACCAGCACCTGCTCGGGCACGGCGCCGACCGCGACCCGCCCGTCGGAGGTCAGCAGCGCGTTGCCGGCCGCCGTGCCGAGGATCCAGCCGTTGCCCCACGGCCCGCTGACCGGCTTGCCGGTCCGCTCCGCGACCTGACGCAGCTCCGGGCTCTCCGGCACCTTGGTGACCAGCGTCGAGTCCCAGCCCTCGCCGACGACCTGGTGCTCGGGCACCGCGTGGTCGCCGGGCTCCGGCGCGTGCCGCGAGCCGTCCTCGACCTTCGCGCCCGCCGGCGGTTCGAACCGGAACAGGCCGGGATCGGGGGCGGTCATGTCGAGGCTGGTGAAGCCGATCTTCAGCGCCGGATCGGCAGAACCGTTGGTGAGCACCGAGAGTTCCAGCGGAACGCGCTTCTCGGCGTCCACCGCGACGCGCACCTGCCGCAGCAGCGTGCGCTCGGTCGGCTTCGGGGTGAGCACGAGCTCGTAGGCGTCGCGGCCGGCGACGCTGGCCGTGCCGTCCACCGAGACCTCGCTGGTCTTGCGGAGCTCGCCGATGATCCCGCGCGCCGCGGCGGCCGGATCGGCGGGAGCCCCGTGCCCGGCGCGCTCCGGGTGCTGGGTGCGGGTGGCGGTCTGCTCGCCGGAATCCCACTTCCACGCGGTCGTGCCGTCGTCGACCATCGTCAGCTCGCCGCCGTGCGAGGGCACCGACACGCGGTGGCGGCCCTGGCCGTCGGCCCACACCTGGAACCGGTTGGTCCCGTCGGCGAGCAGCTGCGACGCCTCGCCACCCGGCAGTGCGGGCAGGCCGAGTGCGTTGTCCACCGACACGGTGCCGGTGAGCGCCGGCGGATCGGCGCGCATCACCGACTCCACGAGCTGTTCGGCCGCCACCGGCGGCAGTTCCGGGGCCGCACCGGCACCGGCGGGCAACGCCAGCACGGTCAGGCCCAGCACTCCGGCCGCCGTGCCCGCGGTCGCGGTGAGCACCACGCTTCTTCGCTTCATCGAGTCCTCCTGTCGAGTCCTGGGTCCAGCGTGACTGATGTGCGCTGAGATAACGCTGAGACGCTGAGAGCGGGCTCAGCCGGCGGAGCGGAGGAAGGATTCCTCCCGGGATGAAACCGTCTCTCAACCGGCGCCCGGAAGGGGCGAAGAGTGGTTTCTCACCGGGGTGCGGTGCCCGGAGCAGGACGTGCGGTCCCCGACCCGGTGAGCTTCCACGGAGTCGATCGCGGATGTGCGTTTCCCGAGCAACGGTGTGGCGGTGGCCGGGCACGTGTACACCCCGGACGCCGCGCGACGCCGGAGCGGTTGCCCGCCGTGGTGGTCGGGCACCCGATCGAGCTGGGGGAGTTCCTCGAGGCGGGCCGCCGGAACCTGACACTGAGCCGGGGTGGGGTCGTCTCAGACGGGGCTCGACGCGGCTGCCCGTGGTAGTAAGTGCGGTGACTGGTTTTGCCCCCGGGGTGGTGGCGGACGAGCCGGACTCCGGGGCCGCTGCGAGGAGACGGGTCGATGGCGTACTACCGGCAGATCGGCGAGGTCCCGCCGAAACGGCACACCCAGCACCGCAGGCCCGACGGCGGCCTCTACTACGAGGAGCTGATGGGGGAGGAGGGCTTCTCCAGCGACTCCTCGCTGCTGTACCACCGCAACCTGCCCTCGGCGGTGGTCGATTCCACCGTCTGGGAGCTGCCGGACCTGGAGACCGAGCCCAACCACCCGCTGCGCCCGCGGCACCTGAAGCTGCACGAGCTGTTCGGCGGTCAGGAGTGGCAGCGCCACGACGTGGTCACCGGGCGGCGGCTGGTCCTGGGCAACGCCGACGTGCGGATCTCCTACGCCGTCGCGGGCGCTGCCTCCCCGCTGTACCGCAACGCGATCGGCGACGAGTGCGTCTACGTCGAGTCCGGCGCGGGCGTGGTCGAGACGGTGTTCGGCGCGCTGCCCTTCCAACAGGGCGACTACGTCATCCTGCCGCGGGCAACCACGCACCGCTGGGTGCCGCAGGGCGAGGAACCGGTGCGCGCGTACTGCATCGAGGCCAACTCGCACATCACGCCGCCGCGCCGCTACCTGTCGAAGTTCGGCCAGCTGCTGGAGCACTCGCCCTACTGCGAGCGCGATCTGCTCGGCCCCACCGAGCCGCTGCTGGGCGCGGGCACCGACGTGGAGGTGCTGGTCAAGCACCGGGGCAGCCGCGGCATCGTGGGCACCCGGTTCGTCTACCCCGAGCACCCCTTCGACGTGGTCGGCTGGGACGGCTGCCTGTACCCCTACACGTTCAACATCGCCGAGTTCGAGCCGATCACCGGCCGGGTGCACCAGCCGCCGCCGGTGCACCAGGTCTTCGAGGGCCAGAACTTCGTGATCTGCAACTTCGTGCCGCGCAAGGTCGACTACCACCCGCTGTCCATCCCGGTGCCCTACTACCACTCCAATGTGGACTCCGACGAGGTGATGTTCTACTGCGGCGGGGACTACGAGGCGCGCAAGGGCTCCGGCATCGGGCAGGGCTCGATCTCGCTGCACCCGGGCGGTCACTCGCACGGCCCGCAGCCGGGTGCCTACGAGCGCAGCATCGGCGTGGAGTTCTTCGACGAGCTGGCGGTCATGGTCGACACCTTCCGCCCGCTGGAGCTCGGCGAGGGCGGCCGCGCCGCCGAGGACCCCGGTTACGCCTGGACCTGGGCGGGGCGGGGGCCGCAGGGGTGAGCACCTCGATGCGCTGCGGAGGAGGGACCGGCTCGTGATGGACATCCCGGACGGCTCGCTGTTCGGACTCGCCAACCTGCCCTACGGCGTCTTCTCCACTCCCGGGAGCGCTCCGCGCGTCGGCGTCCGGGTGGGCGATTCCGTCGTGGACCTGGCGGCGGCGCTGGGCGAGGAGGTGTTCGCGCAGCCGACGCTGAACGCGTTCATGGCCCAGGGCCACGACCGCTGGGTGCGGGTGCGGCAGCAGATCACCGAGCTCGTCTCGGGCGATGTGCCGGACGGTGCGGTGCACCCGGTCGCCGAGGTGCGCATGCACCTGCCGGTCGAGGTCGCCGACTACGTCGACTTCTACGCCTCCGAGCACCACGCGACCAACCTCGGGCGGCTGTTCCGCCCGGACTCCGAACCGCTGATGCCGAACTGGAAGCACCTGCCGGTCGGCTACCACGGGCGCGCCGGAACGGTGGTGGTGTCGGGCACCGACGTCGTCCGCCCCAGCGGTCAGCGCAGGGCACCGGGCGAGGACGCGCCGACCTTCGGCCCGTGCCGCCGCCTGGACGTCGAGGCCGAGCTCGGGTTCGTCGTCGGCACCGGCTCCGAGCTGGGCACCGCGGTGCCGATCGCGGAGTTCGCCACCAGGGTGTTCGGCGCGGTGCTGGTCAACGACTGGTCGGCCCGCGACATCCAGGCCTGGGAGTACGTGCCGCTGGGCCCGTTCCTGGGCAAGAGCTTCGCCACCTCGGTCTCGCCGTGGGTGGTCCCGCTGCTCGCGCTGGAGCAGGCGCGGGTGGCGACCCCGGCGCAGATCCCCGAGCCGCTGCCGTACCTCAAGGAACCGGAGCCGTGGGGCCTGGACATCGACCTCGCGGTGTCCTGGAACGGCCACGAGGTCTCCCGCCCGCCCTACCGCGAGATGTACTGGTCCCCGGCCCAGATGCTGGCGCACCTGACGGTCAACGGGGCCGCCAGCCGCACCGGTGACCTCTACGCCTCGGGCACCGTGTCGGGCCCGGAGAAGCACCAGCGCGGTGCCTTCATCGAACTCACCTGGGGAGGTGCGCAACCGGTGCGCATCGGCGGCCAGGAGCGCACCTTCCTCGAAGACGGCGACGAGGTCACCATCACCGCCACCGCCCCCGGTGCCAACGGCACCAGGATCGGCTTCGGCGAGGTGACCGGCCGCGTCCTGCCCGCGAGCTGACGATTATTCGTTCGAACCGCGGCGGTTGCGGTCGTAGGCTTGGCCGGTGACCTTCACCCGGCCCGAACCGCCGTACTACGCGGTCATCATCAGCAGTGCACTCAACGACGAGGACCTGGACGGCTACGACGCGATGTCCGAGCGCATGGCCGAACTGGGCGCGCGCCAGCCCGGGTACCTGGGCCGGGAGTCGCAGACCGGACCGGACGGCCGGGAGCTGCTCGTCATCTACTACACCGACGCGGAATCGATCGCGGCGTGGAAGCAGGACCCCGAGCACCTCGAAGCGCAGCGGCTCGGCAAGGAGCGCTGGTACGCCGACTACCGCATCGAGGTCGCCAGGGTCGAGCGCGCTTACGGCTTCGAGCGCGCCTGATCCCCGCGCCGGAGCCCGGCGGGCGGCTCGTCCGGCAGGCCTACGCGGAAGAGGTGGATCTCGTCCTCGGCGATGGCCGCCAACCGGGCACCGTCGGGAGACCAGGCGAGGGCGTGGGGGTGGAACCCGTCCTGTGCGAGGTCCTTCGACGGGTATCGCATGATGAGCTCGCGATCGGCCACCCGGTAGATGTCAGGCGTGCTCTTCCACTCGTCGTTCCAGTCCTCCGCCGCCACGGCCAGGTACGCGCCGTCCGGGCTCGCGGCCACTGCGCTGAGCCAGTCGCCGGGCACGGTGATGGTGTCCAGGATCGTTCCGGTGGCGGGCTCTATGACGTGCACCTCCGAGTCGTGGGCGACGAACATCCGGGTCTCGTCCGCGCTGAACGCCACGTCCATGACCAGGTCGGAGGACTCGTCGCCGAGCCGCACCGCGCGATCGGGCGAGGACTGCCCGGAGACGAAGTCCACCCGGCCGTCGCCGAACTCGACCCGGAAGGCGCCGGTGCGCGAGCGCACGCGCCCCGGCTGCACCGGGAGGTTGGTTTCGGTGTTGGAGTCGAGGTCGTAGGCCCACGGGCGGACCTCGTCGTCCTCGTCCTCCTTGAGCGTGATCACGTGCTGCCCCGGTGCCCACATGATCTCCCGCCCGGCCGCTGCGGGTGAGGTGCGGAGCCGCTCGGACCAATCGCCCGTGTCGTAGACGACCAGGTCGCCGTCCTCGCTGGTGGCAGCGAGAAGGCGGCCGTCATCGGAGAAGGCGGACGTCACGATGTGGGGGTAGTCGTAGCCGGTGAACGGGGTGAGGACGGCCTCCGGTGCAGTGAGATCCGGTACGTGCGGGGCGTCGTCGGCGCGCAACCGGCGGGCCGGGTTCGGGTAGTACCCGCCTTTCCAGCTCAGACCGGGCGCCAGGTGCTCCAGCCAGCGCGGATCGGTGACCCGCACCTTGTAGTCGGCCTGCACCAGACGGTCCTCGTCCGGCCCGCTGCCGTCCAGTTCGCCGGTCTGCTCCTGGCACGAGGAGATGTGCTCCCAGTCCTCGTCGGAGAGCGGGTGGTTGCGGACGGCGAGGCGCTCGACCTCGTGGACGAACCACCGGGCGTTCAACGCGAGCCAGCCGTCGTCCGCGAACTCCTGCCAGGCGACCGCACCGCCGAGCGGACCGCCGCCGTCCGCACCTTCCCACAGCAGGGACAGGAAGAAGCCGGTGTCGTCGGGCAGTTCGGCGTGCCACCTGCGCTCGGCGTCGTAGTCGATGACGAAGACCCGGAGCGTCACCCACCACCGGTCCGGAGCAAGGTCGAGCACTCGCGCTTCGTAGAAGGGGTGGACGGACAAAGACGCTCCTTCGGCTGGAAGTCCGGCGCCCCAGGATCGCAGCACCGCGCTCCGGAGGTGACTCGAACGGCGGAACCCGCAGATCTCGGCGCTGTACCGATCAGGTCAACTTCTGGGTGCCGGGTGTTGTGGCATAAGTTGTCAGCCGCAACGTTCAGGTGACTTGAGTCGGAGTGGGAAGGCTGCTCGATGCGGAGAACGCCCGCGGTGCTGGCCGCGGTGGCTTGCAGCCTCGGGCTGCTGCTGGCGGCTTGCGGGAACAACGCGCCGCCGCCGTCCGCGCCGAGCGAACCGGTCGCCGCCGACGCGCCGCGGGTCGGCGTGATCCTGCCCGACACAGCGACTTCCGCGCGGTGGGCGCACTCCGATGAGCCGCTGCTGCGGGAGGCGCTGCGCGAGCGTGGGCTGGCGCCGATCGTGCAGAACGCGCAGGGCGACGCGCAGAAGTTCGCCCAGATCGCCGACAGCATGCTCAGCCGGCGGGTCCGGGTGCTGATCATCGCCGCGCCCAGCGGCGACGTCGGCGCGACCGTGCAGCAGCGCGCACAGCGGCAGGGCGTGCCGGTGATCGACTACGACCGGCTCAACGCCGGTGGCAGCGCTGACTACTACGTCAGCTTCGATCACGAGGCGGTCGGCGAGCTCCAGGCCGGTGCGCTCTCGGACGCGCTGCGCGAGCGGCCCGGCGCGCAGGTGATCGAGATCGGCGGGGCCAGCACCGACCACAACGCCGCGCTGGTGCACCGCGGCCAGTCCGGACAGCTCGGCCCCCGCTACGCCTCGGGCCAGCTGCGGCTGGTGAGCAGCAGGTTCGTCGAGGGCTGGGACAACCAGGCCGGTGGCCGCGTCTTCGAGCAGCTGCTGACCGCCAACGGGGGCCGGGTGGACGGCGTCCTGGCGGCCAACGACGGCCTGGCTGCCTCGGTGATCACCGTGCTGCAGAAGTACGGCCTGGCCGGATCGGTCCCGGTCACCGGTCAGGACATGACCGTCGACGGCCTGCGCGCGATCCTGCGGGGTCACCAGGCGGCCACCGTTTTTAAACCGATCCACCAGGAGGCCGCGGTCACCGCGGAGCTGGCCGGTGCCCTGGCCCGGCGCGACCGCGCGACAGCGGATTCGCTTGCCGGGCAACTGGTTCGCGACCCGGTGACCGGGCGCGAGGTCAAGTCCGTGCTGCTGGCGCCGCGGCTGATCACGCGGGAGGACATCAAGTCCGTGCTGGGGCCCGGCCGCATCCGGACCGAGGAGATCTGCCGCGGCGAGCCGGCCGCGGCGTGCCGGCAGCTGGGCATCACGAGCTGAGAGGAGCGCGGGGGATGCACGAACCGATCCTGGCCCTGCGCGGGGTCGACAAGAGCTTCGGCGCGGTCCGCGCGCTGCGCGGTGTGGACCTCACCGTCCGGGCCGGTGAGGTCACCGCGCTCATCGGCGACAACGGAGCCGGGAAGTCCACAGTGGTCAAGTGCATCGCGGGCCTGCACCGCATCGACCGCGGCGAAGTGCGCTTCGCCGGCCGTCCGGTCCAGATCCGGCACCCGCGCGACGCGGTCGAGCTGGGCATCGAAACCGTCCACCAGGACCTCGCGCTGTGCGACGACCTCGACGTCGTGCAGAACATGTTCCTCGGCCGCGAGCGCGGACACCGCGCGCTGCTCGACGAGACCGGGATGGAACTGGCGGCCAGGGACACTCTGCGCTCCCTGTCGGTGCGCACTGTCGGATCGGTGCGCGCGAAGGTGGGCTCGCTCTCCGGCGGCCAGCGGCAGGCGGTGGCCATCGCGCGGGCCGTGCTGTGGAACAGCCGGGTCGTCGTGCTGGACGAACCCACCGCCGCGCTCGGCGTCGCCCAGACCCGCCAGGTGCTCGACCTGATCCGGCGGCTGGCCGAGCAGGGCCTCGGCGTGGTGCTGATCAGCCACAACATGTCCGACGTGTTCGAGGTCGCCGACCGCGTCGCGATCCTGCACCTGGGCCGGGTGGCCGCCGAGCTGCCCGCCCGCGATCTGACCCACCGCCAGGTGGTCGAGCTGATGACCGCCGGGCGTTCCGGTGAGCTCGGCCTGGCGCGGCCGGCGGTCTGAGGAGCGACGATGACCGAACGCGTGTCGACCCCGGTGGCGGACTTCGGCATCGACACCACCTCGCGCGGCACCGGCGAGGCGGTGCGCGACTACGTCGGCAAGCTCCGCCGCGGCGACCTCGGCGCGCTGCCCGCGCTGGTCGTGCTGGCGGCGCTGCTGGTGCTGTTCACCGCGCTGTCGGAGGACTTCCTCACCCTCAACAACCTGGCCAACCTGCTCCAGCACGGCGCTGGGCAGACCATCATCGCGATGGGTCTGGTCTACGTCCTGCTGCTCGGCGAGATCGACCTGTCCGCGGGCACCGCCTCCGGCGTGGCGGCCTCGCTGCTGGCCCTGCACTTCCAGCACGACGGGAACCTGCTCGGCGCGATGGGCACGGCGGTGTTCGCCGCCTTCGCGCTCGCCCTCGCCGGCGCGGCGCTGCTCGCGCTGCTGCTGCGGATCTGGCTCGGTGCGGCGCTTTCCGCGCTGGCGCTGGTGCTGCTGGTGGGCGGGTTCGGGGCGAACCCGTGGCTGGAGATGCTGCTCGCGGTCAGCACCGGCGCGGCGATCGGGTGCGTCACCGGCTTCGCGGTGTCGAAGGTGCGGATCCCGTCGTTCATCGTCACGCTCGGGTTGTTCATCACCTGGTCCGGCGTGGTGCTGCAGCTGGTCGGCCCGGGCGGGACGATCTCCGTCCGGGAGAGCCCGGAGCTGTTCGCCGTCGCCAACGGCAACCTCGGTCCGGCGGCCAGCTGGGCGCTGTTCGGCATCGCCGGTGCGGGCTACGCCGTCGTCGTCGGCCACCGGCACCTGGTCCGGCTGCGCCACGGTCTGGTCGCCCAGCCGACCGCGCTGGTCGTCGCGAAGGTCGTGGCGGTGCTGGGATGCGGCGGGCTGGCGACCTTCTTGCTGGTGCTGGACCGCTCGCCGCACCCGGAACTGGCCTCCATCCGGGGCGTACCGCTGGTCGTGCCGATCATCCTGGTCCTGCTGGTCGTCGGCACCCACGTGCTGGACCGCACCCGCTACGGCAGGCATCTGCGTGCGATCGGCGACAACCGCGTCGCCGCGCACCGGGCGGGCGTGGACGTGGCCCGCATCCGGATGACGGCGTTCGTGATCTGCTCCTCGGTCGCGGCCGTCGGGGCGATCGTCTACACCTCCAAGACCGGTTCGGTCGACGGCAGCGCGGGCGGCGGCAACCTGGTGCTGTTCGCGGTGGGCGCAGCGGTGATCGGCGGCACCTCGCTGTTCGGCGGCAAGGGACGGCCGGCGGACGCGGTGCTCGGCGGTGCAGTGCTGGCCACCGTCCAGAACGGGCTGAACCTGCTCGGTTTCCCGGCCGCCCCGGTCAACGTGATCACCGGCCTGGTGCTGGTCGCCGCCGCCGGTGCGGACGCGCTCTCGCGACGCCGTTCGGCACCGCCGCACGAACGCTGAGCGGGGCACGCACCGCATCGCCGAGCTGCGGTTGTGCTAGAGCTTTTCCCGGACGTGGACCCAGAACAGGCGGAGGACGCAGCCCAGGTGAGTACGACGCCAACCGCGGGAGCGCGGCCCGATGAAGTGCGCCAGCACAACCGGGCTGTGCTGCTGCGTCGGCTGCACATCAGCGGTCCGTGCACCAGAGCCGCGCTGGCCGCCGAGATGGGCCTCAACCGCAGCACCATCAAGGCGCTGGTCGACGAGTTGGTCGGCGACGGCCTGGTGGTCGAGCGGCTGCCCGCTCAGCGCAGCGGCGCGGGACGTCCGTCCCTGCTGGTGCTGCCGCAGCCGCACGCCGCGGTGGCGCTGGCCGTGGACGTGCGGGTCGAGCAGGTGTCGATGGCGCTGATCGGGCTCGGCGGGGAGATCCTCAACCGGTGCAGCTGGAGCCTGCGCCCGGAAACCCGCACGCCCGACGAGGTCTTCACCCGCATCGTGGACAGCAGCGCGGTGCTCATCGAGGAGGCCGGCGTCGCGATCGCCGCGGTCGGCGTCTCGGCGCCCGGTGTGGTGCGGCGCGCGGACGGCATGGTGCGCGAGGCACCGAACCTGCACTGGAGCGACGTGCCGCTGGGGCAGTGGTTGTCCGAGGCGCTGGGCGGCAGGCGCGTGGAGGTCGGCAACGACGCCGAGCTCGGCGTGCTCGCCGAACACCTGCGGGGCGCGGCTCGCGGTGCGGCGGACGCGGTCTTCGTCAGCGCCGGTGTCGGGGTCGGCGGTGGGGTGATCTCCGGTGGCCTGCCGCTGCGCGGCAGCGGCGGCTACGTCGGCGAGCTCGGGCACATGGTGGTGCGGCCGGGCGGCCTCGAGTGCTACTGCGGGAGCCGAGGCTGCTGGGAGACCGAGGTGGGGGAGCACGCGCTGAGCCGGGCGCTGGAGCTACCGGAGGGCGCGGCGCGTGGTGTCATCGTCGCCGAACTGCACGCGCTGGCGCAGAACCCGGACGAGGTACTGGAGCGGCTCGGCGACTTCGCGGAGTGGTTGACCATCGGGTTGTGCAACGTGGTGAACCTGCTGAGCCCGCAACTCGTGGTTCTGGGTGACCTCTTCACCGCGCTGCCGCGCACGCTGCTCGACCACGTCGGCGGACTGCTCGCGCAGCGGAGCCTGGTCAGCCGGGCGATGGGCGGCACCAAGCTCGTCACCTCCTCGCTGGGCGGCGACGGCAAGCTGCTCGGCGCCGCCGAGCTCGCCTTCGAGCAGGTGCTCGCCAACCGCTGAGCCGTTCGGCGGAATGCGTTGCGCCGCAGGTGAAAACGGCGCGTTGCGATGCGGTCACGGCGGCGTTGATTGATCGATTCAGCGAGCTTCTCCGCGCCGGTGGCCGGTGGTATGTTGCCGCGGACAACATATTGCGCACGGTGCTGGTCGGTCGCCGCGTCCGGGCTTGGCGGGTGCAGCGCCGTCATCGCGCTGGAAAGAGGGACCACTGTGGACGCTCAGGGATGGGCGGGCGCGTCGGTGCTGGCCCAGGGCCGGCTGTTGGACGCGAATGCCGTTGATTATGTGTTGTTGGCGTTGTACTTCGTTTTCGTGCTGGGTATTGGTTATGTGGCGCGGCGTGCGGTGTCGACGAGTCTGGACTTTTTCTTGTCGGGGCGCGCGTTGCCCGCGTGGGTGACGGGGTTGGCGTTCATCTCGGCCAATCTGGGTGCGATCGAGATCATTGGCATGTCGGCCAATGGTGCGCAGTACGGGATGCCGACGATGCATTATTTCTGGGTCGGTGCGGTGCCTGCCATGCTGTTTCTGGGCGTGGTGATGATGCCGTTCTACTACGGGTCGAAGGTCCGTAGTGTCCCGGAGTTCATGTTGCGGCGTTTTGGTCGTGCGGCGCATTTGGTGAACGGTGTGTCGTTCGCGGTGGCGCAGGTGCTGATCGCCGGGGTGAATCTGTATTTGCTGGCCAGTATCGTGAATGCGTTGCTGGGGTGGCCGTTGTGGGTGTCGGTGTTGTGCGCGGCGGCGATCGTGTTGTCCTACACGGCGCTGGGCGGGTTGTCGGCGGCGATCTACAACGAGGTGTTGCAGTTCTTCGTGATCGTGGCGGCGTTGTTGCCGTTGACGATCGTGGGGTTGGTGAAGGTCGGTGGGGTGCGGGGTCTGGTGGAGAAGATCTCGGCGGGTCCGGGTGGCGCGGAGCAGCTTTCGGCGTGGCCGGGTACGGAGCTGACCGGGTTCGCCAATCCGGTGTGGAGCGTGGTGGGGTTGGTGTTCGGGTTGGGGTTCGTGCTGTCGTTCGGGTACTGGACGACGAATTTCGTCGAGGTGCAGCGGGCGATGGCGTCCAAGAGCATGTCGGCGGCGCAGCGGACGCCGATCATCGGGGCGTTCCCGAAGATGTTCATCCCGTTCATCGTGATCATTCCGGGGATGATCGCGGCGGTGGTGATCCCGGAGCTGGGTGCCTACAAGCAGGCGGGGGCGCCGGAGGGTGCGGGGGTCAGCTACAACGATGCGATCTTGCTGCTGATGCGGGATCTGCTGCCGAACGGGATTCTGGGGATCGCGCTGGCGGGGTTGCTGGCGTCGTTCATGGCGGGGATGGCGGCGAACCTGTCGTCGTTCAACACGGTGTTCACCTACGACATCTGGCAGTCGTATGTGGTGCGGGACCGGGATGACCGGTATTACCTGAACATGGGCCGGTGGGTGACCGTCGGGGCGACGGTGGCGGCGGTCGGCACGGCGTTCATCGCTTCGGGTTATGCGAACCTGATGGATTATCTGCAGCAGTTGTTCTCGTTCTTCAACGCGCCGTTGTTCGCGACGTTCATCCTGGGGATGTTCTGGAAGCGGATGACCCCGCACGCGGGGTGGGCGGGTCTGGTGGTGGGCACGGTCTCGGCGGTGGTGGTCTTCGGGCTGGCCGAGACCGGGGTGCTGGATCTGCCGGGGCAGGGCGCGAGTTTCGTGGGTGCCGGGGTGGCGTTCGTGGTCGACATCGTGGTCAGCGTGGTGGTCAGTCTGGTGACGCGGCCCAAGCCGGAGGCCGAGCTGGCGGGGCTGGTGTATTCGCTGACGCCGCGGTCGGCGCGGCAGGCGGCTACCAGTGGTGAGGACGCCGGCTGGTACCGGCGGCCCGGTCTGCTGGCGGGTATCGCCCTGATCCTGGTCATCGCTCTCAACATCGTCTTCGCCTGACCGAGGAAGCGACATGGTGAAAAACAAGCCCGCTGCGGGCGCTTTCGACATCCGAACGGTGATCGCGCTGCTGTTCGCCATCTACGGCGCCGTGCTGGTCGTCGTCGGTGCGACCGCCGGCGCGGAGGCGGTGGAGAAGTCCGCCGGGATCAACATCAACCTGTGGGCGGGCATCGGAATGCTCGTCTTCGCCGCGACCTTCGTCCTCTGGGCCCGGCTGCGGCCCATCGCGGTCCCGACCGACGAGACGCCGGAGTCCTGACGCAGCGGAGGGGCACCCGCGACGGGTGCCCCTCCCGCTCGACTACTGGAGTTCGACGACCATGCCGCGCAGCTCGTAGCCGCCGATCGCCTCGTTCATGGAGACGCGCGGCGGCGTCCGCATCCCGACCCCGGGCAGCGCGAACAGCCTGCTGAGGAACACGTCGGTCTCCAGGATCGCGACGTTCGAGCCCGGGCACTTGTGCGCGCCGTCCCCGAAGGACATCCCCGGAGCGGTGGCGTCGGTGAGCGGGCGCGCGGGGCACACCGCCAGCGGCTGCTCGCCGACCGCGCGCTGGTCGGTGTTGGTGGCGCTGACCTGGACGTCGATCACCTCACCGGCCGGTACGGTGACCGTCTCGCCGTCCTCGCCGGGCAGCTCGACGGGCGCGGTGGCGCGCCGCTTGAGGTGCCCGACCACCGGTTCCAGCCGCAGCAGTTCGTGAAGGATCGCGATCCGCTCGGGCTCCTCGGCGGCCTGGTAGCGCTCGCGCAGCGCCTCGTCGGTGAACAGGTGCCAGGCCGACAGGTTGATGAACTCCCGCGTGGTGATCATGCCCGCGGCGGCGAAGGTGATGCACTCGCCGAGGATCTCCGCCGCCGAGCAGCCCTCGTCGAGCAGGTGCGAGATCAGGTCGTCGCGCCGCTGCGCGCGCCGCGCGCGCACCGCCGGGCGGACGTCGTTGAAGAAGATGCTCGACCAGTTCCGGGCCTGCCGCCACACCCAGTACAGGCCGTTGATGCTGGTGAAACCCGGTTCGCCGAACTCCTCCGGGAAGAACCGCTCCAGCCGCTGGGCCAGGCCGGGACGGCTCTCGGTCAGCCCGATCACCGCGCACGCCACGTCGATGGACAGGGCGAAGCTCAGCTCCGAGAGCTGCGCGTGGCCCTGGTGGCGGAGCTTGGCCAGCTGCTCGTCGGTGACCCGCTCCATGATGCCCCGGTAGGCCTCGTCGACCCGGCGCGGCGTGAAGTACTTGGCGGTCTGCCGCCGGTGCTCGCGGTGCTCGGGCCCGTCCCGGTAGAGCACCGGGCGGCGGATCTTGCCGGGCATCTTCTCGACGGTCTCCACGCCCAGGCCGGCCTGGACGGTGTCGGTGCTGCGCAGCGCGGCGCGCGCGGCGGCGTGGCCGCGGACCAGCCAGACCCCGTCGGCGCCCCGGCTGACCGGGCAGCCGCCCAGCTCCTCGCCGCGATCGATCTTGCGTGCGTCCGTCGTGTCGGTCGACATCGGGGACTCGTCCTTTCGGCAGCCGGGGCCTTCACAGCATGATCCACTTCTTCTAGCAGGCCCGGTGCGGCGAATGAAGCGGGGGTGGTGGTTTCGTAGCGGAATGTTCACCGTCGGTGGCGGATCGCCCGGACTTCGGGGCGTTCCGCGTGCCGCACGTCGCCCAATAGGATGACCCGGACGTCGGTCAGAGGAGTTGCGCACCGTGAAGTGGCAGTTCGGCCCGTACCGCGTGGAGGGATTGATCGCGCGGGGTGGCATGGGAGAGATCCTGCGCGCCTACGACACCCGCCACGACCGAGTCGTCGCGCTCAAACTGCTGGCGGCGAACCTCGCCGCCGACGAGGAGTTCCGCGACCGGTTCAAGCAGGAGGCGCACGCGGCGGGCCGGCTGCGCGAACCGCACGTCATCCCGATCCACGCCTACGGCGAGATCGACGGCCGCCTCTACCTGGACATGCGGCTGGTGGAGGGCAGCGACGTCGGCTCGCTGCTGGCGGCCAACGGCCCCATGCGCCCGGCCGACGCGGTGATCGTCCTGGAGCAGATCGCGCAGGCCCTGGACGCCGCGCACGCCGAAGGCCTGGTGCACCGCGACGTCAAGCCGTCCAACATCCTGGTCGGCGAGAACGGCTTCGCCTACCTGGTCGACTTCGGCATCGCCGCGTCGCTGCGGGCCTCGGCGAGCCTGACCTCCACCGGCTACACCGTGGGCACCCTCGCCTACATGGCCCCGGAGCGCTTCGACGACGGCCCGGTGGACCACCGGGCGGACGTGTACTCGCTGGCCTGCGTGCTCTACCAGTGCCTGACCGGCGGCAAGCCGTTCGAGGGCGAGACGGCCGCCTCGCTGATCAACGCGCACCTCAACCACCAGCCGCCGCTGCCCACGGCCGCCCGCGATGACATCCCTGGCGAGTTCGACCACATCGTCGCCCGCGGCATGGCGAAGAACCCGGCTGACCGCTACGCCAGCGCAGGCGAGCTGGCCCGGGCCGCCCGCCAGGCGCTGACCAGCGTGACCGCGATGCCGGCCGCGTTCGTGATGCCGCCCGCCGCGCCGCGTCGCCGGGTCCGCTGGCCGTACGTGGCCGCGGGAGTGGGGGCGCTGGCCGTGGTGGCGGGCGCGGTCGCCCTCGCCACCACGATGCGCACCGAACCCGGCCAGGCCGTCCCGGTCGAGGTCCCGACTTCGCTGAGCGGTACGGGCGAGACGACCTCGCCGCCCACCGGGGCCCCGTCGTCCGAACCGCCGGCCGAGCTGCCGCCGGTGGAGCAGTCGGTGTCCGAGGAGACCGAGCCGGGCGGGGATCCGGAGACCAAGCCGGCGGAGCCGAAGCAGACCAAGTGGTGCCAGACGATCAGCTACCAGGGGGAGACGCGCGGTAGCGGCTGCTTCGAGGCGATCGGCGACCACTTGTTCGCCCACGACACCAGCAAGGACGGCATGTGGATCAAGACGGTCGCCGAGACCGACTACGGCCGGGTGGTGGAGTGCAAGGACACCAACTCCCAGGGCGACCCGGTCGACTGCAACTTCGACCTGAGCGAGAAGGGCCGGGTGCGGTTCAAGGTCGAGCTCTGGGACGCCAAGGTCAAGCTCAGCGACACCGTCTGGTCCGACTACGTCCCGATCGGCCAGTAGGGCGTTCGGCGCCGAAATCGGCCGCGGACTCTGGCCAAGCAAGCGCTCGGGAGGTTAGCTTACCAAGCACTTGCTTGGAGGTGGTCCCGTGCCCGGCAGCGAGCCGTTCACCATTCCCGCGGCGATCGGCGTTGCCGCACAGCGCTTTCCGGATTCGACCGCGGTGCTCGACGGGCCGGTCCGGCTCGACTTCGCGCAACTGCTGGAGCGGGTGCGGACGGTGGCTCGTGCGCTCATAGCCGAAGGCGTCCGGCCCGGCGACCGGGTCGCGCTGTGCTCGCCGAACACCCACCACTGGGTGCTGGCCGCGCTCGGCGCGCAGTACGCGGGCGCGACGCTGGTGCCGGTCAACACCCGGTTCACCGGCGCCGAGAGCCTCGACGTGATCCGCCGCTCGCGGGCCCGGGCGCTGGTGATCGCCGGGGAGTTCCTGGGCACCGACCGGCTGGCGCAGATCCACGCCGCCAACGACGGGCCGCTCGACCAGCTGCGCACCACCATCCGCATCCCGGTCGAAGGCGAGCTGGAACCGGTGCCGGGCACCCGCCGCTGGAGCGACCTCGACGAGCTGGCGGCCGCGGTGCCGCCGGAGCGGGCTGATGAGACGGCCGCCGCGGTCACGCCCGACGACGTCAGCGACATCCTGTTCACCTCGGGCACGACCGGGCGCAGCAAGGGCGCGATGAGCGCGCACCGCCAGGCCCTCGGCGTCGCCCGCGCCTGGGTCGAGCACGGCGCGCTGACCAGCGACGACCGCTACCTGGTGATCAACCCGTTCTTCCACAGCTTCGGCTACAAGGCCGGGATCCTGGCCTGCCTGCTCAGCGGCGCCGCGCTGCTGCCGCAACCGACCTTCGACGTCGCCGAAGTGCTCCGGCGCGTCGAGGCCGACCGGATCACGGTGCTGCCCGGGCCGCCGACCATCTACCAGTCGATGCTCGACCACGCCGACCGCGGGAGCCGGGACCTGACGAGCCTGCGGCTAGCGGTGACCGGCGCGGCCACCGTCCCGGTGGTCCTGGTGGAGCGGATGCAGCGGGAGCTGAGCTTCGACACCGTGCTCACCGCCTACGGGCTGACCGAGGCGGTCGTGGCGACGATGTGCCGGCCGGAGGACGACGACGAGACCGTGGCCCGCACCTGCGGCCGCGCCGCGGCCGGCCTGGAAGTCCGGATCGCCGGCTCGGACGGCACCGCGAAACCCGCTGGAGAGGCGGGGGAGATCCAGGTGCGCGGGGACAACGTCATGCTGGGCTACCTCGACGACGAAGCGGCCACGGAGCAGGCGATCGGCCCCGGCGGCTGGCTGCGCACCGGTGACGTCGGAACGCTGGACGAGCGCGGCTACCTGAGCATCACCGACCGGCTCAAGGACATGTACATCTGCGGCGGCTTCAACGTCTACCCGGCCGAGGTCGAGCAGGTGCTGGCCCGGCTGGACGGCGTCGTGGAGGTCGCCGTGGTGGGCGTGCCCGACGAACGCCTCGGCGAGGTAGGCAAGGCGTTCGTCGTCGGCAGCGGGGAACTGTCCGCCGAGCAGGTCATGGCGCACTGCCGGGACCGCTTGGCCAACTACAAGCGGCCCCGGCAGGTCGAGTTCCGCACCGACCTGCCGCGCAACCCCTCCGGGAAGATCCTCAAACGCCTGCTGCGCGACCTGCGGTGAGGCGCTACAGCCGCGGGTCCACCGGCTCGGACTCCAGGGCCAGCACGGCGAAAACGCACTCGTGCACCCGCCACAGCGGTTCACCGCGGGCCAGCCGCTCCAGTCCTTCCAGGCCCAGCGCGTACTCGCGGCTCGCCAGCCCGCGCTTGCGGCCCAGGCCCCGCTGCCGCAACCGGTCGAGGTTGGCCCGCTCGGTGTAGTCGGGGCCGTAGATGATCCGCAGGTACTCCCGCCCGCGCACCTTCGTGCCCGGCTGCACGAGACCGCGCTTGCCCCTGGTGAGGTTGCCCGCCGGCTTGACCACCATGCCCTCGCCACCGGCTCCGGTCAGCTCCTCCCACCACGCGGTGCCCGCGGCCGTGGAAGCCGGGTCGGTGGTGTCCACCGCGAAGCGGCGGGTCGTGGCGAACAGCTCTGGGTCGGCCTGCACCAGCCGGTCGGCCAGCGCGAGGTGCCAGCCGTGCTCGCGGTCGTGGTAGGTCCGGCCCTCGGTGGCCAGCAGCTGGAACGGCGCCAGCCGCACACCGCGCAAGCCCTCGGTGGGCCAGCAGTAGCGGCGGTAGGCCTCCCGGTATGCGCTGGCGTTGTCCGCCCGGGCGCTGGTCTTCGCCAGCAGAGCCGACACGTCGACACCTCGCTCGGTCGCCGCGGTCAGCGCATCGAGCGCGGGCGGCAGCGCCGCTTCGGCGGCGGCTCCGACCGAGGCGTACTGCTCGGTGATCAGCGCACCGGCCTTGGCGCTCCACGGCATCAGCTCGGCATCCAGCAGCAGCCAGTCGCTTTCCAGCTCCTCCCACAGCCCCGCCGAGGTCACTGCTGCGCGCACCCCTGCGAGCAGCTCCGACTCCTGCTCGGCGGCGAAGAACGGCCGCCCGGTCCGGGTGTGCACCACGCCGGGCCCTTCGATGCCGAACCGCCCGGCCGAATCGTCCCGGCGCACCAGGACGACCGCGCGGGAGCCCATGTGCTTCTCCTCGCACAGCACGTCCTGCACCCCGGCCGCGCGGTAGCCGGCGAACGCCTCCTCCGGGTGCTCCAGCACATCGGGCCGCTTCGAGGTGGCGACCGGCGACATCGTCGGCGGCAGGTACAGCAGCCACCGCGGGTCGATCGCGAACCGGCTCATCACCTCCAGCGCCGCTGCCGCGCGCTCGGGCTGGATCGCGATCCGGCCGTGGTGGCGGGTCTCCACGCTCCGCCGCCCGGCGACGTCGTCGAGGTCGAGCACGCCGGGATCGCGCCGCGGCGCCGGGGACAGCTCGCCGGTGGCCGGGAACGGGCGCGAGGGCTCGTACCAGACGCGCTGCGCGGGCACCGACACGAGATCGCGCTCCGGGTAGCGCAATGCGGTCAGCTTGCCGCCGAACACGCAGCCGGTGTCCAGGCACATGGTGCCGTTGATCCACTCGGCTTCGGGGGTCGGCGTGTGGCCGTAGAGCACCATCGCCCGGCCCCGGTACTCCTCGGCCCACGGGTAGCGCACCGGCAGCCCGTACTCGTCGGTCTCCCCGGTGGTCTCGCCGTAGAGCGCGAAGCCGCGCACGGTGCCCGACGCCCGGCCGTGGTAGCGCTCGGGAAGCCCGGCGTGGGCGACCACGAGCTTGCCGCCGTCGAGCACGTAGTGCGCGACCAGCCCGCCGCAGAACTCCTCGACCTGCTTGCGGAAGTCCGCCGGTTCGGCCGACAGCTGCGCCAAGGACTCGGCGAGCCCGTGCGCGATCTTGACGTTGCGCCCGCGCAGTGCGCGCGCCAGCTTGTCGTCGTGGTTGCCGCACACCACCAGCGCGGTGCCCGCCGCGGCCATGCCCATGATCAGGCGCAGCACACCCGGGGTGTCCGGGCCGCGGTCGACCAGGTCACCGACGAACACCGCACGCCTGCCCTCCGGGTGGTGCGCACCGATCGCCCGCTGCTCGGCGTCGCGCTCGACGGCGTAGCCCAGCTCGCCGAGCAGCTCCTCCAGCTCGGCCCGGCAACCGTGCACGTCGCCGATCACGTCGAACGGCCCGGTCTCGGCGCGCTTGTCGTTGAGCAGCGGGACCACCTCGATGCCGGCGGCCTCGACCTCCTCGACGCTGCGCAGCACGTGCACGCGGCGGAAACCCTCGCGCTGCAGCGATTTCAGCGAGCCCCGCAGTTCGGCCCGGTGCTTGCGCACGACGCCCGGCCCGAAGTCGCGGTCGGAGCGTTCGGCGTTGCGCGCCAGGCATACCGACTCGGGCAGGTCGAGCACGATCGCCACCGGCAGCACGTGGTGTTTCCTGGCCAGCTCGACCAGTGTGGACCGCGCGCTGCGCTGCACGTTCGTCGCGTCGATCACCGTCATCCGGCCGGCCGCCAGCCGCTTGCCCGCGACGTAGTGCAGCGCGTCGAAGGCGGCGGCGCTGGCCGACTGGTCGTTCTCGTCATCGGCGACCAGACCGCGGAAGAAGTCGCTGGAGAGCACCTGGGTCGGCGCGAAGTGGGTGCGGGCGAACGTCGACTTGCCCGAGCCGGAGGCGCCGATGAGCACCACCAGGGACATGTCCGGAATGGAGAGTCTCATGCGGACACCTCCGCCCTGGTGAACACGGCCAGCTGCGTCGGCGCCCCGACCTGCGGGTCCACCGGCCCGACCGGCAGGTGCTCGACGGTGCAGCCGTGCCGCTCGGCGACTCCGCCCGCCCACTCCTGGAACTGCGCCCGGGTCCACTCGAACCGGTGGTCGGGGTGCCGGAACCGCCCGGCGGGCAGGTTTTCGAATCGCACGTTGCACTCCACGTTCGGGGTGGTCACCACGACGGTGCGCGGCCGGGCGGCGGCGAACACCGCGTGCTCCAGCGCGGCCAGCCTGCTCGGGTCGACGTGCTCGACGACCTCCATCAGCACCGCGGCGTCGTAACCGGCGAGCTCGGCGTCGACGTAGGTCAGCGCGGACTGCCGCAGCACGAGCCGTTCGCGCTGGCGCTCGGGCAGCCGCTCGAAGCGCCGTTCCGCAAGCTCCAGGGCACGCGCCGAGACGTCCACGCCGACGATCTCGGTGAACGACGGTTCCTTCACCAGATCGCTCAGCAGCGCCCCGCCACCGCAGCCCAGATCCAGCACGCGGCGCGCGCCGCTGGCCTTGAGCACGGCGAGCACACTGCGGCGCCGCTGCACGGCCAGCGGCACCTCGGCCTCGGGGACTTCGGAGACCACAGGTTCGGCCAGGGCGTTGTCCAGTTCGCCTTCGGCGTCGCCGCTCTCGGCGAGCTGCGCCAACGCGGAGCGGACGTAGGACTTGCGGTGCGCGAGGTAGCGGTGGCTGATCAGCTCCCGCTCCGGGTGCTCGGCCAGCCAGCCGTCGCCGGCGCGCAGCAGCTTGTCCACCTCGTCACCGGTGACCCAGTAGTGCTTGGCGTCGTCCAGCACCGGGATCAGCACGTACAGGTGCTTGAGCGCGTCGGCGAGCCGCAGGTTCCCGGACAGCCGCAGGTCGACGTAACGCGAATCGCCCGCGTCCGGCAGCTGCGGATCCAGCGGGATCGGCGTGGCCTCGACCTGCCAGCCCAGCGGCTCGAACAGCCGGGCCGCCAGCGCCGCGCCGCCGCGGCAGGGCAGTGCTGGAATCCGGATCTGCAGCGGGATCTCGGTGGCGGCCAGCTCGGGCCGCGCGTCGCAGCGACCGTTCAGCGCCGTCCGGAACACCGAGCCCAGTGCCACCGCGAGCAGCGAACCCGCCGCGTAGGGCCGGTCGTTGACGTACTGGCCCAGTGCGAAGGAATCGTTGTGCTTGCCGCGCACCAGGCCGACCGGGTCGACGTCGAGCAGCAGCGCGGCCGTGCACTCCGCCTGCCCGGCGACCGGGTAGAAGACGTGCGCGGTCCCGCCGGCGACCGGGAACTCCTGCGCTCTGCCGGGATGTTTGTGCAGCAGGTGGCCCAGGTCGGTCGCAGGCTCGTGCGTGGTGGTGACGGTGACGAACACAGTCCGATTCTGACCGATCGGCTCGCGCGGGCGAAGTGGTTTTCGCGAGATCGGAACCGGTCAGTCCTGTGTGGACGATCAGTCGGCGAGGCCGGACTGGTAGGCGAACACGACCAGCTGCGCCCGGTCCCGCGCACCGAGCTTGACCATCGCGCGGCTCACGTGCGTGCGCGCGGTGGCCGGGCTGACCACCAGCCGCTCGGCGATCTCCTCGTTGTTGAGCCCCTCGGCGACCAGGCCGAGCACTTCCCGCTCGCGCTCGGTGAGCGTGTGCAGCTGCGGGTGCGGACGGCGGGCGCGCGGCTGCATCGAGACGAACTCGCGGACCAGCTGGCGCGTCGCCGACGGCGCGAGCAGCGCATCGCCCGCGGCGACCAGCCGGATCGCGCGCAGCAGGTCGACCGGCTTGGTGTCCTTGAGCAGGAAACCGCTGGCCCCGGCGCGCAGCGCGCTGAAGACGTACTCGTCGATCTCGAAGGTGGTCAGCACGATCACCCTGGTCGCGGCGAGCTCGGGATCGGCGGTGATGCGCCGGGTGGCTTCGAGACCGTCGACCCCGGCCATCCGCACGTCCATCAGGACCACGTCCGGCCGGTGCTCGCGCGCCGCGGCCACCGCGGCCAGCCCGTCGGCGGCCTCCCCGGCGCAGATCAGGTCGTCCTCGCTGTCGATCAGGGTGCGCAGCCCGATGCGCACCAGGTCCTGGTCGTCGACGATCAGCACGGAGATCATCCGGTTCCTCCGGTGGGCAGGCGGGCGTGGACGGTGAACCTGCGGTCCTCGGTGGGACCGGCGGTGAACTCACCGCCCAGCGATGCGACCCGCTGCCGCATGCCGGGCAGCCCGAGTCCACCACCACCGCCGACGGGTCCGGACAGCGGGTTGGTGATGGTGAGGACCACGGCGTCCGCGGCGTACTCGACGGTCACCTCGGCGCGCTTGTCGCCGCTGTGGCGCAGCACGTTGGTCAGCGATTCCTGCAGGATCCGGTAGCCGGTCAGGTCCACCACCGGTGGCAGCTGCCGGGACTGCCCGGCGGTGCTCAGCTCGACGGTCAACCCGGCTTCCCGCATGCGCTGCAGCAGGTCCTCCAGCCGGGCCAGGCCCGGCGCCTGCACGTCTGAACGGCGCACCACCGCCAGCGTCGCGCGCAGCTCGTCGAGCGCGTCGCTGCTGGTCCGGCTGATCGCTTCCAGCGCCACCTCGGCCTGTTCCGGCTTCTTCGCCAGCACGTGCAGCGCGACATCGGCCTGCATCTTGATCGCGGCCAGCCCGTGACCGACGACGTCGTGGACCTCTTGCGCGATGCGCAACCGCTCGTCGTCGACGCGCTGGCGCAGCTGCTCGGCCCGGTCCCGCTCCGCCGCCTCGCGCTGCACGCGCAGGACGCTGCCGATGGCGAACGGCACGGCCACCCACGCCGAACCGGGGATCACCCCGAGCAGGCTCGGAAGCCCGGAGCCGGTGGTGAAGACGTGCACCAGCAGCACCACGAGCACGCCCAGCGCGACCGGCGCGGACGTCGACGGCGGCCGGTGCCGGGCCAGCGAGTAGACCGCCACGACCAGCGACAGCATGATCGGGCCGTAGGTGTAGCCCAGCACCAGGTAGGTCGAGGTCAGCAGCGCGACCGCGCCGGCGGTGACCACGGGCTGCCTGCGGCGCAGCACCAGGCTCAGGCCCGCGGCGGCCACCATGACGAGCCCGAGGGCGTCCAGCGGCCGGATCGCGGTGTCCGACCACCGGTTGGCGATGGTGGTGCCCACCAGCCCGACCAGCGTGATCACCACGGCGAGTGCCGCGTCCGCGCTCCACGATCGCAATGCCCGCATGCGGTGGATTCTCGCCGACCCGGCCTCGCGGGGAGTCGGCCCGGAAGCGCACATCCGCGTACTCCCCTCGACGTAGCCGCCGGTCCGCGACCAAGGTACCGCTGTCCGATGTGGACCTCAGCGGTACGGGAACTCCGGTTGGCGGCGATCGAGGAAGGCGGCGATTCCCTCGGCGCTCTCACCCGCTTCGGCCGACCTCTGCTGCCACTGTCCGGCCCGCTCCCCAAGGGGCAGGCCGCGCTGGGCGAGGTCGACGAGCTCCTTAGACGCGCGGACCGTGAGCTGGGAACGGGAGGCGATGGTGGCTGCCAGCTCGTCCACCCGCGCCCGGGGGTCGTCGACGACCTCGTCCACCAAGCGCATCCGCAGCGCGTGCGCGGCGTCGAAGAAGTCCGCCGAGAACAGCAGCAGCTTCGCCGCCGACGGGCCGACGAGCTCGGTGAGGCGGGCGATGCTCGACGGCGGGTAGACGATGCCGAGCTTGGCCGGGGTGATGCCGAAGGTCGCCGAAGCCGCCGAGACGCGGATGTCGCAGGCCGCGGCGAGCTGGCAGCCACCACCGATGCACAGCCCGTTGACCAGCGCGATGGTGGGCAGCGGGAAGTCGACCAGGGCGCGCTCGGCGGCCACCGTCGGGTTCTCCGCCGCGCCCTCGATGGCGTGCAGCTCCGAGATGTCGGCCCCGGCGCAGAACGTGCCGCCGGCCCCGGTCAGCACCACGACGCGCGCCGCGGGATCGTCGGCGACCGCGCCCAGCAACTCCGGGACCTGCCGCCACATGCTCGCCGTCATGGCGTTGCGGCGGTCCGGGTTGTCGATCGTGATCCACGCGGTGTGCCCGGCGACGTCCAGGTCCAGCCTGCCCTTGGCGTTGCTCATCGACTAGTCGCTCCGTTGCTCGTGGGCACGCCGGTGCCGCCGTGCCGGATGAGGTCCGGCGCCCATCCTCGCCGAAGCACCCGGTCCTGATCGAGGTGATGTGCTCGACCCGACGCCGCTCACCGGATTCGTGCCGGACGACCGTCCGGTGGTCACCGAGCGCAGTGCGCCGGTCGCGCTCGGTGCGGTATCGGGCCTGGTCCGGGCGTATTCAGCCACCCGATCGTGCAAACCCGGCCAGGAGTGGCGAGGATCAGGGGTGAGCCGATGCGGAAGGACAGGAGCGGACATGGACGAGGTGACCAACCGTCGCCTGGCGGAGGTGCGTTCGTTGGCCGAGGAACTCAACCCCGGGGACATCGAGGCCGAGATCGGCCGCGCGCGGATCGAGGCGTACCAGGCGGGCATGCGGTTCGCCGCCGACTACGTGGAGCACGGACCGGCTCGCTCGGAGCGCCCCGACATCCCGCTCCCACGCGTGTGAGCAGGTCAGGCTCCCGTGCCGCGCAGAGCGCTCCGCGCGGCACGGGAGACCCGCAACCCGCTCTCGATCGCCCCGTCGATGAAGCCCGCCCAGCCGGTGGCGACGTCCGAACCGGCGAAGTGCACCGCGCCGTGCGGTTCCTGCAGGGCGGCCAGGTACGCGGTCAGCTGGCCGGGCCGCTGCATCGGCCAGGTCTCGCGGGCGAACGCATCGGACATCCAGTCGTGACCGGCGACGTCGAGCACCTCCAGGTCCTCGCGCCAGCCCCGCAGCGCGCGGGTCACCCCCTCGACGTCGTCGGGCGCCAGATCGGCGGCACGGGTGCCGAAGGCGACCAGCAGGGTGTCGCCGTCCACTGTGTACTCGGTGTGCACGAAGGTCAGGTCGTGGTCGTCGGGTGCGTAGCCGGTGAACGGCGGGACCTCGCCGCGCACCCGGATCCAGGTCTTCAGCCCCTGCGAGGCGGTGCGCTCGGCGTTGGCGGCCAGCTTGGCGGCCGGTAGCGCGGGCCGGAAGTCGATGGTGTCCAGCACGTTGAGCGGCAGCGTGCAGATCACCTGCCGGGCGGCGAACCGCGAGCCGTCGGCCGTCGTGACGGTCGTGCCGCCGGTGTCCTGGGCGACGCTCGTGACCACCGAGCCGAGCCGGAGTTCGGCGTCGCTGTCGGCCGCGATCGCTCCGGCCAGCGCCGCAGTGCCGTCGGTGAGCCGGTGGCCCGAGGTGGCCTGGTGCAGCAGCTGCCAGTTCCCGGAGGCGACCGCGCACCAGCGCATGGCCTGGGCGAGGCCGGAGACCGCTGCCGGGCCGTTGAAGTGCTCGGCCCACACGCCGGTGGTCACCTCGCGCTCGGCCGGGGTGAGATCGAGGCCCGAGAAGTAGTCGGCGACCGAGAGGTGGTCGATCCGGTCCAGGTCTGCCCGGTGCAGCGGCTCGTGGGGGAGCGGGAACCAGGTGCGGCTGTCGGCGGCCAGCCTGTCCATGGCGGGGGCGATCAGGGCGTTGAACTCCGCCGGGCTGCTCTCGTGCGCGCTACCGCCGGCGATCCAGTGGACGGTCTGCGCGGCCGGGCTCGCCTCGACGCGCAGGCCGTAGCGGGTGATCTCGCTCCAGACGTGCGGTTGCAGCCAGTGCACCCAGGTGCCGCCCATCTCCAGGCGGCGTCCGAGGCGCTCATCGGTCCAGGTCCGCCCGCCGATGCGGTCCCGCGCTTCGAGCACCACCACCGCGTGCCCGCGCAGGGCCAGTTCGCGGGCCGCGACGAGCCCGGCGAATCCGGCACCGATGACGACGACGTCGTAGGAGTCCATGCGCAGCTCCCCGCGTTCGGATGGGTCCCAGCGCATTGTGTTCGGTCATCGGCGGCCGCCGTATCCGCCGATCGAGCGGTTGCCGGCGTCCTATGTGGACTGGTTGGCGCCTGCCGGGTGCGGAGCGGTACAATTCCCGTCCCCGCGGAGGGGGTGCGGGTTAGTGGTTCGTGGTGATAGGTGGGGAACTGGTTGATGGTTACGGGCAAGGTCGTTCGGTTCGACGAGGTCCGCGGTTACGGGTTCGTGGCCCCCGAGGTGGGCGGTGAGGACGTGTTCATCCACGTCAACGACCTGACCTTCGACAAGCGGCTGGTCGCGCCGGGTGCGGTCGTGGAGTTCGACCTGGAGGAGAGCGACCGCGGCCCGAAGGCGTCGAACGTGCGGATGGTGCGGCAGGGCGTGGCCGAGCCCGGAGCCCAGCTGCCCGAGGAGGAGCTCTTCGACGTGCTCTCGGCCAAGGAGTTCCACGAGCTGATCACCGAGTCGCTGCTGAGCGCTTCGCCGACGATCACCGCCGAGCAGATCCTGCAGGTTCGCCAGAAGCTCACCCAGGTGGCCGTCCGGCACGGCTGGGTGGAGGCCTGACCGGCACCCGCGCGCCGGTCGCCGGGCGCAGGTGCCGGGGACGTTCAGTCCTCGTCCGGCTTCGCGTGGTCCGGCACGCCCGGGTGCGGGTCGCGGGACAGGTCGATCAGCGGGTGCACGCCGGCGCCTTCCTGCGCGGCGTGGCGGTGCCTGCCCGACTCGGCGTCGCCGGTCGTCGGGCGCTCGGATTCGGTGCTCAAGGTGCTTCCTCCGTGGACCGGTGTTGCGCGTCGCCGGTCGGCGATCGCTGGTCGAGCTCAGCATGCCAACCGCGTTCCGCGCTCGCCGGTAGCGCCGGTCGAGACTCGCGTCACACCCCGCGCCCCGTCGTCCTCGCGGTGGGGAATACCTTTCCGGGGTGCGGGGGACCGCGCGTTTGATCACCCTACCCCCCTAGGGTATAAAGGGAGGTGTGGAAGCGCCCCGTGCGGTGCAGCAGCGTGGAGAGGTGGATGCAGATGAGCGAGGCGACCTACACCGTGACCGGGATGACCTGCGAGCACTGCGTGCTCTCGGTGACGGAGGAGGTCGGTGAGATCGACGGTGTGACCGGTGTCCGGGTCGACCTGCCGACCGGTGCGGTCACCGTCACCAGCGACCAGGAGATCGGCGTCGACCAGGTGCGCGCCGCCGTCGAAGAGGCCGGTTACCAGCTGGCCTCCTGAACCGCGACCGCCGCTCGTGAGGAAGTGACTCCGGGATGACCGACGTGCACGACACCAGCCCCGTCGCCGGGCAGCAGCTCGAACTGGCGATCTCCGGGATGACCTGCGCTTCCTGCGCGGCCCGGATCGAGCGGAAGCTGAACAAGCTCGACGGTGTCGCGGCGACGGTGAACTACGCGACCGAGAAGGCCCGCGTGAGCGTCCCGGACGGCCTCGACCCGCAACGGCTGCTGGAGACCGTCGAGGCCGCCGGCTACAGCGCGAGCCTGCCCGTTGCGGAGGAGCCCGAGGCCGTCGCCGAGGAGGCCGACGACGATCCGACGCGTTCGCTGCGGCAGCGGCTGGTGGTCTCGGCGGTGCTGTCGGTGCCGGTGATCGTCATGGCGATGGTCCCGGCGCTGCAGTTCACCTACTGGCAGTGGATCTCGCTGGTGCTGGCGGCGCCGGTGGTGCTGTGGGGTGCGCTGCCGTTCCACCAGGCCGCTTGGACGAACCTGCGCCACGGCGCGGCGACCATGGACACCCTGGTGTCGATGGGGACGCTGGCGGCGTTCCTGTGGTCGTTGTACGCGCTGCTGTTCGGAACCGCCGGTGTGCCCGGCATGACGCACCCGTTCGAGCTGACCATCCAGCGGATGAGCGGTGACGGCTCGATCTACCTCGAAGTCGCCGCCGGCGTGACCACCTTCATCCTCGCCGGGCGCTACTTCGAAGCGCGCTCCAAGCGCCGTGCCGGTGCCGCCCTGCGGGCGCTGCTGGAACTCGGCGCCAAGGACGTCGCGGTCCTGCGCGACGGCCGCGAGGTGCGCATCCCCACCGCTGAACTCGCCGTCGACGACCGGTTCGTCGTCCGGCCCGGAGAGAAGATCGCCACCGACGGGGTGGTCGAGGAAGGCAACTCGGCGGTCGACGCGAGCATGCTCACCGGCGAATCCGTGCCCGTCGAGGTCGGACCCGGCGCCACCGTCGTGGGCGCCACCGTCAACGCGGGCGGGCGGCTCGTCGTGCGGGCCACCCGGGTCGGCTCGGACACCCAGCTGGCGCAGATGGCCAAGCTGGTCGAGGACGCCCAGACCGGCAAGGCCGAGATCCAGCGCCTCGCCGACCGGGTCTCCGCGGTGTTCGTGCCCATCGTGATCGCGCTCGCGGTCGGAACCCTGGCCTTCTGGCTCGGCAGCGGCGGTGGGGCCGCGGCGGCGTTCACCGCTGCGGTGGCGGTGCTGATCATCGCCTGCCCGTGCGCGCTCGGGCTGGCCACGCCCACCGCGCTGCTGGTGGGCACCGGTCGCGGCGCGCAGCTGGGCATCCTGATCAAGGGACCCGAAGTCCTGGAGTCCACCCGCCGCATCGACACCGTCGTGCTGGACAAGACCGGCACCGTCACCACCGGCCAGATGGAACTCATCGACGTTCACACCACCGACGACACCGACCGCGACGAGGTCCTGCGCATCGCCGGTGCGCTGGAGAACGCCTCCGAGCACCCGATCGCCCAGGCCATCGCCCGCGGCGCCCAGCAGCGCATCGGTGAGCTGCCCGCCGTCGAAGGCTTCACCAACGTCGAAGGACTCGGCGTTCAGGGCATCGTCGACGGCCACGCCGTGATCGCCGGCCGGACCGCCCTGCTGGAGCAGTGGAGCCAGCACCTCACCCCCGAACTGGCCGAAGCGAAGGCCGCGGCCGAGCAGCAGGGCAAGACCGCCATCGCCGTGGCGTGGGACGGGCAGGCGCGGGCGGTGCTGGTGGTGGCCGACACCATCAAACCCACCTCCGCCGAAGCCATCACCCAACTCCGCGCACTCGGACTCACCCCGATCCTGCTCACCGGCGACAACACCGCCGTCGCCCGCTCCGTAGCCGCCGAAGTCGGCATCACCGAAGTCATCGCCGAAGTCCTGCCCAAGGACAAAGCCGACATCATCACCCGCCTGCAGAACGACGGCAAAGCCGTCGCCATGATCGGCGACGGCGTCAACGACGCCGCCGCCCTCGCCCAAGCCGACCTCGGCCTGGCCATGGGCACCGGCACCGACGTCGCCATCGAAGCCAGCGACATCACCCTCGTCCGCGGCGACCTGCGCACCGCAGCAGACGCCATCCGACTCTCCCGCCACACCCTCCGCACCATCAAAGGCAACCTCTTCTGGGCCTTCGCCTACAACATCGCCGCCCTCCCACTCGCCGCCACCGGACTCCTCAACCCCATGATCGCCGGAGCAGCCATGGCCTTCAGCAGCGTCTTCGTCGTCACCAACAGCCTCCGACTCCGCACCTTCCGCACCACCGCCACCGCGCCGACGGAATAGCGCGTCCGGCGGTGCTGCGGCGCGCGGATTGGGTTACAACAGGGGCATGGCGGAGTTCAACGCAGCTGACCTGCAACCGGGCCAGATCGAGTCCAAGGACAACGGCGAGCGGCTGGGCCGTTCCGCGGGCGGGCACCTGGTGCAGCTGCGCCGCCGGATCTCCGAGCCCGGTTTCGTCGTCACCGTCGACGCCGAGGCGAGCGCGGGCGTGCCCACCGAACTGCTGACCCAGGAGTGGGCGGCGGCCAACGCCGAGTTCGACCGGTTCATGCACGACTTCTGACCCACAGGTCCACAGAGGACAAATCTGCTCCTTGCCCCGCTCCCGTCCCTCCGGTAACAGTTGGGGGCCAGCTGTGATCGGGAACGGGGGGCGGGGAGATGGCACCAGCGGGACTGGACGCCCAGGTCGGCATCGTCGGCACCGGCACGATGGGCAGCATGCTCGCCTGGCAGCTCGCCCGCCGCGGCGTGCGGGTGCTGGCCTTCGAGCAGTTCTCACCAGGCCACGACCGAGGCGCGGTCGGCGGCGAAACGCGGCTGTTCCGGCTGGCTTACGCCGAAGGGAACCAGTACGTGCCGCTGCTGCGGGATTCGCTGCGGCTGTGGCGCGAGCTGGAGGACGAATCGGGCTCGGAGATCCTGACGCAGTGCGGAGGACTGTCGATCGGGGAATCCGGCGGCGACTACATCTCCGGACTGCTCGCCAGCGCCCGCGCCACCGACGTCCCCATCAGCGTCCTGTCCGCGGCCGAAGTCGCCGAGCGCCATCCGCAGCACCGACTCCTCGACGGCGAGATCGCCGTGCTCGACGAGCAGGCGGGCTTCCTGCGTTGTGAGCAGGCGGTGCTCAGCGCCACCCGCGTTGCCGAGCAGGCCGGGGCCGAGGTGCTGCGCTACACCGAGGTCACCGAACTCGCCGAGGAGAGCGACAGCGTTCTGGTGCGCACCGCCGACGGATCCTCGCACCGGGTCGGACAGGTGGTGGTGGCCGCCGGATCCTGGGCCGCCCGCTTCCTGCCCGCCAGGCTGGCCGCCGCGGTCCAGTCGCGGCGCGTGCTGCTGAGCTGGTTCGGCACCGACGACATCGACGCCTACCGGTCCGAGGTGTTCCCGATCTTCGTCCACCACCACGGCGACCAGCACCTCTACGGCATGCCGACGGTGGACGGCGTGATGGTCAAGGTGGCCGGCGCGGTCCTCTCGCACCCCGTGCCCGCCCCGGAAGCCGTCGAACGCAGGCACAGCATGGCCGAGATCCGCCGGGTTTCCGATGCGGTGGGCGAGTTCCTGCCCGGACTGCACCCGGAGCCCATTCGCACCGATGCCTTCACCGACCTCTACACCACCGACGAATGCCCGCTGGTCGGACGCGTCGGGGAGCGGATCGTGGTGACCACCGGGCACTCCGGGCGCGGCTTCAAGTACTCCCCGGGAATGGCCGCGGCGGTGGCCGACGTGCTCTCCGGCGCCGCTGATCCGCGCTACGCGTTCATGTCGCCGGACCGGTTCTGACCGCCTCGCCGGCGCGGTTTCGGCGCGGTGTCGTGCTGGGTATTGCCAGGACGTCCACCACCACCGTCGAAAGGACTGGTCATGACCACGGCGCGCGATGTCATGCACGCGGGGGCCAAGTGCATCGACGAGGACGAGAGCCTGTACAAGGCCGCGCAGATGATGCGCGACCTGGAAGTCGGTTCGCTGCCGATCTGCGGCCGGGACAACCGGTTGCACGGCATCATCACCGACCGGGACATCGTGCTGCGCTGTTGCGCGGAAGGACGCGACCCGGCCGAGGTGAAGGCCGGTGAGCTCGCCCAGGGCAAGCCGTACTGGGTCGATGCGGGCTCCGACGTGAGCAAGGTGCTGACCATGATGGAACAGCACCAGATCCGCCGGGTGCCGGTGATCGCCGATCACAAGCTGGTCGGCATGATCAGCGAATCCGACCTGGCCCGGCACCTCACCGATGAACAACTGGCGCACTTCGTGGAGAGCGTCTACGCGGCCAGCTGACGGCCGGCGCTCCGCGCACCCGGTCCGGTGCCGGGTGCGCGTTGCGCTCCGGGAAGCGGTCGTCCGGGCCGCTACTTATGCTGGTCAATGCCTCCCTGCGAGTCGGTGAAGGGGGCGGAGCTGGATGACGACACGGGTGTTCGTGGTCGACGACCACGATGTGATCCGCCGCGGCATCGCTGCGCTGGTGGCTGCCGAGGACGACCTGGAACTGGTCGGCGAGGCCTCCAGCGTTGCCGAAGCACTGGCCTGGGTGCCCAGAGCCGAGCCGCACGTCGCGGTCCTCGACGTGCGGCTGCCCGACGGCAACGGCGTCGAGCTGTGCCGGGAACTGCAGTCGCAGCTGCCCGAGCTGCGCTGCCTGATGCTCACCTCCTTCGACGACCACGAAGCGCTGATGGACGCGATCATGGCCGGTGCCGCCGGGTTCGTGCTCAAGGGCGTGGTCAGCCAGGAGCTGGTCAGCGCCATCCGCACGGCCGGGGCCGGCCGGTCGCTGCTGAGCCCGCAGAAGACCGAGGCGATGCTGACCTGGCTGCGCAAGGAACAGCAGGAGGCCGACCCGCTGCGCGTGCTGACCGCTCGCGAACGGCAGGTGCTGGAACTGATCGGTGAAGGCCTCACCAACCGCGAGGTCGCCAAGCGCATGTTCCTCGCCGAGAAGACCATCAAGAACTACGTGTCCCAGATGCTGGCCAAGCTGGCCATGCGGCACCGCAGCGAGGCGGCCGTGCTGGCCACCGAACTGCGCCTCGACCGGGATTCGCGAAACAAGCGCTGAGCTGGTGCGGCGGGAGGCCGTCATGTCGTCACGACCGCCGGACGTCGCGGCCGCGGAACTGGTGGCCGCACCGCGGATGAGCGAGGACGCGCTGCTGACCAGGCTGGCGATGGCGCTGCAGGAGCTGCGGGACGGCAACTTCCGGCGTCGCCTGGTGTCCTCCGGCGGCGGCCTGGTCGGCGAGATCGCCACCGCGTTCAACGAACTGGCCGAGCGCAACCAGCTGCTGGTCGGAGAACTCCAGCGGATCAGCGCCGCCTCCGACCGCGGCGAGTGGCCGATCACGCCCATCGACTTCGACGGCGTCGGCCAGGGCGGTTGGGCGCTCGCCGCGAACGCCGTCAACGGCATGGTGCGCAGCCTGCTGGCGCCGGTGGCGGAGCTCAACCGAGTGCTCGACGCGCTCACCCGCGGTGACCTCACGCAGCGGATGCCGCGCCGGGAATCCGACGGGCAGCTGCCCGGCGAGATGGCCGGGCTGAGCGCGGCGGTCAACGAGATGCTCGACCAGCTCTCGCTGTTCGCCGAGGAGATCACCCGGGTGGCGCGGGAGATCGGCACCGAGGGCAAGCTCGGCGGCCAGGCGAAGGTGCCCGGCCTGCTGGGCACCTGGCGGGACCTGGCCGATTCGGTCAACGGCATGTCCGCCGACCTGACCGGGCAGGTGCGCGACATCTCCCACGTCGCGAAGGCCGTCGCGGCCGGCGACCTCAGCCGCAAGATCACCGTCGAGGTCTCCGGCGAGACCCGGGAGCTCAAGGAGACCATCAACACGATGGTCGACCAGCTCTCGGCCTTCGCCGACGAGGTGACCCGGCTGGCCCGCGAGGTGGCCAATGAGGGACGGCTCGGCGGTCAGGCGGAGGTGCCCGGTGCGGCCGGGACCTGGCGCGACCTGACCGACTCGGTCAACTTCATGGCCCGCAACCTGACCAACCAGGTGCGCAGCATCGCGCAGGTGGCCACCGCGGTGGCCCGCGGTGACCTGTCGAAGAAGATCGACGTGGACGCCCGCGGCGAGATCCTGGAGCTCAAGAACACGATCAACACGATGGTCGACCAGCTCTCGGCCTTCGCCGACGAGGTCACCAGGGTGGCCCGCGAAGTGGGCACCGAGGGCAAGCTCGGTGGTCAGGCTCGGGTGCACGGGGTGGCGGGGACCTGGAAGGACCTCACCGACAACGTCAACATCATGGCCGACAACCTGACCAACCAGGTGCGCAGCATCGCGCAGGTGGCCACCGCGGTGGCCGGGGGTGACCTGTCGAAGAAGATCACCGTGGAGGCCAAGGGCGAGGTCGCCGCGCTGGCCGGGACGATCAACGGGATGGTCGAGACGCTGCGCGCGTTCGCCGAGCAGGTGACCCTCGTGTCCCGCGAGGTCGGCACCGAAGGCATCCTCGGTGGTCAGGCTCGGGTGCACGGGGTGGCGGGGACCTGGAAGGACCTCACCGACAACGTCAACATCATGGCCCGCAACCTGACCAACCAGGTGCGCAACATCGCGCAGGTGACCACCGCGGTGGCCCGCGGCGATCTGTCGAAGAAGATCGACGTGGACGCCCGCGGCGAGATCTTGGAGCTCAAGGAGACGATCAACACGATGGTCGACCAGCTCTCCGCCTTCGCCTCCGAGGTCACCAGGGTGGCCCGCGAGGTCGGCACCGAGGGCAAGCTCGGCGGCCAGGCCGAGGTCGCCGACGTCTCCGGCACCTGGCAGCGGCTCACCGACAGCGTCAACCGGCTGGCGGGCAACCTCACCACCCAGGTCCGCGCCATCGCGCAGGTGGCCACCGCGGTCACCGAAGGCGACCTCACCAGGCAGATCACCGTCGACGCCTCGGGGGAGGTGGCCGAGCTCAAGGACAACATCAACGCCATGATCAACAACCTGAAGGAGACCACCCGGGACAACCAGGAGCAGGACTGGCTCAAGACCAACCTGGCCCGGATGTCGGCGTTGATGCAGGGCCAGCACGACCTGGACGCGCTCGCGCAGCTGATCATGAGCGAGCTGACGCCGCTGGTCGCGGCGCAGTACGCCGCCTTCTTCCTGCGCCGTACCAGCCAGGACGGCCGTACTGTCCTGGAGCGCACAGCGGGCTACGGACGCCCGCCGGGCAACGGCCGGACGCTGCGCTTCGAGCCCGGTGAGTCGCTCGTCGGCCAGGCCGCCGTCGACCGCAGGTCGATCGTGGTGAACAACGCGCCACCGGGCCACATCCGGATCGGCACCGGACTCGGCGAGATGACCCCGACGAACGTGGCGATCGTGCCGGTGCTGTTCGAAGGGGAGGTGCTGGCGGTCATCGAGCTCGCCTCCGTCACCGAGTTCACCCCGGTGCACCTGGACCTCCTGGAACGGCTCAAGGAGACCATCGGCGTCGACGTCAACACCATCGTGGCCAACTCGCGCACCGAAGCGCTGCTGGACGAGTCCCAGCACCTGGCCAAGGAGCTGCAGGCCCGCTCCGAGCAGTTGCAGCAGCAGCAGACCGAACTCCAGCGCTCCAACACCGAACTGGAGGAGAAGGCCGCGCTGCTGGCCAGCCGCAACCGCGACATCGAGCTCAAGAACATCGAGATCGAGCAGGCCCGGCAGGAACTGGAGGAGCGGGCCCGGCAGCTGTCGCAGGCCTCGGCCTACAAGTCGGAGTTCCTGGCGAACATGTCGCACGAGCTGCGAACGCCGCTCAACAGCGTGCTGATCCTGGCCAAGCTGCTCGCCGACAACATGGAGGGCAACCTCACCCCGCAGCAGATCGACCTGGCCAAGACCGTGCACCAGGCGGGCACCGACCTGCTGCAGCTGATCAACGACGTGCTCGACCTGTCCAAGGTGGAAGCCGGGCAGATGCACCTGCTGCCGGAGGACGTGGAACTGGCCGACCTCGCCGCGCACGTCGAGTCGCTGTACCGGCCGCTGGCGGCGGACAAGGGACTGGACTTCGAAGTGATCGTGGCGCCGTCGGTGCCGCCCACGGTGCGCACCGACCGCAACCGGCTGGAGCAGATCGTGCGCAACCTGCTGTCCAACGCGGTGAAGTTCACCGACAAGGGACGCGTCGAACTGCGGGTCCGCCTGGCGCAGTCCACCGAGGTCACCGCGCAGAGCCTGCGGCGGGCCGGCCTGCGGGTGGCGTTCTCGGTCCGCGACACCGGCATCGGCATCCCGGCCGACAAGCTGACCCTGATCTTCGAGGCCTTCCAGCAGGTGGACGGCACCACCGTCCGCAAGTACGGCGGCACCGGCCTGGGCCTGTCGATCAGCCGCGAGCTGACCGCCCTGCTCGGCGGCGAGCTGCAGGTGCGCAGCGAACCCGGCGAGGGCAGCACCTTCACCCTCTACCTGCCGGTGGAGACCCAATCGGCCGAGCCGGAGCGCCCGGTCGCCCGGGCCCACCCGCCGTCCGAGGCGGAGAGCAGCCTGGACGTGTCGGCCGAGGGCATCGACCCGCCGCTGCGCTCCACCGAGCTGAGCAGGCAGGAAGGCCACCAGCACCCGCGGCGCCCCGCCGAACCGGAAGGGCACACGTCAGTGCGGTTCAACGGCGAGAAGGTGCTGGTCGTCGACGACGACGACCGCAGCGTCCAGGCGATCACGGCGCTCCTGGAGCAGCACGGCCTGCAGGTGGTGTCCGCGGACAACGCGGTGGCCGGGCTCAACGCGCTGCACAAGCACGGGGACGTCGCGATCGTGCTGATGGACGTGATGATGCCGGAGATGGACGGCAACGCCACCATCCGCATCATCCGGCAGATGCCGCGCCACCGGAACCTGGCGATCATCGCCGTCACCGCCAAGGCGATGAAGGGCGACCGGGAGCAGAGCCTCGCCGCCGGGGCCACCGAGTGCATGACCAAACCGGTCGACGTGAACGAACTGCTGGACCTGCTCTCCGAGCACCTGCCGGCCGGTCTCGCCACCGACGAGGAACCGGCCGGGCCCGGGTGATCAGTCGACCTGCTCCGGCTCCTCGCAGGTGGTGGTCGGCAGGTCTGCGAGCTGTTCGCGCAACCGCTGCGCCCAGATGAGATCGCGGGCGAAGGTCGCGTCGAAGTGGTCGATGCCGTGCGGTTCAGCCATTGCGGCTCCCAACGTTCGATGGCTCGCAGGCCGGGTCCGAACACCATAACCGCAGGTGGAAGCCGATCAGTCGGTCGGGTCCTTCGCCCCTGTCGCGACCGGCTCCCGTTCGACCTCGGGCGAGAACAGCGGATCCTTCTGCAACTCCCGCCACAGCGATACCGCCAGCGCGATCATGACGAGCACGAACGGTGCGGCTGTGACGATCACCGTGTTCTGGAGGGCGTCCAGGCCGCCCGCGAGCAGCAGCACGATCGCGGTCAACCCGGTCAGCGCGCCCCACAGGGTCAGCACCGATGCGCGTGGCCGGGGTGTGCCGCCGGAGGAGAGCATGCTCAGCACGAAGGTGTTGGCGTCCGCCCCGGAGATGAAGAACAGCAGGACCAGCGCCATCGCGATCACCGATGTGACCGCGGGCCACGGCAGCGTTTCAAGCATGGCGAAGATCGCGTTGTTGGAGTCCTCCGCCGCGGCCTCGGCGATCCGGCCGCCGCGGAACGCGTCGTGGAAGATCGCCGATCCGCCGAAGGCGGTGAACCAGAGGAAGAACACCGCGCTGGGCACGCCGAGGACGGCCAGCACGAACTCGCGGATCGTGCGGCCCTTGGAGATGCGGGCCAGGAACACCCCGACGAAGGCGCCCCACGAGATCCACCAGGCGAGCATGAAGTAGGTCCAGCTCTGCATCCACTCCAGTTCGCCGAAGGTGCCGGTGCGCAGGCTCATCGGGATGAAGTCGCCCGCGTACTGGCCCAGCGACTCGACCAGCAGGTTGAACACGAACCCGGTCGGCCCGAGCACCAGCACGAAACCGAACAGCACCACCGTCAGCCCCATGCTCGTCTCGCTGAGGAAGCGGATGCCCTTGTGCAGGCCGGTGATCGCGGAGATCGTGAACAGCAGGGTGACCACGGCGATGATCGCGACCTGCGTGCCGGTGCCGCCGGAGGCGCCGAACACCCGGGCCAGGCCGCCGTTGATCTGCAGCGCGCCCAGACCCAGCGAGGTGGTCGTGCCGAACAGCGTCGCGAAGATCGCCAGCACATCGATCGCCTTGCCGAGCGGGCCTTCGACGCGATCGCCCAGCAGCGGCCGCAGCATCGGGCTGATCAGGCCCTTGCGGCCCTTGCGGTGGGTCGAGTAGCCCAGCGCGATGCCGAACACCGCGAAGATCGCCCAGGCGTGCAGGCCCCAGTCGAAGAAGGAGTGCTGCATCGCGACCACGGCGGCGTGCTTGCTGCCCGGCTGGGCCAGGTCGTGCGGCGGGTCGGCGAAGTGGGCGATGGGTTCCGACACCCCGTAGGAGACCAGGCCGATGCCCATCACGGCGGCCAGGATCATCGCCAGCCAGCTGACCGTGCTGAACTCCGGCCGGTCGTCGTCCGCGCCGAGCCGGATGCGGCCGAAGCGGCTGAACGCCAGCAGCGCCAGGAAGCCGAGCATGGCCAGGCTCGCCACCAGGTAGACCCAGCCGAAGGAGCCGGTGATCCAGTTCAGCGCGGTCTTGGTGACGGCGTCGAGGCTGTCGGTGAACAGCGTGGCCCACAGCACGAACAGGGCGCAGAGCGCCACCGAGGTGTAGAAGACCGTGCCCAGCCGATCAGGAGGGGACGATGGTGAGTTGGCTTGCGCCATGAGCGGGACTCCAGTGGAAGCGGGCTCCCTGCTTCGACCACGCGCAGACGGCGCACAGCGTCCGTACAGGAAGGAAAAGTGGAACGGCGCCACAGGACCGGACGGCGTCAGGAGCGTCGACGGCGGGCGCGGTGTGGGACTGGTGGAAGCTCTTCCTGTTGGCGATCGCGGCCGGAGGCTCAGCGGAACCTCGAACTGGGCAGCGGGAGCAGGTGCCGCGTGGAAAGTCCGCTGCCGAATTCAAGACCATACCGCAGCCGCTCGGGCGTGCTGGTCGCCCCTGACTCCGTTGCGTGTTCCGAACGCTGGAATGCGCAGCATTGCGCGGATCGCGCAGCCTTGTCTATGGTGATCGAGGCGCCGCGGCGGGGTAGTGGCGGATGGCCGAATTGCGCTGTGGCGAACAGAAAAGCAGGTGACCATGGGATCGCGAGTGCTGGTTGTGGCGGACGACCTCAGTGGCGCAGGTGACTCGGGTGTTCCCTTCGCGTTGCGCGAAATGCGCACGTTGCTTGCTCTGGACGACACCGGGGACGCCGAGGTGTTCGTCGCGGACACGGACAGCAGGCACGCGACTCCGGAGCGCGCGGCGGAGCGGGTGGCCGCGGCCCTGCGCGGTCACGCCGAGGGACGAGTGGTGTTCAAGAAGATCGACTCGACCTTGCGCGGCAACCTGGCGGCGGAGATCGGTGCGATCGTGGCCCATGCCGATGGCGCGGGCGTGCTGCTCTGCCCGGCCTCGCCGGCGACCGGGCGAACGGTCCTCGGTGGTGTGGTTCACATCAACGGAATTCCCTTGCACCACACCGAGGCGTGGGCTGCGGAGCAGACCGAGCCGCCGACCGACATCGCCTCGACGCTCAAACCGCTCGCGGTGAAGCACGTGGCGCTGGCCTCGATCCGGGGGAACGCGGCAGCCCTGCGAACCCGCCTGGCCGAACTGCTGGCCGAGGTCGATGTGGTCGTCTGCGACGCGGTGTCGGAAAGCGACCTCCGAGCGGTGGTCACGGCGGGGATGGCGGCACCGAACCAACCCTGCTGGGTGGGCTCGGCAGGCTTGGCCGACGCGTTGGCCGAGCAGTTGCGACCGGGACGCGAAGTGGATCCGCCACCGCCGGTGAACGGGAACGCGCTCGCCGTGGTCGGCAGTGCCAACGGGGTCTCCCGAGAGCAGGCCGAGTTCTTGGGCGAGCACTTCCCGCACATCCGCCGGTTATCGGTGCGCAACCTCCTCGATGCCAACGCCGCAGCTCTCGCGCGAATGTCCGATCAGGTTCGTGACGCACTCAAGACGGGCGACGTAGTGGTCACCTTGGACGGCCCGGTCGACGTCACCGTTGCCCGTAGGCTGAACACCGCTCTCGCCGAGGTGTGCGCTCCCGCGACCAGTGGAGCGGCACTGCTCGTCCTCACCGGTGGCGAGACCGCGCGCGCCGTGCTGAGCCGCCGAGGCGTCACCGGTTTGCGTTTGCTGAACGAACTCGAACCTGGTGTGGTGCTGGCGCGTACTGAGCCTCAGCCTGGTTACGTGATCACCAAGGCAGGTGGCTTTGGTACGCCGGAGACGTTGCACCGGGCCGTTACCGCTGCTCGATCCGGTGGCGACTTCTGAGCGTTCGGCGTGGTCATCTCGACCCGATGATTGCTTGCCAAGTTGGCGTTCTCGGTCGGGCGTCGCTCTTGTGCTACGTGACGTCGAATGCGTTGGTCGGGTAGTCCGGTTGCCGTGGTCGGTTTTGGTTTCCGCTCTTGTGTTTTCAAGGTGCGTGCTACGGGTGTTGTTGTGTTGTGGTGGGGGTCATCCCCGTGGTTTGGGGATTGTGGGGGCTGTGGTCCGGATGTCAAGCCCGGCCTGGCGGCCGCCCCTTCGGGGTTGGCAGGCTTGACATCCGGACCACAGCCCCTGTTTGGCTTTATGTCACGGGGATGACCCGGTATGGAACGGACCCCGTTTGTTGACGGCGGATCGCGGCGTGTGGGTGGCCGGGGCCTCTGCCGGTTTAGTCGTGGGTTGCTCCGTCACCGGCAGGTGGTGTGCGGGGTTGCCGTGCCGCGCGGGCTGGCCGTTGATCGCGGGGTTGCGGCGGAGAGCAGTGGTGCTGGCCGTTGTGGGCTGGGCGGTGGTGGGTCGGTTCGTCATCGGTGGGTTCCCTTTCCTCGCTGGGTTGGGCTTTCGGGGTTTTGTGGTGTGGGTGTCGTGGTGTTCGGGTGTTGGTGGTGGGTGGAGGTCGCCTGGCGGCGTGTCGTTCTTCCGGAACTGTCGGCTGGCCGGGAGGTGGGCAGGGCGGGGTGCCCCACCCAGGGGGCCGGGTGAGGTGATCAGGTTCTCGCCAAGGGTGGAGCCTCTGGCGGCCCGCTCTCCGGTGGTGTGTTCAGGCGGCGGAGGGCGTGGCGGTGTGTGGCGGGTTGGGCTTTCCCGCCAGACCGGGGTGTGCGTGCCGGGTCCACGTTTGCCGGTGGTGTGAATACCGGGTGGCCGTGGTCGAGTTGGATGTGCCAGTGGTGGTTGTGGATGGTGCGGTGGTGATGGGCACACAGCATCACCATGTTCTCCGCGCTGGTGGGGCCGCCGTCGACCCAGTGCACGATGTGATGGGCCTGCGGCGTTCCGGCCGGGTGGTCACATTCGGGGAAGGCGCAGACGCCGTCGCGGGCCAGCAGCGCGGCACGGATATGCGTCGGTGCGGTCCGCTGCGATGCCCCCACGTCCAAAGGCAGGCTGTCGCTGCCGAGGACCATGGGCAGGACCTCGCAGTCGCAGGCGATCCTGCGGATGGTGTGCGGGCTGAGGTACTGGCCGGTGCCTTCCAGCATCCCCGCCCCACCAGCGGGGGTGATGATCTCGCCGTTGGTGGTGGTGGGGAGCTGGTTTTTCAGGTCGGTGTAGTCGATGGTGACGGTCAGGTGCGGCTTCTGCCCACCGGTGCGGGGCATTCCGTCGGTGTCGAGCACGAGGTCGAGCAGGGTGGCCAGGCCGTCGGCGTTGCGTTGCCCGACCGTGCGGGGGTCCTTGACCCCGTCGGTTTCCGGGCGCGGCGCGGCCAGGGGGCGCAGGGCGGTGACGAACTTCGCCCCGGTCTCGCGGTCCAGGCGGGCTTTGATGACCAGCATTCCGTCGCGGGCGGTGGCGTAGTGCAGTTCTCGGGATTCGAACTGGGCCTGCTCGTCCGCGACGGCACCGTCGGCGTCGAGCATGTAGCGCACCCGGTCGGCCAGCTTGGCCAGATCACGGGGGCACTGACGGCAGGCGTTCTCCACCAACAACCGTTCCACCTCACCGGCACGGTGCTGGGCGTGCTCAGGCAGCCGGGACACACAGCGGGAGATCACCCGCGCGTGCTCCAGCCCGATCACACCCTCACCGAGTGCTTGTCCGGTCGCCGGTAGCGCAACCTCCGGCCCAGCGACACCAGCGGCGTTGTCGGTGTCCTCACCGGTGTTCGGCAAGGTGGCGGTGGCGATACGGACACGGTTCGTGGCGTCCTGGCCGTCGATGTTGAGCAGGTTCTTCAGCCACACCTGCGTGGAGCGCACACCACGAGCGGCGTGCAGGCGGCGGCGGTCGGCCTCGGCGATCAACCGCAGCTGCTCCATCCGCGCCTGACGAATCTGCCGTTCCACCTCACCGATCCGGGTCGCGAGTTCCTCATCGGTCAGGGAGGTCACCGCAGGCGGGCACGACCCGCCCGGCGTGGGCATGTCCCACGCGGGCAAGGCGGACACGACCGCACCCGCGCCAGCGGCGGGCGTCGCGTCCTGGGTGGTCATCAGCGGTGTCATGCATCAATTCTCTCAAGAATCGAACGTGGTTTCGAGCGAATAACCGTCGCACAATCAGGTGATCACAACACGGCTAAAACACGAAAATCCTTAGCTGGTACCAGAAGCCGCAAATATTGGAAGGTCAATGATCGGCGTGTCGGTGGCCTTTGCCCGCACAGAAACGTGAATTCGCTACTGTCCTGTTAGGACTGCACTGGTTTTCGCTGCTGCGTCGACGACTAAGGCCGGTCGGTCGGTCGACAGCCAGACCCCAGAAGCCCAAACCGCCAGCCCGCACACCACAGCGACCCGGCACACGACCTGCCGGTGGCGGAGCAACCCACGACTAAACCGGCAGAGGACTCGGCCACCACGCTCCCCGCAAGGTGTCCAAGATGGCGGGGTCCGTTCCATACCGGGTCATCCCCGTGACATAAAGCCAAAACGGGGCTGTGGTCCGGATGTCAAGCCTGCCAACCCCGAAGGGGCGGCCGCCAGGCCGGGCTTGACATCCGGATCACAGCCCCCACAATCCCCCAAACCACGGGGATGACCCCCACCACAACACAACAGAAAAAGCCCCAACCAGCCGCAATACGACACAAGCCATCAAAGGCTCCGCCCAGACCACCCGCCATCGACCGCGAAACCCCGTGATCCCACGCCCAGGAAACCGAAGAACACCCCCGTGATACCCCCGGACGAACCCCGGCACGTTCCCGTTTTACCCCGGCCAACTGGGAACCAGCACCAGCCGAAATGCCACTTTCGCTGGTGGCGGCGGGTGTGGTCGTCCGCCAGATTCGGAACTCCCACGACCGCTGATCGATCGGAGTTCCGATGTTCAGTTCACGGCGCACCGCAGTGACGATTGCGGCCGCTGCTTGCCTCCTGCTGCCCGTCGCCCAAGCCGGTGTTTCGGCCGCGACCGATGATCCGGCGGCTGCTCCGGTCACCGCTGCGCGCGGCACTGCGGTCTACACCGTGCCGGACACCGACAGCCGCAGCAGGACCGCGATCAACAGCAGTGGCGCGCAGGTCCTGTCCGTCACCGGGAACACGGCGACCGTCGAGGCCACCCCGGAGCAGGCCGAGCGGCTGCGCGCCGACGGGTTCGTGCTGCAGGCGCAGCAGGACGTCGTCAGCGCTCTCCAGAAGCTCAACCTCGACCGGGAGGCCGGCCCGGGCACGACCGCCTTCCCGCCGAATGACCAGGGGTACCACGACTTCGCCGAGGTCAACCAGGTCCTCGACAAGGCCGTCGCCGACCACGGTGACATCGCCGCGAAGTCCAGCGTCGGCAAGTCCTTCGAAGGCCGCGACATCCCGATCCTGAAGATCAGCGGGAACGTCGCGGCGGACGAGGCCGAGCCGGAGGTGCTGTTCAGCTGCAACCAGCACGCGCGGGAGCACCTGACCACCGAGATGTGCCTGCGCATCATCAACCGGTTCACCGACGGCTACGCGACCGACCCGGCCATCAAGGAGGTCGTCGACAGCCGCGAGATCTGGATCGTGCCGGTCTCCAACCCGGACGGCTCGATCTACGACGTCGCTTCCGGCCGGTACCAGGGCTGGCGGAAGAACCGGCAGGGCAGCGGCACCGACACCAACCGCAACTGGGGCTACAAGTGGGGCTGCTGCGGCGGTTCCAGCGGCAACCCGACTTCCGACACCTACCGCGGCACCGCGCCGTTCTCGGCACCGGAGCCCAGCGCGCTGGCTCGGTTCGTCGACTCCCGCGTGGTCGGCGGTGCGCAGCAGATCAAGGCGCACATCGACTTCCACACCTTCTCGGAACTGGTCCTGTGGCCCTACGGCTACACCTACAACGACGTGGCCGAGGGCATGACCAGGGCGGAGTACGACCGGTTCGCCCGGATCGGCACCGAGATGGCCCGCACCAACGGCTACACCCCGCAGCAGTCCAGCGACCTCTACGTCACCGACGGCAGCGTCAACGACTGGATGTGGGGCAAGCACAAGATCCTGTCCTTCACCTTCGAGATGTACCCCTCCAGCGGCGGCATCGACGGCTTCTACCCGCCCGACGAGGTGATCGAGCGGGAGACCCAGCGCAACGACGCGGCAGTCGACATCCTGCTGCGCGAAGCCGGGGCCTGACCGGTGGGTCGGCGGCCCGCTCGGGTATCAATGAGCGGGCCGCCGACATCCACGACCGGGAGGGCAGATGAGCGAGATGCGAGTAGCGGTGGTGACCGGTGCGGGCTCCGGCGTGGGCCGGGAGATCGCGCGGGCGCTGCTCGACGCCGGGTACCGGGTGGCCTTGGCCGGACGGCGCCTCGAACCGCTGCAGGAGACCGCGCAGGGCTCCGCGGCGGCCCTGGCAGTGCCCACCGACGTCGGTGATCCCGACTCGGTCGCCGCGCTGTTCGACGGCGTGCGCGACGAGTGGGGCCGGGTGGACCTGCTGGTCAACAACGCGGGCACCTTCGGTGCCGCCGGATCCGTCGGTGAGCTTTCCAGCGCCGACTGGCAGGACGTCGTGCAGGTCAACCTGACCGGTTCGTTCCTCTGCGCCCAGCACGCCTTCCGCATCATGCAGGAGCAGCAGCCGCGCGGCGGGCGGATCATCAACAACGGCTCGATCTCCGCCCACAGCCCGCGGCCGCGCAGCGTCGCCTACACCGCGACCAAGCACGCGATCACCGGGCTGACCAAGTCGATCTCGCTGGACGGCCGCGCGTACGACATCGCCTGCGGGCAGATCGACATCGGCAACGCCGCCACCGAGATGACCTCCGGGATCGCCACCGGTGCGGCCCAGGCGGACGGCACGATCCGCCCGGAACCGACCTTCGACGCCCGGCACGTCGCCGAAGCGGTGCTCTACATGGCCGGGCTACCGCTGTCGGCGAACGTCCAGTTCCTGACGATCACCGCCACCGCGATGCCGTTCATCGGCCGCGGCTAGGCCGCCTGCCACGCCTTGGCCAGCAGCTCGTAGGAGCGCACCCGATCGGTGTGGTCGTGGGTGATCGTGGTGATCACCAGCTCGTCCGCGCCGGTGGCCTCGCGCAGGGTCTCCAGGCCGCGCACCACGACGTCCGGAGTGCCCACGAACTGCGTGTCCACCCGGTCGGCGACCAGTTCACGCTGCTGGTCGCTCCACTGGAACGCGGCGGCCTCCGCCGGGCTGGGGAACGGGATCGCGCCCGCCCCGGCGCGGATGCTGTGCACCCACGGCGCGTAGGGCGCGGCCAATTCGCGGGCGGCCTCCCCGGAATCGGCGACCACCACGTCCGCCGAGACCACCACGTACGGTCGCTTCAGCCTGGTCGACGCGATGAAGTCGCGCCGGTACGCCGCCACCGATTCCAGCACCGTCGACGGGCTGACGTGGTAGTTCGCCGCGAACGGCAGTCCCAGCGCTCCGGCGGTCGCCGAGCTCTCCCCGGCGCTGGAACCGAGGACCCACACGTCCAGGTCCGCGCCTTCCGCGGGATTGGCGTGCAGCGGTTCGCCCGCGCTGTCGCGGAAACCACCGGTGAGGTACTGCAGGATCTGGCCGACCTGCGTCCGGTAGTCCAGCGCCTCCGCCGGGCTTCCGACCAGCCGCTGCTGCTCGGCGATGCGCGACAGCAGCCGCTCGGACTTGGCCAGGCCCTTCGGCTTCGACGGGATCAGCAGCCCGTCCACGACCTGCGAGGGTGCGTCGGTGCCCTCGGCGAAGCGGCGCGCCAGGTCTCCCGAGCGGTTCGGCGCGGACCGGCCGAGGCCGAGGTCCACCCGGTCCGGGTGCAGCTGGGCGATGGTGCCGAACTGCTCGGCGACCACCAGCGGCGAGTGCTGGCCCAGCAGCACCGCCGCCGAGCCGACCCGGATCCGGCCGGTCGCCCCGGCGATCAGCGCGATCAGCACCGCTGGTGCGGACGAGGCCACGCCCGGGGTGAGGTGGTGCTCGGCGACCCAGTACCGCTGGTAGCCGAGCTGTTCGGCGCGGCGGGCGAGGTCGATGGTGTTGTGCAGTGCATCCGCGGCGCCGCTCCCGGAGGAGATCGGTGCGAGGTCGAGGATCGAGAGCGGGACGGGCATCAGTGCGACCTCCGATCGGACCGGCTCATGAGGCGTTCCTGTTACTGCGCCGCGGATTCCGCAGCGGTGGGAGACCGAGGTTGTCGCGCAACGTCCCGCCCGGGTACTCCGTGCGGTACACGCCGCGTTCCTGAAGCAGCGGCACCACCGCGTCCGCGAACTCGTCGAGGCCGCCCGGGGTGAGGTGCGGGACGAGGATGAAACCGTCGCAGGCGTCCTCCTGCACGAACCTGTTCATCTCCGCCGCCACGCGCGAGGCGGTGCCGATGAACGACTGGCGGGCGGTCACCTCGATGATCAGCTCGCGGATGGACAGCTGCTTGGCCTCGGCCAGCTCGCGCCACTGACGTGCGGTGGCGACCGGATCGCGGTGCCTGCGCACGCTGGCGCGGCCCTTCGCGATGGTGTTCTCGCCCGGCTCCGGGTCGAAGTCCGGCAGCGGGCCGTCGGGATCCAGCGCGCTGAGATCGCGGTTCCAGAGCTGCTCCAGGAACCGGATCGCGGTCTGCCCGCTGACCTGCTGCCGGCGGATGTGCGCGGCGTGCTCGTGGGCTTCCGCGTCGGTGTCGCCGAGCACCACCGTCGTCGCCGGGAACACCAGCAGTTCCTCGCGCGACCGGCCGTGCCCCGGCAGCCTGCGCTTGACGTCGGCGTAGAAGTCCTTGCCCGCCTGGAGGGTTCCGTGCCCGGTGAAGATGGCATCGGCGGCGGAGGCGGCGAACTCCCGCCCGGCGTCGGAATCCCCGGCCTGGAAGATCACCGGCCTGCCCTGCGGGCTGCGCGGCACGTTGAACCGGCCTGCGATGTCGAAGTGCGCGTCCCGGTGCGCGAACGATCCGGCGAGCGGATCGGTGAGGAAGACGCCGGCCTCCTTGTCGGCGACGATCTCGTCACCGCGCCAGGAGTCGAACAGCTCCCACGCGGTGCGCAGGAACCGCTCGGCGCGCTCGTAGCGCTGGTCCTCGGGCAGGAAGCCGCCGCGCCGGAAGTTCTCCCCGGTGAACGCGTCCCAGGAGGTCACCACGTTCCAGGCGGCCCGGCCGCCGGAGAGGTGGTCGAGGCTGGCGAACTGCCGCGCCACCTCGTAGGGCTCGTTGAACGTCGAGTTGATGGTGCCTGCCAGCCCGAGGTGCTCGGTGACCGCGGCGAGCCCGGCCAGCACGGTGAAGGTGTCCGGCCGGCCCACCACGTCCAGGTCGTAGATCTCGCCGCCCTGCTCGCGCAGCCGCAACCCCTCGGCCAGGAACAGGAAGTCGAACTTGGCGCGCTCGGCGGTGCGGGCGAGGTGCTCGAACGAGGAGAACTCGATCTGGCTCAACGATCGCGGATCGCTCCACACCGTGGTGTTGTTGACCCCGGGGAAGTGGGCGGCGAGGTGGATCTGCTTGCTCACGGACGTCCTCCGGATGTCGTGGCGTACCGGCTGGCGGGGCGGGGCAGTCCGAGCCGCCCGCGCAGCGAACCGGTGTCGTAGGAGGTGCGGAAGAGCCCGCGCCGCTGCAGCTCCGGCACGAGTTCGCGGGTGATCGCGGTCAGGTCCTCCGGGATCGCGCCCGGCCGCAACCGGAACCCGGTGAGCCCTGCCGCCGACCAGGCCTGCAACCGGTCGGCGAGCTCGGCTGCGGTGCCGGTGAAGACCGGAGCGTCCGATGTGTACTCCGCGCCGTCGAGCTCGTCCAGCCCCGCTTTCCGATCAGCCGCGTCCGCGCCGAGGAACACCGCGATGTCGCCGAAGACGTGCAGCCGGTCCTGCTCGCGACCGGCTTCGGCCTGCTCGGCGCGGATGCGGGATTCGACGAGCCGTGCCTGCTCGACGTCGTGGGGCGTGGTGAACACGACGTCGGCGGCACGCGCGGCGAAGCGGTGCCCGGCCGAATCGGTGGCCAGCGCGGTGACCAGCGGCTGTCCCTGCGGTGGTCGGGGAGTGATGGACGGCCCCTTGACGTCGAACCACTTCCCGGCGAAGTCGATGTAGTGCAGCTTGGCGCGGTCGATGAACCGGCCGGTCGCCACGTCGCGGATCTCCGCGTCGTCCTCCCAGCTGTCCCACAGCCTGCGCACCACTTCGACGTGGTCGGCGGCCTCGTCGAACAGCTCGGCGGTGTGCACTTCGCGGCGGCCGAAGTGCGCTGCCTCGCTGCGCAGCCCGGACACCTTCGGCTGCCACCCCGCTCGTCCGTTGCTGATGTAGTCGAGGCTGGCGACGGCTTTGGAGATGTGGAACGGCTCGGTGTGGGTGATCACGACGCCGGGCACGAGGCCGATGCGCTGGGTCCGCGGCGCCACGCGCGCGGCGATCAGGCCCGCGTCGAGCCGTCCGCGCACCTGGTCGGTGCGGTCGTCGGGCCCGTCGTCGCGGCTGGACTGCGGGCCCAGGGCGTCTTCGAAGGTGATGAGGTCGAGCAGTCCGCGCTCGGCTTCCAGCGCGAGATCGACCCAGTACCGGGCGCTGAACAGCTCGGCGGGCCGGGCTTGCGGCCGCCGCCAGGCTGCCGGGTGCCAGCCGGCTCCGTCGAGAGCTACCGCGAGGTGCAGTTCGGGTGGTGCCATCTGCAGGTCGTCCTTCCTGCGGGCGTGGGCCACCGCGGACGTCATTCGTCCACAGTGGAAAGAGAAAATGAGGTGCGCGCGGTCAGCGCCGCGGACAGGCGGCGGAGATGATCCGGAGGAGGTCCACGTGGTCCCTGGTGACCAGCTGCACCGGATGCGCCATACCGTGAACGCTAGAACCGGAATCGCCGCAACGTCAACGAAACCGCTGCGGTGCCCACGATGTGGGCAGCGGCTCAGCGCAGCGCGAGCACGGCACCGGACGCGGGCAGCACCCGGCCGATCACCGGCGCACCGGGAATCTCGCCCACCACCAGCAGCCCACCCGAGGTCTGCGCGTCGGCGAGCAGCAGCTGGTCCTCCTCCGCCGCCCGCCCCGCGTCCAGGTGCGGACGCACCCAGTCCAGGTTCCGCCGCGTCCCGCCGCTGACGAAACCGGCGCGCACTGCGTCCCGCGCGCCGTCGAGGTACGGCACCGCGGCGACGTCGATCTCAGCGGAGGTCCCCGAAGCGCGCATCATCTTGAACAGGTGGCCGAGCAGCCCGAACCCGGTGACGTCGGTGGCGCACACCGCGCCCGCCCGCAGCGCCGCAGCCGCCGCCTCCCGGTTGAGCGTCGTCATCGCTTCGATCGCTTGCGGAAAGCGTTGCCCGGTGCGCTTGTGCCGCGTGTTGAGCACGCCGATGCCCAGCGGTTTGGTCAACGAGAGCGGCTGGCCGGGGCGGGCCGTGTCGTTGCGCAGCAAGCGGTCCGGATCGACCAGCCCGGTCACCGCCAGGCCGTACTTGGGCTCCGGGTCGTCGATGCTGTGCCCGCCGCCGAGGTGGCAGCCGGCCGCCGCGGCGACCTCGGCACCGCCCCGCAGCACCTCGGCGGCCAGTTCGAACGGCAGGATCTCGCGGGGCCAGCCGAGCAGGTTCACCGCGACGATCGGGGTGCCGCCCATCGCGTACACATCGGACATCGCGTTGGCCGCCGCGATGCGTCCCCAGTCGTGCGGATCATCGACAACGGGGGTGAAGAAGTCGGTGGTGGCCACGATCCCGGGGCCGCCGTCGGCGCGCACGACCGCCGCGTCGTCGCCGGTGTCCATGCCGACCAGCAGCTGCGCGCCGGGCCGGGGAACGGTGGTCGGCAGGCCGCCCAGCACGGCTTCCAGCTCACCGGGCGGGATCTTGCACGCGCACCCGCCGCCGTGCGCGTACTGGGTCAGGCGAATCGGCTCCGATCCCGTCATACCGGGATTAGAGCATCTCGGGCCGCCGAGCACAGCGCATTAGGATGGTGCGCGTGCCGTTCGTGAAAAGCGCTGACCAAGCCGAGATCTACTACGAAACGCACGGCAGCGGGGAACCGCTGGTGCTGCTCAGCGGGCAGGCCAACACCCACCACTGGTGGGACAACGTGCGTGCCGACTTCGAGGCGGACCACCAGGTGGTCCTGCTGGACTACCTGGGCACCGGGCAGAGCGGCAAACCCGCCGACGCCGAGTACAGCGTCCGCCGCTTCGCCACCGACGTGATCTGCGTCCTCGACGAGCTCGGCATCGCCCGCGCGCACGTGTACGGCACTTCCATGGGCGGCAAGGTCGCCCAGTGGCTGGCCATCGACTACGCCGACCACATCGGCGCACTGGTCCTGGGCTGCACCTCCGTCGGCGGCGTGCACGGCCTGCGCCCCGCTGCGGAGATCACCCGCGCGCTGGCGCAGCCGTCGGCGCAAGCCGCCCGCGATGTCCTGATCGACCTGATGTACAGCCCGGAATGGGTGCGCGAGCACCCCGGCCCGTACGTCACCCTGGGCGGCCCGATGCCCGGTCACGCCCGCCGCGCGCACCTGCGCGCCAGCAACCACCACGACAGCTGGGCGGTGCTCGACCAGATCACCGCACCGACGCTGGTGCTGCACGGCACCGACGACGTGTTCAGCCCGGTGGACAACGCGGCGATCCTCGCCGACCGCATCCCCGGCGCCGAAGTGCACTACCTGGCCGGGGCCCGGCACGCCTACTTCGAGGAGAAGCGCGCGGAGGCCTCGGGCGCGGTGCTCGGGTTCCTGGCCGCGCACCCGCTCGGCTAGCCGCGCGGTTCCGGGTAGGTGGCGGGCAGGCCGAAGGCGGGGAAGAGGCTGAGGTCGAAGAAGGCCACCGCGTGTCCGACGGCGTTGTCCTCCAACTCCAGCACCTGCAGCTGGAACGGCCGGAAGACCCCGTCGGCCCCGCGCAGGTAGACCCCGAACGCGGCCTGGCCGTTGGCCCGGGTGGCCAGCAGCCGCATGTCGTCCGGCCCCGCCGGGCAGTTGAGCTCGATCAGCCGGCCGATCTGCTCCGGGCCGCGCACCCAGGTGGTGAACGGCGGCATCTCCCAGATCGCTTCGGCGGTGAACAGCTGCACGATGGCGGTGATGTCCTTGGCCTCGAACGCGGCGACGTAGCGCTCCAGCAGCTGCTGCTGTGTGGTGCTCAGCGGGGCGGGCCGGTCGTCCTGCGAGGGTCTGACCTCGGCGAGCTGCGCGCGGGCGCGCTGCAGGATGCTGTTGACCGCTGCCGTGCTGGTGCCGAGCACTTCGGCGACCTCGGCGGCCTTCCACCTGAACACCTCGCGCAGGACCAGCACCGCGCGCTGCCGGGCGGGCAGGTGCTGGAGAGCGGCGACGAAGGCCAGCCTGGTGGTCTCCCGGGCGCTGACGACCGAGGCCGGATCGGTCGGGTCGTCCACCAGGGCCGAGTCCGGGATCGGCTCCAGCCACGGGATCTCGGGCCGCTCGACCAGCTCGTCGCCGGGCATCTCGCTGGGCCCGCCGAGGCCGGTCGGCAGCGGGCGGCGCTTGCGGTTCTCCAGCGCGGTGAGGCAGGCGGTCGTGGCGATCTTGTACAGCCAGGTGCGCAGCGAGCTGCGTCCTTCGAACCGGTCGTAGGCCCGCCAGGCGCGCAGGTAGGTCTCCTGCACCAGGTCTTCCGCGTCGTGCAGCGAGCCGAGCATCCGGTAGCAGTGCGCCAGCAGCTCCCGCCGGTACGGGTCGGTCGCGGTGGCGAAATCTTCGAGGACCATCGTGGCGCCCAAGAGATCCCCCTTTCGGCTGCTCCTGTTGCGACTTCAGGATGCCACCGGCGCAGATGCCGGCGGAGTCACTGGAACAGTACGGGGGAGCACCGACAGTAGTGGGTCAGCTGCGGCCTTCGCGCCAGTAGCCCATGAACGCCACGGAGTGCTTCGGGACGCCGTAATCGCTGACCAGCATGCGGCGCAGCCGCTTGATCACGCCTGCCTCGCCGGCCAGCCAGCCGTAGAGGCGGCTCGGCGAGGTGTTCTCGGTCGGCACCTCCCACAGCGGCTCGGTGTCCACGTCGATGTCGTCGAGCTGGGCTGTGCCGGAGGCCGATCGCGGGTGCAGCTCGGCGAGCGCGGCGGCGACGCCTTCTTCCAGCAGCTTGCCGTGCGGCGCGCCCGCGCAGCGGGAGAACCACCGCACCTCGACCCCTGCGGGCACCTGCCAGTCTTGGCGGTCGAGCTCTTCGGGCACCTCGAGGCAGACCACACCGCGAGCGCACGGCGGCAGGCTCTCGACGATGGAGGCGACGGCGGGCACGGCCGTCTCGTCACCGGCCAGCACGAGGTGGCTGGCCGATTCCGGGGGCGCCCACTCGCAGCCCCACGGACGCCCGCGGCCGGGGCGGTCGGGGCCGAGCAGCCCGATCTGCTGACCGGGGCGGGCGGTGGAGGCCCAGTTGGAGGCGGGCCCGCCGTGGCCCTCGGCGCTGCCGTGCAGCACGAAGTCGACGTCGAGCTCGGCGGTGTCCGGGCGGAACGCGCGGACGGTGTAGGTGCGCAGCGTGGGGCGGATCTCGTCGGGCTGCGCCAGCCACTGCTGGTACCAGTCCGGGCCGTCCGGGAAGTCCGCGAGGGTGCGGCCGGGCTGCGGCAGCACCAGCTTGATCCGCTGGTCGTCGCCACCGGCGCCGAAGCCGCGCAGGCACCCGGCGCTGAAGGTGACCCGGACGAAGCTGGGCCCGAGCCGCTGGACCCGCGCCACCTCGACCGGGAACAGCCGGTAGTCCGGCCGGTGCTGGACGGTCTGCGTACCTGCCATCCGAAAACCTCCCGAGATCAGCTGCTAGGTTAGCCTAGCCTTACAGAAATGGGGAGGTTGGTGTGCGTCACAAGATCCGAGCCGCAGCCGCGTCGTTATTGGCCGTCGGCGTGTTGGCGGGGTGCGGTTCACCCGCGCCGGAAGGCCAGGGGGAGGGGAGCTGGTCCTACACCGACGACCGCGGTGTCGTGGTAAACGCCGAGCACCGCCCGGAGCGGATCGTCGCGCAGGTCTCGGCGGCCGGCGCGCTCAAGGACTTCGGCGTGTCGATCGCGGGCACCTTCGGCCCGCTGGTGCGCGATGACGGTTCGACCGAACCGGAGGCGGGCAGCATCGACCCGGCCCAGGTCACCGACGTCACCGGCCCCGGCTACGGCGAGGTGAACCTGGAGCGCCTGACCTCGTTGCAGCCAGACCTGCTGGTCAGCGGCAAGTACGCGGAGTTCCCGGGTCTCTGGCACCTGGTGGAGGACCAGGAGGAGGCGGTCAAGCGGATCGTGCCGACGGTCGGCGTGCAGCAGTCCGGCATCGCGCTGCCCGAAGCGATCGGCAAGTACAAGGAACTGGCCCGCGCGCTGGGTGCCGACGTCGACTCGGCGAAGGTCAAGGCCGACGAGGAGGCCTTCCACGCCGCCGCCCAGCGGCTGCGCGACATCGGGGCGAAGATGCGCGGCGAGGGCAAGTCGATCCTGGCCGTGGGCGGCACCAAGGAGGAGTACTTCGTGGTGGTGCCCGCGCGCAATCCCGATCTGGACTTCTACGTCAAGGAACTGGGTCTGCCGATCACCACGCCGAACAACCCGGACGTCGCCGGCGGTGGCTACTTCGAGCGGTTGTCCTGGGAGAAGGCCAACGCCTACCCCGGCGACGTGCTGCTGTGGGACGCCCGGCCGGCGTCGATGAAGCCGGAGCAGATGAAGCAGAACCCGGTCTTCGCCGCGCACCCGGCCGCCGCCGCGGACCGCTTCGTCGAGTGGGACGCGGTCGCGCCGATGAGCTACGCCAGCTACGCGAAGATCATGAACAAGCTCGCCGACCAGCTGGGGGCGAGCCTGGCGCGGGCCTGACCCGCACGCCGAAGAGCTCCCCTGCCGACCCGGTCGGCGGGGGAGCTCTTGTTCGCGAGGTCAGTCCTGGTGCGGCTTGTCACCGGGCTGCTTGGCCGCTTCCTCGTCGGCCTTCATGCCGCGCGCCTCGGCCTTGAGGACGCGGGCGGACTGGCCGACCGAGCGGGCCAGCTGGGGCAGCTTCGCCGAGCCGAACAACAGGACGACCACGGCGAGCACCACCAGCCAGTGCCAGATGCTGAGCGAACCCATGGCAGAAAACTCCTCGCTGTTCAGCCGCCTGGACACGGGGTCCGGCGGCCTGCGGATGCGCCGAACGGAGTCTACCCATCCGGGTGGTCTCCGGTCGTCAACCATCCCGGGGCGCGGTCGGCTTCAGCGGCAGCGGACATCACGGCGCTCGGACGGTGACACCATCAGCACTGGTGGGATGCCCTGCGTGAACGGATCGGGCTTACACAACTTCCACAAATTCCGATAGGCCCGAAACCGAGACGGTTCGCGCTGCGCGGGGGATGATCACCCACCACCCGGTCGATGCGAGATCGGGATCACAGTGAGGTGATGATGCGCAAGCTGAAAGTGGCGCTGGCGGTGCTGGGAGCGGCACTGCTGGTGTTCCTGGTGCCGCCCCTGGCGGGTTCGGGGCGCGACGACGCGGCGGGAACCCAGATCCGCGGTCTGCGGGTCATGGTGCCCAACACTCCCGGCGGCGGTTACGACATCACCGCGCGGACCGCGGTGAAGGCGATCGAGGACAGCGAGCTGAACGGGCCGACCGAGGTCTTCAACCTGCCCGGCGCGGGCGGCACGGTCGGGCTCGGCCGACTGGTCAACGAGTCGGGCAACGGCGCGCTCGTGATGTCCATGGGTCTGGGCGTGGTGGGCTCGGTGTACACCAACCACTCGCCGGTGTCGTTGCAGAACACCACGGCGATCGCGAAGCTGACCGAGGAAGCCGACGTCATCGTGGTGGCGAAGGGTTCGCCGTACCGGACCATCCACGACCTGATCGCGGCGTGGAAGGCCAACCCGGGCGCGGTCCCGGTGGGCGGCGGTTCGTCGCCGGGCGGCCCGGACCACCTGGCGCCGATGCTGACCGCGCGGGCGATCGGCCTGCCCGCCAAGGACGTCAACTACGTGCCCTTCGACGGTGGCGGCGAGCTGATGGCCTCGGTGCTGGGCAGCAAGGTGGCCTTCGGCGTGTCCGGGATCGGCGAGACCCGCGACCAGATCGCCGCGGGCGAACTGCGGGCGCTGGCGGTGACCAGCCCCGAGCGGGTGCCGGGCATCGACGCGCCGACCCTGCAGGAATCCGGGGTGGACGTCAGCTTCACCAACTGGCGCGGCATCGTCGCGCCGCCGGGCATCAGCGAGGCGGAGCGCGAGAAGCTGATCGGCCTGTTCACCAGGCTGCACGACACCGAGCAGTGGCGCGAGGCGATGCGGCTCAACGGGTGGACGGACGCGTTCCAGACCGGCGACGAGTTCGGGGCGTTCCTGAAGTCGGAGAACGACCGGGTGGCGTCGGTGCTCAAGGAATTGGGGGCCGCATGAGTTCCTCTGTGGACACTGAAGGGCCGGAGGCGGGTCCGGTTCGGCAGAGCTGGTGGAAGTCGCACTCCGAGCTGGGCCTGTGCGTCCTGCTGCTCGCGGTGGGCGTGCTGGTGCTGGTGGACGCGATCAACATCCCCACCGACTTCGCGCAGCGCGGCCCGGTCGGCCCGAAGGCGGTGCCGGTCGTGGTCGGCGCGCTGCTGCTGCTCGTCGCGGTGCTGCTGGCCCGCGACGTGCTGCGCGGCGGTCGCGGCGAGGCCGAGGGCGGCGAGGACGTCGACCTGGATGCGCCGACCGACTGGCGCACTTTGCTGCTGCTGTCCGGGTTCTTCCTGCTCAACGCCGCACTGGTGAACGTGATCGGCTTCCCGGCGTCGTCGGCGATCCTGTTCTGGGGCGCGGCCTACTCGCTGGGCAGCCGGAACTTCGTGCGCGACCCGCTGATCGCCGCGGCCATCGCGGTGATCACCTGGTTCGCGTTCAACAACCTGCTCGGCGTCCCGTTGCCCGGCGGCCCGCTGATGGGGGTGCTGTAACCGATGGATCTGTCCAACCTCCTCACGGGTTTCGGCACCGCGCTGACCCCGGAACACCTGCTGTTCGCCGCGATCGGCGTGCTGCTGGGCACCGCCGTGGGCGTGCTGCCCGGCATCGGCCCGGCGATGGCCGTGGCGCTGCTGCTGCCGGTGACCTATGCGCTGGACCCCACCGGTGCGTTCATCATGTTCGCCGGGATCTACTTCGGCGGCATGTTCGGCGGCTCGACCACCTCGATCCTGCTCAACACCCCCGGTGAGAGCGCGGCGGTGGTGGTGGCCATCGAAGGCAACAAGATGGCCAAGAAGGGCCGCGGTGCGCAAGCGCTGGCCGCGGCGGCGATCGGCCACTTCATCGGCGGCCTGATCGGCCTGATCCTGCTGGTGCTGCTGGCGCCGGTCATCGCGGGCTACGCGGTCAACATCGGCGCACCGGACTACTTCGCGTTCATGGTGCTGGCCTTCGCCGCGACCGCCACCGTGCTGGGCAGCTCGCGGATCCGCGGGTTCGCCTCGCTGCTGATCGGTCTGACCATCGGTCTGGTCGGCCTGGACCAGATGAGCGGCCAGGCCCGGCTGACCTTCGGCTCGCTGCAGCTGTCCGACGGCATCGACATCGTCATCGTGGCGGTCGGGCTGTTCGCGGTCGGCGAGTCGCTGTGGGTCGCCGCGCACCTGCGGCACACCCAGGAGAAGCCGCTGTCGGTCGGCCGCCCCGGGCTGGGCCGCGAGGACCTGCGGCGCGCTTGGAAGCCGTGGTTGCGCGGACCGCTGATCGGGTTCCCGTTCGGCGCGATCCCGGCGGGCGGCGCGGAGATGCCGACGTTCCTGTCCTACACGGTGGAGAAGCACCTGTCCCGCAAGACCGGTGACTGGGGCAAGGGCGCCATCGAAGGCGTCGCCGGTCCGGAGTCGACGGCGACGGCGAGCGCGGCGGGCACCATGGTCACGATGCTCACCCTGGGCCTGCCGACCACGTCGGTGGCCGCGGTGATGCTGGCGGCGTTCCAGCAGTACGGCATCCAGCCGGGACCGCTGCTGTTCGAGCGCGAGACCGAGCTGGTGTGGACGCTGATCGCGAGCATGTTCGTGGGCCTGGCGCTGCTGCTGATCATCAACCTGCCGATGGCCCCGGTGTGGGCGAAGCTGCTGCGGGTGCCGCGCCCGTACCTGTACGCGGGCATCCTGTTCTTCGCCAGCGTCGGTGCGTACGCGGTCGGTGGTGAAGCGCTGGACCTGGTGCTGCTGTTCATCATCGGCGCGATCGGCTTCGCGATGCGCCGCTACGGACTGCCGGTGCTGCCCGCCATCGTCGGCGTCATCCTCGGCCCGGCCGCCGAACTGCAGATGCGCCGAGCGCTGCAGATCAGCGACGGTTCCCTGACCGGTCTGGTGAACTCGCCGCTGGCGATCACGGTCTACGTGATCATCGCGGTGCTGCTGACCTGGCCGCTGTGGAACAAGTTCGTCCGGCGCCCGGCCAAGCAGGAAGAGCGCGTCGACGCCTGACCGGACCCGGGAGGCGGTCGCGGTTTCGCCGCGGCCGCCTCCTGTCATTCCCGGTCGTGGTGCCGGGTCCTGGACAGCACGGCGTCGATCGAGATGGGCCCGGCACCGACGATCAGCAGGAACACCGAGCCGAACAGCTGGCCGAGCTCGGCCCGGGCCTCGTGCACGTAGGCCAGGAACCCCTCGTCGAGCAGGACCGGGACCTTGGTGAAGACCTCGGCCCCGACCATGTTGACGATCATGGGTATCGCGGCCAGCCGGGTGAGCAGTCCGACGATCAGCAGCACGCCGCACCCCACCTCGAACACCCCGTCGAGGTAGGCGAAGAACCCGGGAGCGGGCAGCGGAGTCTCCCGCGCGAACCGCCCCGGCCCGAGCCTGTCCGGGTACAGGAACTTCTGCACGCCCTCGAACAGGAAGATCCGCCCACCACGAGCCGGATCAGGATGGTCGCCCGCGGCGCACCGCTGCCCAGCAGGCGTGTCCACACCGAGGACGTTGGTGCAGTCATAGCTCAACCTCCCGCTCCACCGGGGATACCCAGCACGGGTGCGGCGAATCGGAGGCTCGCACGAGTCCTGCGGGACGAAGCACCCGCAGGACCAGCTTTGCGATTCAGCCCAGCGCGGTGCGGAGCGCGGCGGTGACGGCGTCCGGGTTGTCGACGTTCATCAGGTGACCGGAGCCCGGGATTTCCAGGTAGGCCGCGTGGGGGAGGGCTTCGAGGAGGATGTCCGCGGCCTTGCGCGGGCAGAGCGCGTCGTGTTCGGCGCCGATCACGGTCACCGGCTGCTTGATCGCGGCGAGCGCGGGCGTCAGCGGGTTGTCGCGGATCCCGGCCATCGCGGTCGCCGCGTTCGCGAAGCCCGCTCCGTCGCCGATCGTCGCGGCCCGCCGCGCGACCAGCTCATCGATGTCCACTGTGGAGCTCGCGACCATCATCCGGGTGTCCTCGCGCAGGGAGGCCAGCAGCGCGGCCGGATCTGCCGCCTCTTCGGCGCGCTGCAGGTTGATCTCCGCTGCTCGCCGCCCCACCACCGACGACGTCCCGAGAACCGCCACGCCGGTCACCAGATCGGGACGTTCCGCGGCAGCGGAGAGCACCACAGTGCCGCCCAACGAGAACCCGACGCACACCGCGGGCCCGGGGACCTCGGCGAGGAACGCCAGCAAGTCGTCGCGCAACTGCTCCAAGGTCCCGTCCGCGGTCCCGAGAGTGCTCGCCCCATGCCCGCGCACGTCGTAGGCGTAGGTGCGATGGCCGCTGAACTCCTCCTGCTGACGCCGCCAGCTGCGATGATCCTCGGCCAGCCCGTGCACGAACACCACGGCCGGCCCGGAACCAGCAGCGCAGTAGTGCGTCCGGATGTCGTTCAACACGGCCGTCGCGGTCTGCACCCTCGATCAACTCCTCGCCTCGGTCTACTGCGACCGATTCTGCTGTCCACCACAACGCCACGTCCAGCCACTCCGATCCGGCAGGCACGCGCACGACCGCTGCGGGATCAGCGGTGGTCCCGCAAACGTGTGGAGAACAACGAATATTGATTCCCATGCCCGGTGAACGGCGGATCTTCAAAGGTTGCAGGCATCTCGGTAGGTCGGGCCATGTGGTACGTGCTTATCCCACATGGCACGAGTGAGGGAGCCGCCTATTTCGGCGCACAGATTGCGCCGAACATTGAAAAGGCGATCAAGGTTCCACAGCCGTGCCGTTCCGTCCTTGCTGATACTGGCGAAGGTCGGGCCGTTAGTGCTGAGGACGCCCGAGTATCCCCGGTTGCTGTTATTGGTGAGTGGTGGGCCGATTGGGTGTCCGTTGGTTGCATTCCACAGTCGTGCGGTCCCGTCATGGCTGGCGGTGGCGAGGGTTCTGCTGTCGGGGCTGAACGCGGCCGAGTACACCTTGGCGGTGTGGCCGGTGAGTGGTTGGCCGATTGGGCGTCCGTTGGTTGCATTCCATAGACGTGCGGTCTCGTCGCTGCTGGTGGTGGCGAGGGTTTTGCTGTCAGGGCTGAACGCGACCGAGTACACCGAGCTCGTGTGGCCGGTGAGTGGTTGGCCGATTGGGTGTCCGTTGGTTGCGTTCCACAGTCGTGCGGTTCCGTCGTTGCTGGTGGTGGCGACGGTTTTGCTGTCAGGGCTGAACACGACCGAGTTCAGCAAGTCGGTGTGGCCGGTGAGTGGTTGGCCGATTGGGCGTCCGTTGGTTGCGTTCCACAGTCGTGCGGTCCCGTCGCTGTTGGCGGTGGCGAGGGTTTTGCTGTCAGGGCTGAACGCGACCGAGTCGAATGTGTCAATGCTCAGAAGTGTTGAGCTCAGGGGGTCGGCAGCGGCCGAGTACACCGAGCTCGTGCCGCCGGTGAGTGGTTGGCCGATTGGGTGTCCGTTGGTTGCGTTCCACAGTCGTGCGGTTCCGTCGTCGCTGGTGGTGGCGAGGGTTTTGCTGTCAGGGCTGAACGTGACCGAGCGCACCCAGTCGGTGTGGCCGGTGAGTGGCTGGCCGATTGGGTGTCCGTTGGTTGCATTCCACAGTCGTGCGGTCCCGTCATGGCTGGCGGTGGCGAGGATTCTGCTGTCGGGGCTGAACGCGACCGAATGCACCTCGGCGGTGTGGCCGGTGAGTGTTTGGCCGATTGGGCGTCCGTTGGTTGCATTCCACAGTCGTGCGGTTCCGTCGTCGCTGGTGGTGGCGAGGGCTTTGCTGTCAGGGCGGAACTCTACCGAGTCGAATGTGTCATTGCTCAGAAGTGTTGAGCGCAGGGCGTTGGCAGCGACCGTCAACATGGCGTTATTGCTCCCGGCAGATCGGTCGATTGCCCACGCCGCCAGGCTTTTCACCCTGGCGGCGGTGGGGTCGCTGTCGGCCAGGCTGAGACTTTCGTTGATCAGTTGACCGGCCACCGCGAGGTCGCGCTGACGGGCAGCGTCTTGGCTGGCTTGGTGGGTCAGGAACGTGGTGGTGGCGAGGCCGACGACCAGGACCGTGAGGGTCGCGATGAACGTTTGCCGGGTGCGCACACGGCGGTTCTGGAGCCGATGGCTGTCGCGGAGGAATTCCTCTTCGGCCGGGCTCAGCGGCGCATGGCGTGCTGGATCGGCCCTGATCCGTGCTGCCGCGCTGTTCGCGGCTTCCAGCAAGCTGCCGGTGTAGAGGTACGAACGGTCTCGGCGGTTGCCGTTCCATTCGCTCACGATGGCGCGCAGGCGGGTGTGCACGATGCGGTCGGTGTGGGTGTCGGCCAGCCAGTCGTGCAGCAGTGGCCAGGCGGTGATCAGGGTCTCGTGGCTGATCTCGACCGTGTTGTCGCCGAGGGTCAGGAGGCGTTCGTCGGCAAAGGACTTCAGCACGGCGTCGATGTCCTGCACTGCCGCGGCGCTCTTGCCCTCCGTCAGTTCGCTGCGGAAGGCGCGGTCGGCCGTGTCGACTCCGTCGTCGCTGATGGTCGTCAGCCTGGTGAAGATCTGCCGGGCCGCCGTTTGCTGGTCCGGGGTGAGGCTGTCGTACGCGCGTTTCGCGCTGTCGGCGACGGCGCCTTCGATGCCGCCGGTGCCTTCGTAGTCGCCGACCGTGAGGTGCTCGCCGGAGCGGAGACGCCACGCCTTATCCAGGGCGTGGGACAACAACGGCAGCACTCCGGCGCTGGAACCGGTGTGCTGCGGATGGGCACCTGACGATGGCCGGGCCTTGATCTCGCTCAGCAGCAGTTCGACCAGGTCGTCGTCGACGCGGGAGCCCGCTTTCTTGGCCGGTTCGCTGATCGCCATCCGCAACTGGCGCGGCGTCATCGGGGCCACGAAGTAGCGCTGCTGGATCGCGGTCTGCAGTTCCGGGTAGTTCGCGCAGGAGCCTTCGAAGTCCTGGCGCATCACCAGGACGACCAGCGCCGCCGGGGTCTGATCGATCCCATGCCCCGTGGTCGCGGCCGAGTGCAGTGCGGTGATGAACGCTTGCCGCTGGTCCTCATCGGGGCATTGGGTGAACAGCTGCTCGAACTGATCCACCACCAGCAACAGCCTCGGAGATTCGTCCGACGTGCCTTTCGAACCGGCCAGTGCGGCTTGAGCCGCGTTGAGCGCGAACCTGGCCGGATCCTCGTCCAGGCCTTGGCGCACCGATGCGGCGTCTGTGCCCGCCACCGACGCCACCTGCACCGCCAGCTTGTCCAAGGGCGTGTGTCCGGGGGCGAACACCACGCAGGGCCAGGACGCTGCCTCTCGAGCGGCCGCCAAGCCCTCCCCGCGGATGCGCGGGATCACCCCCGCTTGCATGAGCGAGGACTTGCCCGCGCCGGAAACGCCTGTCACCACCTGCAAGCCGGTTCCCTGCAGGCGCTCGGACATGCGCTGCAGCACGTCGTCGGCGGCGCTCTCGCGGCCGAAGAAGAACGCCGCGTCCCGCTCGCCGAACGCCGCCAGTCCGCGGTAGGGCGACTCGACCTTCCCGCGGACGTCCACCAGTGGCCGCGGCGTGGCCCCCTCAACCCACGTTCCGGTGCGGTAGGAGTAGACGATCTGGGTGTTGCCCTCGCCCACCTGCACGCCCGTTGCGCTGTGGGCGTCGACGGAATACGTTGCGGCCCGGCCGGATGCAGCCGGGCTGTCCGAGTTCTGTTCTGCGCTCATCTCGATTTCCTGCGGTCATCATTCGGAAGGAGAACGCCGAAAGTCGACGTGCTGGGTGTTCCCGTCACCGATCTGAACACCTTGGGCGTGGTCGGCAGCCACGACGTACTTGCCCTGGTCGCTTTGGCTCACGTTCCCGTGCACCGTGCCTGCCTGAACTTCGCTGCTCCGCCCGCCTACGTGGCTGCTCGTGTTGGCGCTCTGAGTCGCGCTGATGGCTTGTCCGCTGTCGCTGAACGACGGGATGGCATCCCCTGGTGACGCCGTCGCTGGGGGGATGCTGCTGATCTGGGTCGGGTGGACTCCGGTGACCCGGACCCACGAGCGCTCTTCGAACTCGTTGTTGGTGATCAGCAATTGCGCGAACTCGTTGCGGCTGACCACGCGCGTGTAGTCGCCCTGGAACACCGTCTGGTAGGCGTTGTCGGAAAGGATGAGCGCGGTCGTGAACGTGTCCCCGGTGATGTGCTCGCGGCAGTGGCCGACGACGTGCTTGAACGCGGCGGCTTCGAGCAGGCGGCTGAGGTCGATGTTCGGCCGGTAGAAGCCGCGGCGGGCCGGCAGCGGGCCCAGGTGCACGGCGACGCGGAGCCGGATCTCCGGCTTCGTGGTCCTGTTGTGCTCGGCCAGGAGGGAGTCGAGCACGTTGATCATGTCGATCAGGGCGGGCAGGAACCTGCTCGGGTACGCGCGCAGGAACCCGTCTCCGGTGAACTGGTCGTCCTGGGCGCGATCACCGTCGAGCCCGACGGCGCGCAGGGCGGCCTGGGTCAGGTCGCGGACCAGGTCGGGGATGGTGCCGAGGTGTTCGGGACGGCTGCTTCCGGACCCGATCACGTCCACCGCGAGCAGCGCGCTGTGCTCCGGCATCAGGGCTATGTCAGGTGCTTCGGGCAATGCTCGGCTCCGTTCGTCAGGCTGGAATGCACGGAGTTTCACCGACACGCGCAGCCAGGTCTCCCTTGCCGCAGGGAATCGCAAGTGTGATCGCGATCACTTTACTTGGTTGGTGATGTGGTCGAGCAGGCGCCGTGGCGAGGGCAGCACGTACTTCCGCCAGTGGGTGCGCACCAGCCCGAGCGAGGTGAGGTCCTTCAGCACCGCATCGACCGTGGTCTCGCCGGCGCCGATGCACTGGGCGAGGTCCTTGCGGCTCAACCCGCTGATGGTCACGCCGTCGGCCGTCCGGGTGCCGAGCGTTTCGGACCACGCGAGCAGTTGCCGCGCGACGCGGGTCGGGACGTCCTGGCCGACCAGGCTCTGCTGGCGCTGGTCCGCCTTGCGGAGGCGTTCCCGGAGTATCCCGTACAGCGCACCGAGAACCGCCGGATTCCGTTCCACGTAGCGCCGGAACAGGCGACCTGGAACCCGTGTCGCCGTGCCCGGGGTGTGTGCGACCACGGTGGCGCTGCGGGCTTCGGAGAACAGCACGCCCTGCTCGCCCATCAGCTCGCCGGGGCCGTAGAACCCGACCACCAGGTCCCGGCCTTCTCCCGGCAGGAGCACCTTGACCAGTCCGTGCTCGATGAGCAGCACGTGATCGCTCGGCGTCCCGGCGACGATGAGCATGTCGTTCCGGCCGAAGTGCAGTCGGGTGCCCAGCTCGAGAAGTTCGCCCCACACGCGGCTTTCCGCCTTGTTGACGAACGTGTCCCGGGCGAGCGCGTATCCGACGTCTCCGGGACCGGGTGCTGCCGCATGGCCGTCCAACATCGACTCCGAGTATCAGGTTCGGCTGCTTTCTCGTGCCGGGAAGTGCTCAATCTTCCCAGCTTGGCCTCTCCCGTGTCAGGGCAATCCCGAACCAGGTTCTGGAGGTCAGGGGCCTCGGGGAATCGCCCTTCATCGAGGGCGGCTCGTCGATGCACGGACCAGCGCGGCGGAGTCGCCGAACTCGACGACCTGCCAGGACGGTGGTGCGGTCACCGCGCAGCGCCGTTCTTCCCGGACACGACCTCGGGGTGCGCCCCGACGCGACGGCACGGTGGAATCCATCATCCGAGGATCCCCGGCGTGCAAGCCGCAGGAGACGTTGGCCGAGCAACCGGCTGCCGGGTTCCCGCTCGCGATCGCCTGATCAGGCTGAAAGCGCGCTGCGGAGGTCCTCGGGGATCGGGGTCTTCTGGCCGGTGGCCGGATCGACGAACACGTGGCGGACTTCGCCGTCGGTGAGCAGCCGGCCGTCGCGGTGGAACTGCGGGGAGATGACCAGGCTGGTGGTGCCCAGGTGCGTGACCGGCAGCGAGATGTCGAGCTCGTCGTCGAACCGCGCCGGTGCCCGGTAGCGCAACCGGGTCTCGGCGACGACCAGGTCGACGCCGCGCTCCAGCACCTGCTGCCACGACCCGATCCGGGCCCGGAACAGCTCGACGACCGCGACGTCGTAGAAGAACAGGTAGTGGCCGTTGAAGACCACGCCCTGCTGGTCGCACTCGCTGTACCGGACGCGGATCCGGTGGGTGAAGGCGGTGCCCGTCATGCGCGGGTCTGCCCGCGGACCTGCAGCGAGGCCAGCAGCTTCGCGGTGGCCTGCTCGATCTCGTCGACGGCCTGCTCGAACGCCGCGGCGTTGTGCGCGGCGGGCTGCCGGAACCCGGAGATCTTGCGGACGTACTGCAACGCCGCCGCGCGGACGTCACCCTCGGTGACCTCGTCGGCGTAAGGCGGGCGGAGGGTCTTGATGCTGCGGCACATGAGCGCTTCCCAGTGAGGTTTCCCCAGCGTTCGCCAGGGGCGGTGACCGGTCGACTGCAACAGCCCGGGGCCGTCCCCGTCATGCTAACGGCGGCTCCCCGACCAGCGTGGCCGATTACCGGAGTCGGTCGTCCTCCAGCTTCGCATCGCGAACCGTGTTGGCGACGAGCACGCGGTTGGAGGCATCCAGCTTCGCCATGACGCGCCCGACGATCGCCTTGACGTTGCTGATGCTCATGAAGAGGTTTTCGGCGATCTCGGTGTTGGTCAGTCCCCGGCTGATGGCGATGGCCACCTCGCGTTCGCGATCGGACAGCGCGGCGACGCGCTCTCCGGCGCGGCGGCGCACATCGTCGTCTCCACCGTTCGCGGCGATGTCGATGAGTCGGCGGGTGACGGAGTCGGACAGCCGGGGGCGGCGTTGGTGGACCGCGAGGATGCCCTCGACGAGTTCGTCCGGGGGAGCGTCTTTGAGCAGGAACCCGCTCGCACCCGCGCGCAGGGCCCGGATCAGGGCGCGGTCGGAGTCCAGTGTGGTGAGCACGAGCACGGGCGGCGCGGCGTCGGTGCTTCGGATGCGTTCGGTCGCAACAACACCGTCGGTTCCGGGCATGCGCAGGTCCATGAGGACCACGTCGGGGGTGTGCTCGGCCACCACCCGCACCGCTTCGTCGCCATCGCCGGCCTCCGCCACGACCTGGACCGCCGGGCCACCGATGAGCATGCGCAGGCCGCGCCGGACCATCGGGTCGTCGTCGACGACCACCACGCGCACCGGCTCGTTCACGGTGTCCATGGTAGACGGACCCGCAGTTCGAACTCGTCTCCGGCGTCGCTCCAGTGCAAGGAACCTCCGCAGATGGCGGCGCGTTCGGTCAGGCCCACGAGCCCGACGCCGTCGCGCGGTACCCCGGCGTCCTCGCGACCTGCACCGACCGTCACCGGCCCCAGGCGGTTGCGCACCTCGATGAGGATCCGGTTCGGTCCTTCGGGCGCGATGCGCACCTTCACCGGGCCAGGCGCCCCGTGCTTTCGGGCGTTGGTGAGCGCTTCCTGGACGATGCGGTAGGCGTGGCGGCCTGTGTTCGGGGGAGCCGGGAGACAGCCGCTTACTTCGTCCCGAACCTCCAGCTGGACGCCGGCTCTGCGGTTGTCCTCGAAGAGCTGCCCGAGTTCTTCGAAGGTCGGTTGCGGCCGCTCGGCGGCCTCGTCCTCGCCGTCCTGCGAGCGCAGATCGGAGAGGATGCCGCGGACTTCTGCGAGCGACTGGCGGGTGTTGGCCAGGATTTCCCCGGCGAGGGCATCGCGGTCCGCGGCCGCGAGGTCGGAGCGGTAGGTGAGCGTGGAGGCGTTCAACGAGATGAGCGTGAGCCGGTGCGCCAGGACGTCGTGCATCTCCCTGGCGATGCGGTTGCGCTCCTCCGTCCTGGTCTTCTCCATCCGGAAGCGCTGCTCGCGCTCGGCATCGAGTGCTCGCTCCCGCAGCACGCGGATCAGGTCGACGCGCGCACCCCGGTAGGCGGCGGCCGCGGTCAGGGCTGCGACGGCGGCTGTGACGAGCAGCAGTTCGACCCACCGGGGTTCGATCGGCTGCATGGGGGTCCAGGGGTTGTGCAGGTTCGCGGCCAGGGCCGCGGTGAAGACGCCGCACACGGGCAGCACCGCCCGCCACCGCCTGCCGGACGCCTCGCGCGCGACCACGAGTGCGGCTGGACCGGCGGCGGCAGTCGAAATGGCCGGTGCCGCGGCGATGAGCCACCGGGCCCAGGTGCGGGCTCCGAACCAGCGGTTCGCCCCGATGAGTGCACCGCCCAGAACCGCGTCTGCTGCCAGGAGAGGCCAGGGGACGTTGATCCGGTTTCCCAGGTAGGAGTCGATGGCCGCGAGGACGACGAGCACCACGGTCGACCAGGGGGCGAGAAGGCCGAGAATCCTCACCGCCCAACCGTATAGCGGCACCGCCGCGGTGGACGGCGAACCCAGGTCTGCGGGCGCAGTACTTCCGGCCAGTTCGCCAGAGACCCGGGTCCATGCGCCTTAGCCGCTGGTCGAGCGCACCCGGGCCCCAGGACTGCGGACCCGGTACCGAGGATGCTGCTGTCGGCGTGAGGACGCTCCTAGCGTGATCGGTGACTCCCGGAAAGCCCTCCGGGACATGTCCACGACGACAAGGAGTCCCCATGTCAACGGCGCTGTTCGTCGCCTCGATGATCGCGTTCGCCGGCGCTGTCATCCTTGCGGCACTGCGTTTCTTCGCACCGAGGAACGACAAGGGCTACGCGCTTCCCGGCATCCTGTTCCTCTCCTACGCGGTCCTCTTCGCCGCGTGGGTCGTGATCGCATGAGCCTGCTCGACATTCGCGGGGTCTCGATGACCCGCGGTCGCGACCAAGTCCTCCGGGACATCGACCTCAGGGTCGAACCCGGGCGGATCTACGGGCTTCTCGGACCGAACGGCTCGGGCAAGACCACGTTGTTCAAATCGATCCTCGGGGCCAACGACCACACCGGGACGATCGTCCGCGCGCCCGGCCTGCGCGTCGGCCGGCTGATCGAGTACCCGGCGTTCTACGGCTGTCTGACCCTGCGGGAGAACCTGGAGCTGCACGCCCGCTACCTGCGGTGCCCGCTGAGGGAGGTTCCCGGCCTGCTGGCCGAGGTCGGCCTGGGCGACCGGGCGGACCTTCGCTTCTCGCGTACTTCCCTGGGGATGAAGCAGCGGCTGGGCATCGCCCGGGCACTCCTCGGCGAGCCCGGCCTGGTGCTGCTGGACGAACCGACGAACGGCCTGGACCCCATCGGGATCCGCGATATCCGGGAACTGGTCCGGTCGGTCCAGCGCGAGCGGGGTACCAGCATGGTCGTCTCCAGCCACAACCTGACCGAGATCGCCTCCCTCGCCGACCACCTGCTGTTCATGAGGGCCGGCCGGATCATCCGCCGCATGGACGCCCACGAGGCCCGGGGCGACCTGGAGGGGCTGTACGCGACGGTCCTGGGGGACGCTGCCCGATGAGAACGCTGATCGCCAACGAGTTCCGCAAGATCCGCCGGGAGCGGTTCGTCTGGGCCGTGCTCGCGCTGAACGTCGCACCGTTCGCGATGGTGGTGGCCAATTACGCCGTGAACGGCGGAGACCCCACCTTGGAGCGGTTCTACTTCACCTTCCACAACCAGTACACGATGGTCCTGCCCCTGGTGGTGTGCGCGACGGTTGCGGCCTGCTTCCACACCGAGTTCAGGAACGGGACCTACTTCGAGTGGCTCACCTGCGGCCAGCCCAAGTCCTTGCTGTGGGCGGCGAAACTGGTCGTCGCCTGCCTGCTGGTAGCGGTGCTGGCAGCGTTGAACCACGTCGGGCTCCTGGTTTTCCTCCTGGTCGAGAACCCCGGTGGTGGGCTCCTCCGGATGAGCACGGCCTACTGGCTGCTCGTCGGGATCTCGGTCGCCTCCGTCGCGCTCCTCTGCGCCCTCCTCACCCTCGTGACCCGGAACATCGTCATCGTGAACATCTTCGGGATCGGCCTGACCGTGGCCACGCTGGTGTTCATGGCCGCCGACTTCTCGTACCTGATCCCCACGTGCTTCGCCTACCGGCTCAGCGTTGGCGTGGTCGTCCCCGACGCGGCCTATCCGGATCCGGGGCACGCCCTGGTGGTCGGCTGGACGGTGACCGCGCTGCTCGTGCTGCTGCCGCTGGTGGCCAACCTCCTGGTCATCACCCGTCGGCGGTACCTTCGGTGACGGGCGGATGGCCGGGCCGCGAGATCGCCTGCGCAGGAACGACTGTCGTTGCAGTACGGGACGCGGCTCGTGCATCGCACCAACGGTTTCGAACCCCTCGTGCTCCGGTGGCGGCGACGGACTGCGGTCAACTCCGGGCTGAGCTGTTCGGTTCGCCGTAGGCGGGTTCCGGGGACAGGGCGGTCAGCAGCCGGTGCGGGCCGCGGCGCAGCGCTTCGCTCACCGGGTCCTCGCGCAGCGTCGGGTCCGCTCCGGGGCCCTGCCGGATGGCGATGTCGGCGGGAGCGGGGGTGGTGCCGCACGCCGGGCACGATCCGGTGGCGGTGAGGTCGGTGTCGCAGGTGGCGTGGCTGAAGATCCGCCGGGCACCGCCGGGGGAGAACCAGCGCTCGCCCCATTGCGCCAGCGTGTAGACGGCCGGCCAGAGCTCGATGCCCCGCTCGGTGAGCAGGTAGTGGACCTCGGTGCCGTGCGGGTGCCGTTCGAGCAGGCCTTCGGAGACCAGAGTCTTCAGCCGGGCGGTCAGCACGGCGCGCGGAATGTCCAGGTGTGCTTGGAAGTCCCGGAAGTGCCGCACGCCGTAGAAGCAGTCCCGGAGCACCAGGAGCGTCCAGCGCTCACCGACGACTTCCAGCGCGCGGGCCAGCGAGCAGTCCTGGCCGGTGTAGTCGCGTCCCAATCCCACGAGGTCACCCTACCATTCGATTCAGTGATCGAACTCATAAGTTCATTCATTGAACCTTCGCTGCTAGGGTGGGCGCGCACCGTCTCATCCACCGAGTCCTGGGAGAAGCAGTGGTGACCGGATCCGCTGTCGATCGTTGCCCGAGCGCCCGTGCGACGCTTGCGATTTCGTGCGCGGCGACCCTGCTCGTGCTCGTCAACTTCACCGCTCCGGTCTCCACCGTGCAGATCATCGGCGCGGAGCTGACTGCCGGGGCTTCGGGCCAGACCTGGATGCTGAGCAGCATCAGCGTCGGTCTGGCCGCTTTCCTGCTCGTCACGGGCAGCCTCGCCGACGCCTTCGGCCGCAAGCGGATCTTCGTGGTCGGCGGCGCGCTGCTCGGCCTGGCCAGCGCGATGTGCGCGATGGCGCCGACCGCGCTGGTGTTCGTGCTGGCTCGTGTTTTCCAGGGTGGAGCCAGCGCCGCTCTGCTGGCCACCGGACTCGGGCTGCTGGGACACGTCTTCCCGCCCGGGCCGGAGCGGGCGCGGGCGACCGGTCTGTGGGGTGCGATGGTGGGTGGTGGCATCACCGTCGGCCCGGTGTTCTCCGCGCTGCTGATCAAGGTGGCGGGCTGGCCGCTGGCCTACTGGATCATCGCCGTGCTCTCCTCGCTCGTCGCGGTGTGGGCGGCGCGGTCGCTGGGGGAGTCCCGCGGCGAGCGGCCGCGCAAGCTCGACCTGGCCGGTGTGGTGACGCTCGGCGGCGCGCTCTCCTTCCTCGTCGCAGCGCTGACCGAGGGGCGCGGCGGCTGGACCCGCCCGCACGTCCTGGCCTTCCTGGCCGCGGCGCTGGTGCTGCTGGTGGCGTTCGTGCGGGCCGAGCGCAAGGCCGCCGAACCGATGCTCGACCTGGGACTGCTGAAGCGCCCGGCGTTCCTGGCCGCGACGGTCGGCGCGCTGGTGACCGGCGCGGCGGTGATCGGGTTCATGACCTACGTCCCCATCGCGGCGCAGCAGGTGCTCGGCCTCAGCCCGTTGGCGAGCGCGGTGCTGCTCGGAGCGTGGTCGGGCGTGTCCTTCGTGGCGGCGCCGCAGGCGCGCAGGCTGACCGGTCGCATCGAGGCCCGCGACCAGATCGCGGCCGGACTGGCGCTGTGCGGGATCGGCCAGCTGACCCTGATCGGCATCGGCACGCAGTCCGCGTGGTGGCAGCTGGTTCCCGGGCTCGTGCTGGCCGGTGCGGGCAGCGGAATCGCCAACGCCGCACTGGCCGGGCTGGCGGTGCAGAGCGTGCCGCCGAACCAGGTGGCGATGGGATCGGGAGCGAACAACACCGCCCGCTACCTCGGTTCGTCGGTGGGGATCGCGCTGATCGCCGCTGTGCTGGCGATGGCGCCCAGCGGTGGCGGTCCGGCCGAGGACTTCGCCACCGGCATGACCTGCGCGGCGATCGTCTCCGCAGTGCTGTCGATCCTCGGTGCGGTGGTCGTCGCCTCGCTCCGGGAACGCCGGACACCGGCCCGCGCCGCGGAGCGGTCCGCAGCGGAATCGGCTTGAAAGGCGGCCGGAGCGGTGCTGTCGAGCACGACGTTGTTGCCGCGCAACGAGATTTACCCGTCCGGTCGATCGCGCGGACGTGTTCGCCGTCGACGTTGCGCGTCCCGGTCACCGGGATATGATCTTGTTGCTCGTGGCTCGGACCGGCTGTGCCGATGTGCTTGGGGGCAGCCGCCCGCACCGACGTGACAGCTGGAGGAGAGGGCCTCACCGTGCTGAAGTCGCTAGCAGGAAGCCGGGTGCTGGTCACCGGCGCGAGCCGGGGGATCGGCAAGGGCATCGCCGCGGTCTTCGCCGAGGCGGGCTGCAACGTGCTGATCACCGGCCGGGACGAGGACGCGTTGGCGCGCACCGCCGACGAGCTCTCGGGCCGGGCGCCGGACGGTGCTCAGGTGGCCTGGCTGGCCGCCGACACGGCCGAGCCCGCGGACTGCCGCGCTGCGGCGGAGGAGACCGTCCGCCGCTTCGGCGGGATCGACGTGCTGTGCGCGAATGCCGGTGTGTTCCCGGCGGATGCGCTGCCGGACATGACACCGGAAAGCCTGCAGCGGGTGATGGCGACCAACTTCAACGGCACGGTCTACTCGGTGCAGGCGTGCCTCGACGCCCTGGCCGCCTCCGACCTGGGCCGGATCGTGGTCACCTCGTCGATCACCGGGCCGGTCACCGGCTTCACCGGCTGGAGCCACTACGGCGCGAGCAAAGCGGCCCAGCTGGGCTTCATCCGCAGCGCCGCGATCGAGCTCGCCGCCAAGGGCATCACCATCAACGCCGTCCTGCCCGGCAACATCCGCACCGAGGGGCTGGACGACCTGGGCGAGGACTACCTGAGCCGGATGAGCGCGTCGGTGCCGCTGGGCCGGCTCGGCTCGGTCTCCGACATCGGCTACACGGCGCTGTTCCTGGCCAGCCGCGAAGCCGGGTACATCACCGGGCAGACGATCGTGGTCGACGGCGGGCAGGTGCTGCCGGAGAGCCTGGACGCCCTCGGCGCACCGTGAGCCGGTCGGCAGATCGCACCGGCGAGGGGCATCGGGGTGAAAATCACGTGCGGTGCCGAACAGCGGCCTGCTACTGTCGTTGACGTGCATTACCACTACTTCCTCTGAGGGCGCCGACCTCGGTGCCGGACGGCCATGAGCCGGTCCGCACCTGAGTCCGTCGGTCGTTGAACGCACTTCTTTTCCGGATTCCGCCGCCTGCCCAGGGCTGCGCTCTGCCGTGCCGCGGGGAATCCGTCCTCGGAGGAAACGTGTCCATTCGCACTGAACTACCTGCGCGCGCCCGAGCGCACCTCACCGCCACCGGACTGCACCTCGCCCGCGGCGGGCGCCCGGTGCTGACCGGGGTCGACCTGGCGGTCTCCGCCGGTGACCGGCTCGGCGTGGTGGGCGAGAACGGAACGGGCAAGACCACCCTGATCCAGGTGCTCGCCGGGAAGCTGGCCGCCGACCGCGGCACCGTGCACCGCGCGGGCACCCTCGGCGTGGCCGACCAGGAGATCCCGGTCGATCCGGCGCGCACCGTCGGAGACCTGATCGACATCGAGCTCACCGAGGTCCGACGCGTCCTGCGCGACCTGGACGAGGCGACCGGTGCGCTGGTCGCGGGGCAGCCGGACGCCGACGAGCGGTACGCCGGAGCGCTCGCGGCGGCGGAAGCGCTCAACGCCTGGGACGCCGACCGGCAGGTCGAGATCTCGCTGGCCGCGCTCGGCGCGGTCGCGGACCGGGACCGGCCGCTGGCGACGCTGTCGGTGGGGCAGCGCTACCGGGTCCGGCTGGCGTGCCTGCTCGGCGCGGGCCACGACCTGCTGCTGCTCGACGAGCCCACCAACCACCTGGATGCCGGCGGGCTCGAACACCTCACCGCGCGGCTGCGCGAGCATTCCGGCGCAGTGGTGCTGGTCAGCCACGACCGGGCGCTGCTCGCCGACGTGGTCACCGCGGTGCTCGACCTGGAACCCGGCAGGGACGGGCGGCCGCGCGTCTACGGCGGCGGCTACCTCGGTTACCAGGAGGGCCACCAGGCCGAACGCGAGCGCTGGGAGCACGAGTACCGCACGCAGCAGCGCGAGCACCAGCGCCTCGCCGACGACCTGTCGGCGGCGCAGAACCGCCTGTCCACCGGCTGGCGGCCGGAGAAGGGCACCGGCAAGCACACCCGCGCCACGCGCGCGCCGGGCCTCGTCCGCGCCGTCCACCGGCGCCAGGAGGATCTGGCCGCGCACCGCGTGGACGTGCCCACACCGCCGCTGCGGTTCCGGGTGCCGGAGCTGGGGAACCTGCCCGGAGTCCGGCTGCTGCAGGCCGACGCGGTGACGCTGCGCGGCAGGTGGGCGCAGCCGCGCTCGCTGCTGCTGCAGTCCGGCGACCGGCTGGTGATCACCGGACCGAACGGGGCGGGCAAGTCCAGCCTGATGGCCGTGCTCGCCGGTGCGGTCGAGCCGACGTCCGGTGCCGTGCAGCGCAAACGCGCCGCGCGGATCTCCTGGCTGTCCCAGGAATCCCCGGCTCCGTCGCGGCGGACCGCGCACGAGGAGTACGCGGCGGCTCTGCCGGGGTCCGACCGGGTTCCGCTCTCGGAACTCGGGCTGCTGCCCTCCGCCGCGCTCGGTCGGCCGGTCGCGGAGCTGTCGGTCGGGCAGCAGCGCCGCTTGCAGCTCGCGATCGCGCTGGCCGCGCGACCGCACGTGCTGCTGCTCGACGAACCGACCAACCACCTGTCCACCAGGTTGGTCGACGAGCTGACCGAGGCACTGTCGGCAACGCCGGCAGCGGTGGTGGTCGCCACCCACGACCGCCAGCTGCTGCGGGACACCGCTGACTGGCCGCGGTTGCGGCTCTGACGGTCGGGACTCGCGGTGCGCGCACCGCGAGTCCCGCTCCGGGCGGGAGGCGCGCGTTACGCTGGCGGCCTGCGACGACGTGCGCGTGAGAGGAACGACCGCCATGCCAGCCACACCGCTGCCGATCTGCGCGACCTGCGGAATGCAGTACTCCCACCCGCGACCCGACTGCCCGATCTGCGAGGACGAGCGCCAGTACGTTCCCGCCGGTGGCCAGCAGTGGACCGACCTGGAGGCGATCCGCTCCGGCGAGCACACCGCGCTGATCCGCGAGCAGGGCGAGGTGCTGGGCATCGGCTGCGAACCGCGGTTCGCCATCGGCCAGCGCGCGCTGCTGCTGCGCACCGCGGCCGGGAACTTCCTGTGGGACTGCGTGTCCTATTTGGACGACGAGATCGTCAAGGCGGTCAACGAGCTCGGCGGGCTGGCCGGGATCGCGATCAGCCACCCGCACTACTACACCACGGTGGTCGAGTGGGCGCGCGCCTTCGACGCCCCGGTGCACCTGCACGCCGGCGATGAGCGGTGGATCGGCAGGCCGGACCCGGCGATCCGGCTGTGGGAGGGCACCACCCGGCAGCTGGCGCCCGGCCTGACGCTGATCAACCTCGGCGTGCACTTCGCGGGCGGCACCGTGCTGCACTGGGACCGCGGTGCGGGCTCGCTGTTCAGCGGTGACATCGTGCAGGTCATCCCGGACCGCACGCACGTGGCCTTCATGTACAGCTACCCGAACCTCATCCCGGAGCGGCCCAGCGTGGTGCGCCGGGCCGCGCAGTTGCTGGAGCCCTACCGCTTCGAAGCGCTCTACGGCGCTTGGTGGGATGCGGTGATCCCGGCGGGTGCGGACCGCATCGTCCAGCGCTCCGCCGCCCGCTACCTGCGCTTCGTCACCGAGGAGTAGGGGTCACACGTCCACCGTGACGCTGCACCGCCAGCCGCGTTCGTCGTGGGTGAGCGAGAACCCGTGCAGGGAGATCGCCTTCGGCGCGGCTCCGGTGAAGCGCACCCGATCGATGTCCACTTCGGACAGTTCGAGCGCCAGGCCGGTGGGCGTGGGCCGCACGTCGACGGAGCGGGGCACGGTGCCCGCGGCGTCGAGCCGGTAGATGATCTCGTCCAGCACGGCGAGCAGCAGCTGCTCATCGCCGCCGTCGATCTCCGCGGACGTGGTTCGGGCGGGGGCCGTCGCGGGGACCTCGGCGAAAGCGTCGATCAGCGCGCAGGCGGCCTGGGCGAGGCATTCCTCGCGAGTGGTGCCCCACGCCTCGAAGCGGATGTCGGCCGTGTGCGGCAGGAAGCGGAACCCACCGCTCACCCCTTCACCACGCCCAACGGCACGAGCCTGGCCACCCTGCGGCACAGTCCGGCGCCCTCGGCGACGGCCACCACCGCGTCGACGTCCTTGTACGCCGTCGGCGCTTCCTCGGCCAGACCGCGTGCGGAGCTCCCGCGCACCACGATGCCGCTGTGCTCCAGCTCCCGCCGCAACCGCCGCGCGTCGATCGTGCGAACGGCCTGGTGGCGGCTCTGGGTGCGCCCGGCTCCGTGGCAGGTCGAGTGGAACGCGTCGCCGCCGGCAACCCCGGCCAGCACGTGCGACGCGGTGCCCATCGAGCCTGGGATGAGCACCGGTTGCCCGGCTTCCCGCAGATCCGGCGGCAGCTCGGGGTGGCCGGGCGGCAGCGCGCGGGTGGCGCCCTTGCGGTGCACGCAGAGCGTGCGGCGGTGTCCCTCCACCTCGTGCGACTCGATCTTGGCCAGGTTGTGCGAGATGTCGTAGACCAGGTCCAGCCCGCGACCGGTCACCTCCCGCACGACTTCACCGGCCGCGACGCCGAGGACGTGCCGGTTCGCGCGGGCGTAGTTCGCCGCAGCGGCCATCGCACCCAGGTAGGCGCGGCCCTCCGCGGAGTCGACGGGAGCGCACGCCAGCTGCCGGTCGGGCACCGACAGCCCGCGATCGGCCATGCTCTCGTCCATCCGCCGCACGTGGTCGGTGCAGATCTGGTGGCCCAGCCCTCGCGACCCGCAGTGGATCATCACGCACACCTGACCGGGCCGCAGCCCGAAAGCCCCGGCCAAGCCCTCGTCGTAGATCTCGTCGACGGCCTGGACCTCCAGGAAGTGGTTGCCCGAACCGAGGCTGCCGACCTGGCCGAGCCCGCGGTCCAGGGCGCGGGCGCTGACCCGGCCGGGCTCGGCGTCGTCGACGGCTCCGCCGTCCTCGCAGCGCTCGAGATCGCGCTGCACGCCCCAACCCCGCTCGACCGCGTAGCGGGATCCCTCGGCGAGCAGGTGTTCGAGGCCGTCGCGGGACAGTTGCCACACTGCGCCCCGTCCGGCGCCGCGCGGAGTAGCCCGGCTCAGGCCGTTGAGCACCTTCTCGGCCACGTGGCCGAACTCCGAGCGATCGAGGTCGGCGGCCAGCAGTCGCACCCCGCACGAGATGTCGAACCCGACCCCTCCCGGTGAGACGACTCCTCCGGCCCGGACGTCGGTGGCGGCGACCCCGCCGATGGGGAAGCCGTAACCCCAGTGCATGTCGGGCATCGCGTAGGAGGCGCGGACGATGCCCGGCAGCGCGGCGACGTTCGCCACCTGGGTCAGCGAGCCGTCGTCCTTCGGCGGCAGCAGCCGACGCGACGCGAACACCACCCCGGGCACCCGCATGGCACCGTGCGGCTCGATCCGGAACCGGAAGGGTGTCTCCTCGACGAGCTCCACGCCTCCGCAGTACCCAGCGCCGCTGGACGCGACACCAACCAGCGGTCAGTCCTCGGACGCGGAGGCCATCCCGGTGGGCAGCACCTGGTGCAGGTGTGAACGCGCTCAGCCCGGTTCGCCGCGCTGCTTGCGGTGCGCGACCCAGGCGAAGTCGACGGCGGCGATCACCGCCAGCACCACGAGCACCCAGGCGAACCAGACCAGCTCCGGTACCAGCAGGAACAGCGCCACCGCCGCGCCCGTGCAGAACACCAGACCGAACCCGGCCAGCCACAACCGCAGGGTCAGTGCGCTGCGCGCGTAGGGCGCTCCGCCGACCCCGGCCATCGGGTCGTGGTAGCCGGGCAGGCCTCGCTCGTACTCCTCGCGACTGCGTTTCGGCATGCCCCTCGGCTACCCGCAGTGCGCGGAGTCATGCCCGATCAGTCCCGCACGACCTGCACGTCAGTGGGGCGGTCCATCCGGTAGCCGACGCCGCGCACCGTGGTGATCAGGTCCAGTCCGGTGCCGAGCTTGCTGCGGATCCGGCGGATGTGCACGTCGACGGTCCGGGTGCTGGGCACGCTGTTGAACTGCCACACGGCGTTGAGCAGCGCGCTGCGCCGGTGCACGCGGCCGGGGTTCTCGCACAGGTACAGCAGCAGGTCGAACTCCAGGCGGGTCAGCTGCACGGCGCTGCCGTCGGCGCGCAGGATGCGCCGGGGCGCCACCAGGATCTGCAGCTTCGGCTCCTCCGGGGCGGGCAGCGACCGCAGCCGCGGGAGTTCCACTGTGGACTGGTGCGGGACGCCGCGGTCGGGCTGCGGGGTGAAGACCCGTTCCAGCGCGGCCAGGTCCTGGCGGGTGACGATGAACCGGGCGGTCACCTCGACCACCGCGCCGTCCTGCAGCGGGCGGGTCTCGAACGAGTTCGCCGCGAGCGGCCGAGCGGCTTCCGATGTCATGGCACGAATCTCCGTCTCACATCGCGATGCGGGTCCGGGGGAGCGGGTGGTGCGCGGGAGTGCTCAAGCGCGCGGACAGGCCGCCGACGCGACCCACAGCAGGTCGATGTGCGCGCGCTGCACCAGCAGCGGTCCCAGTGCCATGATCGGATCAAAGCATCGCGGTGCGCGGGCGTCAAAGCCGCTCACCAGGTGGGACGCGTCACCTCCGGAACCGGCGCCACCAGCGGGGTTTCGGCTCCTCCGGCGCGGGTTCGGGCTCGGGCCGGGCGGAAGCCCGCGACCGGGCGGCCCGCCAGCCGGCCACCAGCTCGTCGACGTCGGCCAGCGCGATGGCCACCTGCGGGCCGGTCGGCGCGCGCATGTGCTCGACGATCCGGCGGTTGAGATCGCCGGCCACCTCGCGCACGGCCTGCTCGCTGGGCAGCTCGTGCACGGTCCCGGCGAGCCGCTCGACCTCCTTGCGCAGCCGCAGCGGCGTCGGCAGCAGCGCCTCGCCGGACAGGCCCTCGCGGCGGAGGTAGTCCTTGACCCACCACTGCTCCTCGACGGGCTGCCCGGCGCCGGGCAGCGGCTTGCCCGCACCGGGCAGGTCGTCGAAGTCGCCGCGCTCCTGAGCCGTCCGGATCTGCCGGTCCACCCACGATTCGAACGTGGTGCCAGGGGGCTTGCGCTCGGTCATGGCCCGATTGTCCGGCACGCCGCACCGGCGGTGCCACCCCCGCTGCTCAGCTCCTGATGAACTTCAGCACGTCCAGCATGCTGTGCTCGTCGGCCTCGTCCGGACGGCCCAGGCAGGCGTGCAGGTCCTCGCGGATCCGGTCGCGGTCGAGGCCCGAGCCGATCACCACGAGCTGGGTGCGGCGCGGTTCGGCGCGGGCCCAGCGGGAGCGCTGGAAGCGCAGGAAGTCGCCGACGGTGTGCAGGGTGAACTTCTGCTCGTGGCCGGGCACCCCGAAGTGCACCTGGCCCTTCATCCGGTACACCCCGGCCGGGCGGGTGTCCAGGAAGCGCATCAGCGCGCGCGGGTGGACCGGCTCGTCGGCGGTGAACTCCACGCTCTGGTAGGCGGCGTGCAGGTGCTCGTGGCAGTCATCGTGATCATCGGTGACCAGGTCGTCGAAGGTCAGCTGCCGGGCGGTCTCCCGCCGCTGCCGCACCGATTCCCGGTCGAACAGCAGCGCCGGGTCGATGCGGCCGTGCGCGGTCGGCAGCACCGGCCTGCCACCGGCCAGCTCGCGCACCAGCTCCAGCAGCCGGTCGCGATCGCCCTCGGAGACGCGGTCGGTCTTGTTCAGCAGCACCAGGTCGGCGAAGCGCAGGTGCTGGTCGAGCTCGGGGTGGCGCTGCCGGGTGCGGTCGAACTCGGCGGCGTCGACCACCTCGACCAGTCCGCCGTAGCCGAGCCGGGGGTTGGTGCTGCCCAGCAGCAGCCGGACCATGGTGCGCGGATCGGCCAGCCCGCTGGACTCGATCACGATCAGGTCGATGTCGCTGCTCGGGCGCGCCAGCTTGGCCAGCAGGTCGTCCAGGCCGCTGGGGTCCACCGCGCAGCACAGGCAGCCGTTGCTCAGCGAGACCGACGAGTCGACTTGCCCGGCCACGCTCAGCGCATCGATGTTGATCTGCCCGAAGTCGTTGACCACCACGCCGATCCGCGCGCCCTGCGGGTTGCGCAGCAGGTGGTTGAGCAGGCTCGTCTTCCCGGAGCCGAGGAACCCGGCGACGATGATGACCGGGATCGGTTGCCGAACCACACATGCCTCCGACGGATCGCTGACCGCCCGAAAGCATATTCACCGCGCGGCGGGATCACTGCTCGGGTGCCCGCGGCCGCCCGGAGCGCACCTCCGCCTCGCGGCCCGCGCGCGCCGCCTGCTCCTGCTCGGCCTGCTCGCGCCGCGCCTGCTGCAGCACCTCGGTCTCCTCCCGCGGGTCCGGGACCAGCAGGCTGCCCGGCACCGAGTGCCCGGCCGCGCCGAGCTGGTTCATCTTCTTCGGCACCGGGGTGCCCTGGTAGGGCAGCGGCTCGGGGTGGCCGTGCTCGTCGACCGGGCCCAGCGCCTGGTGCACCTCGACGAACTCGCCGTGCGGCAGCCGCTTAATGATGCCGGTCTCCACGCCGTGCTCCAGCACGTCGCGGTCCGTGCGCTGCAGCCCGAGGCAGATGCGGTAGGTCACGTAGTAGGCGATCGGCGGCGCCAGCAGCACCCCGATCCGGCCGGCCCAGGTCGTCATGTTCAACGACAGCCCGAACACGAAGGCGATGATGTCGTTCATGCCGGAGGCCAGCACCACCAGGAAGAACGCCAGTGCCATCGCGCCCAGCGAGGTGCGCACGGGCACGTCGCGCGGGCGCTGCAGCAGGTTGTGGTGGGCGTCGTCGCCGGTGAGCTTGCGCTCCAGCAGCGGGTAGATCATCGCGACGGTGAACACCAGGCCGAGCCCGAGGACCAGCGGGAAGAACACCGCGGGCACGGTGTAGGGGCCCAGGTAGAGCTCCCACGGCGGCCAGATCCGGCCCATCCCGTCGGTCCAGATCATGTACCAGTCGGGCTGCGAGGCCGCGGAGATCATCGAGGCGTTGTACGGGCCGAAGTTCCAGACCGCGTTGATCTGGAAGACCCCGCTCATCATCGCCAGCACGCCGGTGACGACGAAGAACAGCCCGCTGCTCTTGACCGCGAACACCGGCATGATCCGCACGCCATCCACATTGGACTCCTTGCGGCCCGCGCCGGGGTACTGGGTGTGCTTCTGGTACCAGACGATCGCCAGGTGCACCGCCACCAGGGCGGCGATGATGCCGGGCAGCAGGAAGATGTGGATCATGTAGAAGCGCGGGATGATCTCGTTGCCCGGGAACTCCGCGCCGAAGAGGATCCACTGCAGCCAGGTGCCGATCACCGGGACCGACAGCAGGATCCCGGAGGCGATCCGCAGCCCGGTGCCGGAGAGCAGGTCGTCGGGCAGCGAGTAGCCGATGAAGCCCTCGAACATGCCGGTGATGAACAGCAGGATGCCGATCGTCCAGTTCACCTCGCGCGGGCGGCGGAACGCGCCGGTGAAGAAGATCCGCAGCATGTGCACCACGATCGCGGCCATGAAGATCAGCGCCGCCCAGTGGTGCAGCTGCCGGGCGAACAACCCGCCGCGGACGTCGAAGGAGATGTCCAGGGTGCTCTCGAACGCCCGCGACATCGGGATGCCCTGCAGGTTGGTGAATTTCCCGTCGTAGACCACCTCGGTCATCGACGGGTCGAAGAACCAGGCGAGGTAGGTGCCGGTGATCAGCAGCACCACGAAGCTGTACAGCGCGATCTCGCCGAGCAGGAACGACCAGTTCGACGGGAAGACCTTGTTGAGCTGCCGCCGCATCCCGGCGGCCATGCGGAACCGCAGGTCCAGCTCGTCGGCCTGACGGCGCAGCGAGGCGGTGAACCTGCTCTCGGGTTTGGTGGGCTGGGTCAGCCTGCTCATGTCGACTCCCGGCTGCCGCGCCCCGAGCTGCACGGGGACTGCCTGCTGCCGAACCCCCGCGCGTGGCTGGGCGAAACGACGATGCGCGGCTACGAGCGTACTGCTTCGGCAAGCCGCGAGCAGCCGAACGGATGTCCGGGTCCCGGCCGGCGACCGCGAACAGAGATTTCCGCCTCGGGCGGCGACCGGATGCACCGGCGCCGCGACGCGAAACGAGCCCGGAAGCCCTCGACCCGGCGCAGGTGCGACCAAGCGGGCTGAGGGGTACAACGAGGACGTATCGACTTCTCACGCGGACATTGGCGATCCGCCCGGACCGCCTGCGCAGCTGGCCGCCTGTCGTCCAGGAGGTGCTGCTGTGAAAATCGTCTGCATCGGGGCCGGTCCCGGGGGCTTGTACTTCGCCATCTCGGCGAAGCTGCGCGATGCCGGCCACGACATCACCGTGATCGAACGGGACCCGCCCGGTGCCACCTACGGCTGGGGGGTCGTCTACTGGGAGGACCTGCTGGACACGCTCTACCGCAACGACCGGGAGAGCGCGCGCCGCATCCGCGCCGAGTCCACGCTCTGGCAGGAGCAGGTCGTCGCGCTGCACAACACCGACAAGGCCTACCTCGGCGGCTACGGCTACAGCGTCAACCGGGCGCCGCTGCTGGCGATCCTGGCCGAGCGGGCGGCCGAGCTGGGCGTGCGGTTCCAGTACGAGACCGCGGTGGACGACCTCGCCGAGTTCGCCGACGCCGACCTCGTGGTGGTCGCCGACGGGGCCAACAGCCGCACCCGGCAGCGCTACCAGGAGCAGTTCGGCACCCGGATCGACCACGGGAACAACCCCTACATCTGGCTGGGCACGGAGCGGGTGTTCGACAAGTTCACCTTCGACTTCGAGCAGACCCCGGCGGGCTGGATCTGGTTCCACGCCTACCCGTCCGCCGCGGGCATCAGCACGTTCATCGTGGAGTGCACGGAGCAGACCTGGCGGGGGCTGGGCCTGGACCGGCTCGGCGACGCCGAGACCCGGCAGCTGCTGGAGCAGATCTTCGCCGCGCCGCTGCGCGGCCGCCCGCTGATCAGCCAGTCGCGCGGGAAACCGGCGTCGTGGCAGCGCTTCACCCAGGTCTTCAACGAGACCTGGCGCTACGACAACGCCGTGCTGATCGGGGATGCCGCGCACACCACGCACTTCACGCTGGGATCCGGCACCAAACTGGCCATCATCGATGCGATCGTGCTCGCGCAGAACCTCTACGACCAGCCCGAAACCGCCTTGGCGGTCAAGGAGTTCGACGAGGCGGGCCACACGGCGCTGCGGGACGCGCAGATCGCGGCGCGCAGCAGCATGGCGTGGTTCGAGCGGGCCGACCGCTACACCGACCGCGGTGCCGTGGAGTTCTGCTACGCGATGGCGGGCAGGCACGGCATCCAGCGCCCCTGGCAGTACCAGCGCTACCTGGTCCAGCAGAACCTGGTGGCGCGCAAGACGATGCGGCTGGCCGGTACCGGCCAGCGGTGGCTGCTGGCCCGCCGCCGCGGCGAGCCCTGGCGGCGCTGACCGGCCGAACTGCCCCTCCGCCCGGAAACGGGTGGAGGGGCAGTCGCCTGCCGGTTCAGTTCGGCAGCTGCCCGTCGACCGGCCGGGGCGGTGCCACCTGCTGTTCGGGCACCGCCTGCCCCCGCTCCGGGTGGTGCAGCCGGTAGAGGTGGGCGTAGCCGTTGTTGTTGGCGAGCAGCTCCTCGTGCGTGCCCGCCTCGGTGATCCGGCCGCGGTCCAGGTAGACGATCTGCTGCGCGTCGCGGACGGTGAGCAGGTTGTGCGAGATCACGATGGTGGTGCGCCCGGCCATCAACCGGCGCAGCGGGGCGAGGATCCGCCGCGTCGCGTCGGCGTCCAGGCTGGTCGTCGGTTCGTCGAGCAGCAGGATCGGCGCGTCGCGGATCATCGCGCGGGCGATGGCGATGCGCTGCCGCTGCCCGCCGGAGAGCAGCCGGCCGCGCTGCCCGACCCGCGTTTCGTAGCCCTCCGGCAGGGTTTGGATGAACTCGTGGGCGTCGGCGGCCTCGGCGGCCTCGACGAGCTGGCGCTCATCGGCATCCGGGCGGCCGGCCAGGATGTTGTCCGCGATGGTGCCGTCCAGCAGCAGCGTTTCCTGCAGCACGATCGCGATGTTGGCGCGCAGCTCGGCGATGTCCAGCTGCCGCAGGTCGACGCCGTCGAGCAGGATGCGGCCCCGCTCCGGGTCGTAGAAGCGCAGCAGCAGCTTGGTCAGCGTCGACTTGCCCGCACCGCTGGCGCCGACCACCGCGGTGGTCTGGCCGGGCGGCGCGCAGAAGCTCACGCTGTGCAGCACATCGGTGCTGGTGCTGGGATAGCGGAAGTCGACGCGGTCGACGTCGATCCGGCCGGTGACCCGCCGCAGCGGCACCGGGTCCGGCGGGCTCTGCACCAGCGGCTTCTGGTCGAGCAGCTCGATGATGCGCTCGGCGCTGGCGGATGCGGAGAACACCCGGTTGACGAGCTGGCCGAGGCTCTGCACCGGCGTGTAGAGCTGCGAGAGGTAGATCAGGAACGCCAGCAGCCCGCCGAGGGTGATCCGCCCGGCCGACAGCTCCAGGATCCCGACTCCGACGATCGCCAGCACGCCGAAGACCTGCAGCAGGTCGGTCAGCGGCCCGAACAGCGCCCCGATGCGCGCGGCGGAGAGCTCGGCGACGACGTTGCCGCGGCTCTGCCGGGCGAAGCGGCCGACTTCGGCCGACTCGCGGCCGTAGGCCTGGATCAGCGGTGCGTTGCCGAGGCTCTCCTCGGCCACGGTGCTGATCGAGCCGCTGCGCCCGCGCTCCTCCCGGGAGGCGTCCTTGATGCGGCGGGCGAAGAACTTGGCCACCACCCAGAACAGCGGGACCGCCACCAGTGCCACCAGCGCGAGCTGCCAGTCCAGGTAGAACAGCACGCCGCCGAACAGCAGGATCTTGACCACGGAGGAGAAGGTCTGGGCGACGCCGGAGAGCACCAGCGACTCGATGGCGCCGACGTCGTCGGTGAGCCGGGACAGGGTGTCGCCGATGCGCCTGCGGTCGAAGAACCCGACCGACAGCGTGTGCAGGTGCGCGAACACCCTGGTGCGCATCCGGTGCAGGAAGTTCTCGCCGATCCACACCGCGAGGTACTGCCCGCAGAAGTCGATCACTCCGGACAGCAGCGTGAGCACCGCGTAGGCGGCCGCCACCATCGGGAACACGGCGAAGTTCTGCGGTGTCAGCACGTCGTCGATGAGCACTTTGAACAGCCAGATCGCCGCGGTGTCCAGCAGCGGCGAGATCAGCACGAGCAGCAGGCTGAGCAGCAGCCAGCCGCGGAACGGCCTGGCATCCGGCCAGAACCGCTTGATGACCGCCCGCACGCGCAGCACCGGCGCGTGCTCGACGAGCCCCTCGGTGTCGCGTTCAGCAGGCCGGAACAGCCACTTCACCAACCCCGGCAACCGCCTCACCCCCAGGCAGGGGCGTGGCTCCCGCTCCAGGGGAGCGGGAGCCACGCGAATCGGATGGATGGAACGTCGGTCAGGGCTCGGTCAGCAGTCCCAGCCGCCCCAGCCCCAGCCCCAGCCGGAGCCGCCCCAGCCCCAGCCGCCCCAGTGGCCGCCGCCCCAGCCCCAGCCGGAGCCCCAGCCCCAGCCGTTGCCCCAGCCCCAGCCGTGGCGGTTGCGGCGGCCGTCGAACCTGAACGTGTCCTTGATCTGCATTCCGATCACTCATTTCCCAGTCGATGCACGTCGCTTGCCGGACCGTCGTGCAATCCGGCGTGCGCTTGCACGCGATGCGAGGTGAATTCAGCTGGCACCGTGAACCGAATTCCGGGCGGAATCGATCTGGGCCCTGGATCGAACTGCCGCTCGGTGGGAGCTTCGGGCTCGCGGCCCGTTTGCAGAATTCGCCCCTCGCGTCGGGTCACTTCGCGGGGCGAACCGGACTTCCCCAGTTCCCGTCGTCCTGCGACGCCGGGCATTTCGCTTTCCTCGACGTGACCGCCTCCCACACTAAGACGTCGAGTGGTGCAGGACAAGCTGACCCCGGCAATGCGTCGACGGGTTTTTTCGCCTGCTGGCGGCCTACTGGAGCGTGTTGTCGGAAGAAACGGGTATTTGGTCCCTGGATTTTTGCGCGCCCCGTTTTCCGGGAGTGCGAATGGGGTAAGAAGTGCCGCTGATCGTTCATGCGCGGGCGCGTTTTCGCGCGCGCGGAGATCAGTTCGGAATGCGCTGTTGGAGAGTGACGCGCAGGAGCGCCGGTGAAGGAATTTCCGATTTCGTCAGCTGCTGTGGAACAGGTGCTGGAAGAAGGTCGTCAGCGAGGTGAACACGGTGCTGACCGCGGTGATCACCAGTTCCCACGCGGCTTGCACGGTGGTGGCGGCGCCGACCGGATCGCGGACCAGCAGGAACCCGCAGACGACGACCACCAGCACCACGACCGCGATCACCGGCTTGCGGTTCATCGCCATCAGCCTCCCCGTCGTCGGACCACCAGCGCAGCGACGCGAAAACCCTACCGGGCGGAGCTCCGCGCGGCCGCACCAGACTCCGCCACGGCGCGTCGTGCCCGCAGCGGCCGGGTCAGCCGCCACCCGATCCGGTTGCTGAGCTCCCGCAGCCGCTCCGCCCAGTCGGCCGGATCGTGCTCGTGCTGGTCGGTGTGCCAGCCCACGCTGACGCTCCCGTAGAGCTCCTCGCGCAGGAACACCGGCGCGGCCAGCGTCGCCACCCCGACGTCGTACTCGCCGACGGTGAAGGCCCAGCCTGCTTCCCTGACCTCGGCGAACTGCCGCTCCAGCACCGCCAGGTCGGTCACCGTCCGGTCGGTGAAGCGGGCCAGCGGCCGGTCGGTGAAGATCCGCGACCGCGCCTCCGCGGGCAGGAAGGCGTAGAAGGCCTTGCTCGTGGCACCGGCGTGCGCGGGGTAGAGCTCGTTGGTCAGCGGGTAGTCGCGCAACCTCCCGTCGGCGCCCTCGGCGACCACCACGCAGCGCATGTGCGCGCTGTCGGGCAGTGCCAGCAGCACGCTGTGCCCGGTGTCGGCGGCGAGCTCCGCCAGCAGCGGCCGCACCAGCAGGTCCAACGCCCCCGCCTGGTCCCACATCCGGCCCAGGTGCAGCGCGGCCGGCCCGATCCGGTAGCGGCGGTTGGCGTCGTTGCGCACCAGGAATCCGCGGTGGGCCAGCGTGGCCAGCAGCCGCTGCGCGACCGAGGTGTGCAGCCCGAACTCGGCGGCGATCTCGGTCACGCCCCGTTCCGGGTGCGCGCGGTCGAAGGCGAGCAGGACCTGCAGCGCCCGGTCGGCGGTCTGCGGCAGTCCGGGCGGCGTGCGGCGGTCGGTTCCGAAGTCCGGCATGGCCCCATTGTGCGAATAGCGGGATTTCCTTGCCCAGCGGTCCGGCGGCCGCGCACGGTGGTCGCCGAGGGGCCGCCCGTTCCCGGCGGTCACCAGCGAATCCGGCCGCACCGCTCGGCCCCGGCTCCGGAGGAAACCGCGGATGCTCAAGTACGTCCTGGACGTGGTGGACCTGCTCGACTCGCCGGAGGTGACCGGCGCCGACGTGGCCGGCTACCTGGAGCGCGCGGCGGGCGAGCCCGGGCTGGTCACCAGCACCACGGTGCGCGGCGAGCGCGGCAGCACCGACTTCGTCCAGGTCCGGGTGCCCGGCACCCGGGGTCGCGCGGCGGGCGGCGACGCCCCGACGCTGGGCGTGGTGGGCAGGCTCGGCGGTATCGGCGCCCGCCCCGAGGTGACGGGTTTCGTCTCCGACGGCGACGGCGCTGCGGCGGCGATCTCGGCCGCGGCGAAGCTGCTGACCATGCGAGCCCGCGGCGACCGGCTGCCCGGCGACGTCGTGATCAGCACCCACGTGTGTCCGGACGCCCCCACCCGCCCGCACGAACCGGTGCCGTTCATGGACTCGCCGGTGGGCATCGCCACCATGAACGCCCACGAGGTCGGCGAGGAGATGGATGCCGTGCTGTCCATCGACACCACCAAGGGCAACCGGATCATCAACCACCGAGGCCTGGCGCTGTCGCCGACGGTCAAGCAGGGCTGGGTGCTGCGCGTCGCCGACCGGCTGGGCACGCTGCTGGAGACCGTCACCGGTGAGCCGCTGGTGACCTACCCGGTGACCACTCAGGACATCACGCCCTACGGCAACGGCGTCTACCACATCAACTCGATCCTGCAGCCCGCCACCGCGACCGACGCACCGGTGGTCGGCCTGGCGATCGTGGCGGCCACCGCGGTGCCCGGCTGCGCCACGGGTGCCAGCCACGAGACCGACATCGCCGCCGCGGCCCGCTACGCGGTCGAGGTGGCCAAGGAGTTCGGCGCCGGGCAGCTGGCCTTCCACGACCAGGCCGAGTTCGACCACCTCGTCGCCCGCTACGGCTCGATGGCCCACCTGCAGACGATGGGAGCGCTGCCCGCCGAGCAGTGAGGTTTCCAGGCTCGTTTTGGGTGGCGGTGCGGGTGGCGGAACCTCAGACGCCGTCTGGCTGCGGGATCCCGTTCTGATGTATGTCCAATACACGGCGAACGGGCTGTCCTCGCCAGGCGGCGTCTGAGAACCCGCGGCGGTGCGGGTTGCGGGGGTGGGTTATGCGCCTGCGGCGCATGCGACGCCCTGTTGACGTGCGCTCGGGCCTCGCGGCTGCGGAACCGCCACGATGAAAAGGCGCAGTGACGGCGCGGTCCCGCTCGTGCGAGGCTCGACGGCGACGACGTGGTCGAAGGAGCGCTGATGGATTACCAGCACGTGTTGTCCGAGCAGGACGGTGCGACCGTCCGCATCACCATGAACCGGCCGGACCGGCGCAACTCGTTGTCCGTTGCGCACCTCGCCGAGCTGGAGCAGGCCTTCGAGGCGGCCGCCGCGACGAAGGCGACCGGGATCGTGCTGGCCGGTGCCGGGCCGGTGTTCAGCTCCGGCCACGACTTCGGCGACATGGCCGAGCGGGACCTGGACGAGATGCGCGAGATGCTGCGGCGGTGCGAATCGCTGATGCGCACCATCCACGCCGTCCCGCAGGTGGTGATCGCGCGTGTGCACGCGCTGGCGATGGCGGCCGGCTGCCAGCTGGTCGCCTCCTGCGACCTGGCGGTGGCCGCCGAGTCCGCCGGTTTCGCGCTGCCCGGTGGCAAGGGCGGCTGGTTCTGCCACACCCCGGCGGTGCCGGTGGCGCGGTCCATCGGGCGCAAGCGGCTGATGGAGCTCGCGCTCACCGGCGACCCGATCGACGCCCCGACGGCCGAGCGCTGGGGCCTGGTCAACCGCGTGGTGCCCGACGCCGAGCTCGACGCCGCGGTGGACGATCTGCTGGCGCGCGCCACACGGGGCAGCAGGCACGCGAAGGCGGTGGGCAAGCAGACCATCTACGCCCAGCTCGACCGGCCCGAGGCCGATGCGTACGCGATCGCCACCGAGGTGATGGCCGCGACGTCGCAGTCACCGGACGCGCGCGAGCAGATGCGGGCGTTCCTGGAGAAGCGCAAGCCCGACTTCGGCGGCTGACCTCGGCCGCGCGTCGACTGGTGGCCGCGGAGATCGGCTGCGAGGCTTGGCGCGTGCGTGAGAGCGGAAGATCGCCGAAGGCGGATGCGAGGTCGGTGCGCCGCTGGCGGCGACTGCTCGCCGACGAGCGCGAGGAGGCCGCGGTCTACCGGGAGCTCGCGGCCCGCCGCTCCGGTGAGGAGCGCGAGATCCTGCTCGGGCTGGCCGAAGCCGAGGAGCGCCACGCCGCGCACTGGGAGGAACTGCTCGGCGACGAGGCCGGTCCCATGCGCCGCGGCCAGTTCCGGATGCGGCTGCTGGTGTTCCTGGCCCGCCGCTTCGGCTCGGTCTTCGTGCTGGCCCTGGCGCAGCGCGCGGAAAGCCGCTCGCCGTACGGCTCGGACCGCGACGCCTCGGCGGCGATGGCCGCCGACGAGCGCATCCACGAGGAGGTCGTGCGCGCGCTCGCCGCCCGCGGCCGCGCCCGCGTGTCGGGAACCTTCCGCGCGGCGGTGTTCGGCGCGAACGACGGCCTGGTCAGCAACCTGGCTCTCGTGCTCGGCGTGATCGGCGGGAACGTGCCCACCGGGACGGTGCTGCTGACGGGCCTGGCCGGGCTGCTCGCGGGAGCGCTGTCGATGGGCGCGGGGGAGTACATCTCGGTGCGCTCCCAGCGGGAACTGCTGGCCGCGGCCTCGCCGAACCCGGAAGCCCGCGCCGTGGTGCCCTACCTCGACGTCGACGCCAACGAGCTGGCGCTGGTCTACCGCGCCAGGGGCATGTCCGCCGAAGAGGCGCAGCGCCGGGCCGATGCGCTGCTGCGCGACCCGAAACCGCCGGTGCCCGCCCAGGAGGCGCCCGCCGACGACCACGAGATCGTCGGCACCGGCATGAAGGCGGCCGTCTCCAGCTTCGCCTTCTTCGCCTCCGGAGCCCTGGTGCCGGTGCTGCCGTTCCTCTTCGGCATGTCCGGCGGGTGGGCGGTGCTGGTGGCGGTGGTGCTGGTCGGGCTCGCGCTGATGCTCACCGGAGCGACCGTCGGCGTGCTGTCGGGCGCCGCACCGCTGCCCCGCGCGCTGCGGCAGCTCGGCATCGGCACGGGAGCGGCGGCGGCGACCTACGTGCTCGGCCTGATCTTCGGCGCCACCGTCGGCTGATCACTCCGAAGTGGATTCCTCGAGCTCGAACTTGGCGCGCTTGTCGGCCGGCACCAGGTCGAGGTAGTCGGCGTGGGTGCTGATCCAGCGGCGCACGAACGGGCAGTACGGCAGCACTGCGAGACCGCGTTCGCGAGCCGAGTCCAGGGCCGCGCGGACCAGCTTGCCGCCCATTCCGCGGCCGCCGAAGGCCGCGTCGATCTCGGTGTGCACGAACGCGATCGAGCTGGGCCGCAGCTTGTACTCGGCGAATCCGGCGAGCTCGCCGTCGGCGCGGATCTCGAACCGCTCGGCGTCCGGGTTGTCGACGACCTCGGGCTGGTCGGTCACGTTCGGTCTCCTCGGCTTCGGCAGCGGGCCGGGTCGATTGTGCCCCATCAGCGGTGTGGGGGAAGCTGACCGGGTGAGCAATGTGGAACAGGACCCGGCCGAGCTGCGCTGCGGCGGCGTGACCACCGCCGCCGAACCGGAGGCCGAACTGCTGGAACCGCGCACCGTCCCGCTGGGCGGGCCGCGGGCGATGATGGTCGGCCGGACGCTGCCCAACCGCGACCGGCGGATGGTCGGAGCCTGGTGCTTCGCCGACTTCTACGGCCCGGCCGACATCGCGGGCCAGCCGGGCATGCAGGTCCCGCCGCACCCGCACACCGGCCTGCAGACGGTCAGCTGGCTGCTCGACGGCGAGGTGCTGCACCGCGACAGCCTGGGCAACGAGCAGCTGGTGCGGCCGGGCGAGCTGAACCTGATGACCGCGGGCCGCGGCATCTCCCACTCCGAGGAATCCCCGGCCGGGCACGGCCCGGTGCTGCACGGCGCGCAGCTGTGGGTCGCGCTGCCCGGCGAGCAGCGCGACGTCGCACCGCACTTCGAGCACCACGGCGACCTCCCGGTGGAGGTCTCGCCGGAGGGTTCGGTGACCGTGCTGATGGGCGAGCTGGCCGGGGCGGTCTCGCCGGCGCGCACCTACACGCCGCTGATGGGCGCCGAGGTGTCGATCAGCGCGGGCCGTGAGCTGCGCCTCCCGCTGGAGGCGGACTTCGAGCACGCCGTGCTGGCGATGTCCGACGAGATCTCCGTGGACGGCCGGCCGGTCGGCGTCGGCGAGATGCTCTACCTCGGGCGGGGCCGCGGGCAGGTCGAGCTGGGTTCCGGCGGGCCCGGCCGGGCGCTGCTGCTCGGCGGCGTGCCGTTCGAGGAGCAGATCGTCATGTGGTGGAACTTCGTCGGCCGCTCGCACGAGGAGGTCGCCCAAGCCCGCGAGGACTGGGAGCGCGGACGTGCTTCCGGCGCGCCGGACGGCCGATTCGGCGTCGTGCACGGCTACGCGGAGCCCGCGCTGGCCGCTCCCGCGCTGCCCAACGCCGAGCTGCGCGCTCGCGGGCGCACCCGCAAGCCGAGCTGATCTGTCAACCGGCGAAGTGCAAGGTGTCCGCACCCAGCGCGGACACCTTGCCAACTTTCCCCGCGGCGACCGGTAACCGAGACTCGGCCGTGAGCGAGGGAGTGTGGGATGGCGGAACTGGCCGATCTCTCGGCGGTGGACCTGGTCGCGGCTTACCGGTCGCGGGAGACCTCGCCGGTGGAAGCCCTCGACGCCGTCCTGGAGCGCGTCGAGGCCTGGGAACCGAAGTTGTGCGCGACCTACGCGCTGGACGCGGAGGCCGCGCGCGCCGCGGCCGCGGCCTCGCAGCGCCGCTGGCTCGACGGAGCACCGGCAGGTCCGGTCGACGGCGTTCCGGTGACGGTGAAGGAGAACATCGCCACCAGGGGCACCCCGGTGCCGCAGGGCACGGCGGCGACCGAGCTGATCCCGGCGCGGGAGGACGCACCGGCCGCGGCGCGCCTGCGGGAGAGCGGCGCGGTGATCTTCGCCAAGACCACCATGCCCGACTACGGCATGCTGTCCTCCGGTGTGTCCAGCTTCCACCGGCCGGCGAGGAACCCGTGGGATCTCGGCCGCACACCGGGTGGTTCGAGCGCCGGGGCGGGTGCGGCCGCCGCGGCCGGGTACGGGCCGCTGCACCTGGGCACCGACATCGGCGGCTCGATCCGGCTGCCCGCCGGGTGGTGCGGGGTGGTCGGCCTCAAACCGAGCTTCGGCCGCATCCCGGTCGCCCCGCCCTACCCGGGTCGCGTGGTCGGGCCCATGACCCGCACGGTCACCGACACCGCGCTGCTGTCCTCGGTGCTGGCGGCACCGGATGCCCGCGACCACACCGCGCTGCCACCGGCAGGCATCGACTGGCTGCGGCTGGACGGCGAGGTGCGCGGGCTGCGCATCGCGCTGCTGCTGGACCACCGCGTGGGCCTGCCCGTCGAGCCGGTGGTCACCGCCGCGGTCGCCGCTGCGGGCCAGGTGCTGGAATCGGCCGGCGCGTCGGTCGAGCCGATCGACCCGTTCCTGTCCCGCGAGATGCTCGACGGCATGGACCTGTTCTGGCGCTTCCGGTCCTGGACGGACATCTCGGCCCTGCCCGCCGAGCGCCGGGAGCTGGTGCTGCCGGGCATCGCGCAGTGGGCGTCGAGCGCGCGGGAGGCCACGGCGGCCCAGGTGTTCCACGGCTTCAGCCAGATGGACGCGATCTCGGTGGCGGCCAACCGGGTCGTCCGCGACTTCGACTACGTGCTGTCGCCGGTCGCGCCGATCCCGGCGTTCCCGGCCGAGCAGACCCACCCGACCGGTGACCCGCTGCGCGGCATGGAGCACATCGCGTTCACCCTGCCCTACAACATGTCCGGGCAGCCGGCGGTGTCGGTCAACTGCGGCTGGACCCCGGACGGCCTGCCGATCGGACTGCAGATCGCCGGCCGGCGCTTCGACGACGTCGGCGTGCTCCGCCTGGCCCGGGCCTACGAGCAGCTGCGCCCGGCGCAGCTCTCCTGGCCGCGTCCGTGATCAGCCCAGCAGCTCGGCGAAGCGCTCGACCCCGACGTTGCCGCCGGAGACCACCACGCCCACCCGGTCCGCCGCGGTGATCCGCCCGGCGAGCAGCGCCGCGATGCCGACCGCACCGCTGGGCTCGACCACCAGCTTCAGCCGCTCGAAGGCCAGCCGCATCGCCGCCCGGATCTCGTCGTCGGTGACCACCGCGATCTCGTCGACCAGCCGCTGGTTCACCGCGAACGTCAGCTCGCCCGGCGTGCCGACGGCCAGCCCGTCGGCGATGGTGCGCGACACCGGCACCGAGACCCGCTCACCGGCCGCGAGCGATCGCCGGGTGTCGTCGGCGGTGTCGGGCTCCACGCCGATGACGCGGACGTCCGGGTGCAGCGCCTTGGCCGCCGTCGCGCACCCGGCCACCAGCCCGCCACCGCTGACCGGCACCACGAGCGCGTCCAGCGGTCCGGTCTCGGCCAGCAGTTCCAGCACGGCGGTGCCCTGACCGGCCATCACGTGCGGGTGCTCGTACGGCGGGATCAGCGCCAGCCCGCGTTCCTCGGCGAGCTTGCCTGCGAGCTCCGCGCGGTCGGCGGTGTAGCGGTCGAAGGTGATGACCTCCGCGCCGTAGCCGCGCGTGGCGGCGAGCTTGGCCGCCGGGGCGTCCGCGGGCATCAGGATCACCGCGGTCGTGCCCAGCAACCGGGAGGCCAGGGCGACGGCCTGCGCGTGGTTGCCCGACGAGTACGCCACGACGCCGCGCCGCAGCTGTTCCGGGCTCAGCCGGGAGATCGCGTTGTAGGCGCCGCGGAACTTGAACGCGCCCATCCGCTGGAAGTTCTCGCACTTGAGGAAGACCTCGGCGCCGACCAGCTCGTCCAGCGTGCTGGAGGTGACGACCGGGGTGCGGTGCGCGATGCCCTCCAGCCGCTCGGCGGCGTCCTGGACATCGGCGAAGCTGACGATCTCGCCCATCTGACCCCTCTCGTGGAAACTTTTCATCTCGGTCGGTGCTTCCGCAGCCGCGACGACCAACGCGCCGCAGCGCAGAAGGGGTCGCATGCGCCGCAGGCGTATAGCCCACCTACGCCGCTTGCACCGCTGCGGGTTCTCAGCGTTGGCCTGGCGAGGACAGCCCGAGCGCCGTGTATTGGTCATACATCAGTCCGGGATCCCGGAGTCCAGGTGGGCGCTGAGGTTCCGCTACCGGCACCGCTACGCAAAACGAGTCTGGAAACAACTTTAGTCACCAGCGGCGCGGATCCTCGCCCCAGCGTTGCGGGATGCCGGCGGTGGCCAGGTCGATCGCCTGCTCCACGAGCTCGACCATCCTCGCCGGCTCGCGGCTGGGGTCGGCGCAGGTCGCCTCCAGGCCGATGCGCAGCGCACCGCAGACCGCGGCGACAAGCACTCGCGGGCGCATGTCCTCGGCGGGATCCAGGCCCTGCCGCTTCGCGATCTCGGCCGTCAGCCGCCCTTCGGCGCCCGCGGCCCGCCGGAGGTTGCCGGCCAGCAGCGCGGGCGTCTTGTTGATCAGGTGCTGGGTGACCAGGAACCGCTGGACTCCGGAGTCGGCGGCGGATTCGCGCAGCGCGTCCAGCATCGCGGCGCGCAGCGCCTCCAGCGGCGGATCCGGGGCGGGCCGGGAGGCCAGGGCGTCCAGCACCAGCTCGTCGAACTCGGTGCCCTTGGCCAGCGCGATGTCCTCCTTGCTCGCGAAGTAGCGGAAGAAGGTGCGCGCGGAGACGTCCACCGCGGCGGCGATCTGGTCCACGCTGGTCGCCTCGTAGCCGTGGGCGAGGAACAGGTCCAGGCCCGCGTCGATCAGGGCCGCGCGGGTGCGCTGCTTCTTGCGGGCGCGTAGGCCACCCTGGTCGTTCGGGACGTTCATGCCGTCCATTCTGCCATTGCGGCACGCCGAGACATAAGTCATCGGGAGACAATTGGCAGTCAATGACACTTTCTGTATCGTCGGTGGCGATTCCCGTCTCGTGGAGGAGTAACGATGAGCAAGGGCCTGGAGATCCGCCTCGCGTCGCGCCCGAAGGGCTGGCCGACACCGGAGAACTTCGACGTCGTCGAGGTCGACGTCCCGCAGCCCGGCGACGGCCAGCTGCTGGTGCGCAACGTGGTGATGAGCGTCGACCCGGCCATGCGCGGCCGGATGAACGCCGGCAAGTCCTACGTGCCGCCCTTCGAGGTGGGCAAGGCGCTGCAGGGCGGAGCGGTGGGCGAGGTCGTCGCCTCCAACGCCGAGGGCTTCCAGCCCGGTGACTTCGTGCTGCACTACCTCGGCTGGCGCGACTACGCAGTCTTCGACGCCAAGCACGCCGTCAAGGTCGACCCGCAGGTGGCGCCGCTGAACGCCTACCTCTACGTGCTCGGCATGCCGGGCATGACCTCCTACGTCGGTCTGACCGACATCGCCGAGCAGCGCGAGGGCGACGTGGTGTTCATCTCCGGCGCGGCAGGCGCGGTCGGTTCGCTGGCCGGGCAGATCGCCAAGCTGCGCGGTGCGTCCCGGGTGATCGGCAGCGCCGGGTCGGCGGAGAAGGTCCGCTACCTCACCGAGGAGCTCGGCTTCGACGCCGCGTTCAACTACCACGACGGGCCGGTCGTCAAGCAGCTGCGCGCCGCCGCGCCGGATGGCATCGACGTCTACTTCGACAACGTCGGCGGCGAGCACCTGGAAGCGGCGATCGACGTGCTCAACGACTTCGGCCGGGTCGCCGAGTGCGGCATGATCTCGCAGTACAACAACGCCGAGCCGCAGCCGGGGCCGAACAACCTGTTCAAGATCGTTTCCAAGCGGCTGCGGCTGCAGGGCTTCATCGTCATCGACCACGCCGACCGCAAGGACCAGTTCTTCGCCGAGGTCGGCGGCTGGCTGCGCGAGGGCAAGATCAGCTACCGGGAGACCGTCGTCGACGGCCTGCGCAACGCTCCGGAGGCGTTCCTCGGCCTGCTCCGCGGCGAGAACACCGGCAAGATGCTGGTGAAGATCGCCTGATCACCGCTGCGCGATGAGGGCTTCGATCCCGTCGAGGATGCGCTGCAGGCCGAACTCGAAGGCGTGCTCGGGATCCTGTGCCGAGCCGTGCGCCTCGCCCGCGGCCGAGCCGATGCGGGACGCGGTCGGGTAGCGCTGCGGGTCCATCAGCTGGCCGAGCAGCGGCGCGTGCGCGCGCCACCACTGCTCGTCGGTCATCCCGCTGCGCTGCTCGACCAGCGTCGCCTCCACCGCGCGCCGGGCGGCCGCCTCGGCGTGGCCGAGCACCAGGCTCAGCGCGGCGTCGACCTCGACGTCGGTGAGGCCGAGCCCGGTGAGCGCGGTCAGCTCGTAGTCGTACTTCGCGATGGCATTCGGGCCCAGCACCGCGCGGCCGGCCGCGACCTGCAGCATCCACGGGTGGCGGTGGTAGAGCGCCCAGTTCTCCCGCGCGATCCGGGCGACCTGCTCGCGCCAGCCGGTCGTGCCGGGTTCGGGCCGCGCGGTCTCGCCGTAGGCGGTGTCGAGCATGACGTCGATCAGCTCGGCCTTGCCCGGCACGTAGGTGTAGAGCGACATGGTGCCGACACCGAGGTGATCGGCCACCTTGCGCATGGACAGCGCCGAGAGCCCGTCGGTGTCGGCGATCTCGATCCCGGCGCGCACGATCCGGTCCACGCCCAGGTCGGAGCGTCCCCGGCGACCGCTGCTCGGCCCGTCCTGGGTCCGCCACAGCAGCGCCAGGCTGCGCACCGGATCGCCTCCGCCGCCGTACTCGGTCGCCATCGCACCCGCCTCCGCTTTCCGTCCGGTTGAAATCGTAGGAGGGCGCGGCGGGGCGCCGGGCACGGGCCCACGGACGTCCGATGTGGACTGTGCGTCACCCGGCGGGGTGAGCGCGCAGCCAGTCCGCCCAGGTGATCCGGCCGCGTCGCGCACCGGGGCAGGTCAGGTCGGCGGCGATGCGCCGCAGCCGGCGGGGCGCGGGCAGCTCGACGAGCTTGCGGTGCTTGCCCCGGGCGGCCTGCCAGGTGCGCAGCGCATCGCCGAGCGTCAGCACCTCGGGACCGCCGAAGTCCTCGCGCCGACCGCCGGGGCCGTTGCCGAGGCACTCGACGAGGTACTCCGCGAAGTCCCGGACGTCCACGGGCTGCGTCGGCAGCGCCGTGGGCAGCGGCAGCAGCGGCAGTCGCACGGCGCGGTTGAACATCCGGTCCAGCAACCAGTGGAACTGGGTGGCGCGCACCGTGGACCACGGCAGGTCGGAGACGCTCACCAGTTCCTCGGCGGTGTGCTTGAGCCGCAGGTAGGGCATCGCCGGCCGGTCCACGCCGACGATGGAGACGTAGAGGAAGTGCCGCACCTCGGCCGCGGTCGCGTCCTCCAGCAACCGGCTGGTGCCGTCGACGTCCACGTCCGGCGGGCTGCGCCAGAGGTCGACCGGGTGCACGAACCCGCGCTCAGCGGCGGGGGAGTAGGTGGCCGCGTGCACCACAGCGGTGGCGCCGGCGACCAGTTCGGGCACGCCCGCACCGGTGGTGAGGTCGCCCTGCACCCACTCCACCTCGGGATCGGTGCCGGGGCGGCGGGTGAGGACCCGGACCTGGTGCCCGGGCTTGAGCAGGCGCACCAGCTCGCGCCCGAGGTGTCCGGTTCCACCGGTGATCGCGATGACGTCCATGGCGGCACCCCCTCGGGACCGACTGTCCCACCGGGCGCCGCGGATCGCGACGGCTAACGGCCCAGCAGCGGCCGGGTGAGCCCGTCGATGACCTCGTCGAGGCGGGGCAGCAGGCGCGGGTGCTCGGGCTCGGAGCTGGTCGGCGGCTGCGTCTCCGACGGCGGAGCCGTCTCGCTCGGCGTCTCCGACGGCGGCGTGGATTTCGATGGCGAAGCAGACTCAGACGGCGGGGCGGTGGTGGAGGTCGGCGCCGGCTCGGAGGTCTCGGACGGGGTCGTGGTCGCCACGGAAGTCGTCGGTTGCGCCGTCGTATCGGGCGCCTCGGTCGCCCGCACCGGGGTTTGTTCCGGTTCGGCGGTGGGCGTGGGCCGGGTCGTGGTGCGCGGCGGTGCTTCGACGGCCACGGCCGCCGGTTCGGGCTCGCGGACGCGCAGGTTCGGTGCGGTCGAGGTGGTCTCGGGCGGCAGCAGCTGGGCGGCAGGTGCCGGGGCCGCAGCCTGCGGGGCCGGGGCGGCGACGGTGCCGTGGTGCGCGCTGCCGACCGCGATCACCGTGACGAACACCGCGATGGCGTAGCCGAGCAGGCGCGGGGGAGTCGCGCGGTGCCAGGTCTTGGGCTGCACGCGCCGGTGGCGGCCGCGCCCGCGGGTCCGGGGCAACGACGAACTGCCCACTTGTGCTCACCCCACCTGGTCGGTCGACTCGTCCTTGCCTTCACCCGAACGGGTGAGGCGCTCGGGTCGCACCATACGTGACCGCTGATCGCCTCCGCCAGCCCCCTTCCAAGATCATCACTGGTCAGCGGGGGTCCGGGAGGTCGTGCGGCCCGGCCGTCGTCCTCAGTGGACGAGCAGGAGGCGATGGGACGACGAAGGCCCGGCCGTCGACCGGCCGGGCCATGGTCCACTTCGGACCGCTCAGCGATGGCTGGGCGTCCGGAAGCCCCGCTTCAACTCCGCCAGCAGGTGCTTCACGTTCCGGCGCTCCGACGAACCCTTCCCGTCGAACGCGTCGGTGAACATCACCGCACCCAGGATCAAGACCAACAGCAGCGCCACCACGACCACGAACACGTCACTCACCCCTTCTGCCCTACACATCGGTCCACGACCTGTTTCGTTACAGGTGAGACGCGATCCGACCCCCGGTGTGACGTGGATTTCCGGAGCCGATCGGCGGGCCCGTCCGCCCGGTTGTCTAGGATCCAGCGGCGAGCAGGACCGGCCGAACGGGCGGACCGGTCGAACCCCGCGACGACTAGCCTGGAGACCATGGCGACCACTCGACCCAATCCAGCGCAGTGGGTCTGGTACGCCTTCGGTGGCAGGCTGCCGGACCGGTGCGCCGAGTGGGTGCTGCACGACGTCACCTGCAGCACCTGGGTGCTGCGCCACGTCCTGCGCGCGCTGACCCAGCTGGCGCCGTTCTGCCTGCTGGTGCTGCTGCCCGGCCCGCTGGAGATCAGGCTCAGCGCGATCCTGCTGGGCTTGCTGGTCGGCATGTTCTACTCGATCTGCTACATGGGCGAGACCGCCGAGCACCGCGCCCTCAAGCACGGCTTCCCGCCGGGTGTGGCGCGCGAGACCCGGGAACTGCGCCGCGACGTGCAGCGCGTCGCCAAGCACGGCGTCGGCTACCGCCCCTGGTGGGAGTAGCGCCGGATGCCGCAGTCCGAGGCCGCGCTGGCCGACGCCGAGATCGCCGTGCTCTGGACCGACCGCGCCGACCGGCCGCGACCGCGCGAACCCCTGACCGGTGACGACCGGGCGGATCTGGTGGTGGTCGGCGGCGGGTTCACCGGGCTGTGGGCGGCGATCCTGGCCAAGCAGCGCCGCCCCGAGCTCGACGTGCTGCTGCTCGAAGCGCACCGCCTCGGGCACGGCGGCAGCGGCCGCAACGGTGGTTTCCTGTCCGAATCCCTGACGCACGGCCTCGCGCACGGCGCCCTGCACTGGCCCGCCGAGCTGGACCGGCTGGTCGCCCTCGGGCGCGAGAACCTGCTGGCGATCGAGAAGTTCGTCCAGGACCAGGACATCGACGCCGATCTGAGGTTGTGCGGGAAGACCGCGGTCGCCACCGAGCCGCACCAGGTCGCCGAGCTCAGCGAGGAAGCCGAGCTGTACCGGGAGCACGGGATGACCGCGCGCTTCCTGGGCGCCGGGGGAGTCCGCGCGGACGTCAACTCGCCGACCTACCGCGCGGGAGTGCGGTTGCCCGAAGCCGGCGGCCTGGTCGACCCGGCCCGGCTGACCTGGGGCCTGGCCGACGCGGCGCAACGACTCGGCGTCCGCATCCACGAGACGACCCCGGTGCGCGGACTGCGCGAACGCGGCGGGCAGGTCCGGCTGCGAACGCCCCGCGGGCTGATCCGCGCGGGCAGCGCGCTGCTGGGCACCAACGCGTTCCGCGCTCCACTGCGCACGATCCGCCGCCGGGTGCTGCCGATCTGGGACTACGTGCTGGCGACCGAACCGCTGTCGGCCCAGCAGTGGGCGGAGCTCGGCTGGCGGGAGGGCCAGGGCATCACCGACAGCGCGAACCGCTTCCACTACTACCGCCCGACGCCGGACGGCCGGATCCTCTGGGGCGGCTACGACGCGGTGTACTACTTCGGCGGCCGCACGGCTCCGGCGCTGGCCCGCCACGACGCGGCGCACCAGCAGCTGGCGCGGAACTTCTTCCGCACCTTCCCGCAGCTGGCGGGCGTGCGGTTCACCCACCGCTGGGGCGGTGCGATCGACTCCACGACCCGGTTCACGCCGCTGATCGGCCGCACCGGCCGGACCGCCTACGCGGTCGGCTACACCGGCCTCGGCGTGGCCGCGTCGCGCTTCGGCGCGCAGACCGCGCTGGACCTGCTGTGGGACGAGGACACCGAGCGAACCCGCCTGGAGCTGGTCCGCCGCGAACCCCTGCCCTTCCCGCCGGAACCGCTGCGCTGGCCCCTGGTCCAGCTCACCCGCCGGGCGCTGGCCCGCGCCGACGAGAACGCGGGCCGTCGCGGCCGCTGGCTGCGCTACCTCGACCGCCACGGCCTCGGCCTGGGCAGCTGAGGGTTCAGAAACAGCGAGATCCGTGCAAACGTGTCCGGATGGATTACGCGGAGTACCGGCGCTTCGACGCCGTGGGGCTGGCAGAGCTCGTGCGCAGCGGCGAGATCGCACCGCGCGAACTGCTCGAAACGGCGATCCAGCGCGCCGAGCAGGTCAACGGCCGGCTCAACGCGATCGTGCGGCCGATGTTCGACATCGGGCGCGAGCGGGCGTCCCAGCAGCTGACCGGCGCACTGGCCGGGGTGCCGTTCCTGATCAAGGACCTGCACCAGGACTACGCCGGGGTCCGCACCGGCAGCGGTTCCCGGGCCACCCGCAACACCACGGCGCCCCGCCACAGCACCTCCGTCGAGCGGTGGCTCGACGCCGGACTGGTGATCTTCGGCCGCACCAACACGCCGGAATTCGGCGCGAAGGGCATCACCGAGCCCGAGGCGGACGGCCCGGCCCGCAACCCGTGGAACACCGCTCACACACCCGGCGGTTCCTCCGGCGGTGCTGCGGCAGCGGTCGCGGCGGGCATCGTGCCGGTGGCCGGAGCGAGCGACGGTGGTGGCTCGATCCGCATCCCGGCGGCGTGCTGCGGCCTGTTCGGCCTGAAACCGGGCCGCGGTCTGGTCTCCGCAGGCCCCGATGCCGCCGAGCACATGCACGGCGGCGCCACCGACGGCGTGATCTCCCGGTCGGTGCGCGACACAGCGGTGATGCTCGACGCCCTCACCGCCCGCCCGGACGCCGGCGGCCCGTACCTCGCGGCCCGGCCGGAGCTGCCTTACGCCGAGTGCGCCCGCCGGGACCCGGGGCGGCTGCGGATCGGTTTCACGACCCGCTCCCCGCTGGGCTTCCCGGTGAGCCCGCACGCGGTCACGGCGGTCAAGGACACCGCGGCCCTGCTGGCCGGCCTGGGGCACGACGTCGAGGAAGCCGAGCCCGACATCGACGGCCGTCAGCTCTCCCGCGATTTCCTCTCGGTCTGGTTCGTCCAGCTGGCCCACACGGTGCAGGCCACCCAGCGCGCTTTCGGCGCGGCGGCAGAGGATTTCGAGCTCGACACGAGGCTGGTGGCGGCCATCGGGCGCGAGACGAAGGCGACCGAGTACGTCGAGATCCTGGCCCGCTGGAACGACTACAACCGAGCCCTCGCCGACTTCCACGACCGCTACGACATGCTGCTGACCCCCGCGCTGGCGCACCCACCGGCCCGAATCGGCGAGCTCGACACGCCGGCGCCCCTGCGCAAGGCGATCGCACTGCTCCTGCGAGTCGGTCTGGCGGGCAAGCTCGGCCGCACCAAGCCGGTCACCGAAGTGGTCCTGAAGAACCTGGAGAAGGTCCCCTACACCCAGCTGGCGAACATCACCGGCCGCCCGGCGATGAGCGTCCCGCTGCACCAGACCCCGCAAGGCCTGCCCCTGGGAGTCCAGTTCGTCGGCGGCCTCGGCGCCGAACCGACCCTGCTGTCCCTGGCAACCCAACTCGAATCCGAACACCCCTGGGCCCACCTGGAACCCCCGCTGTGACATCAGCCCGTGAGCGCCTCGGGGCGTCCTGACACCCCGAGGCGCTCACGGGGCGTTTTCGGAGCTGGCCTTGGCATCGAGATCGCTGATGTCCGTCCCGAACCACCCTGAACCGACGCTGATGATCACCAACGGCCAAGAAGTCGGACACGAGGCTGACGGCGACGAACATGCTCCGCTGAAACGACACACCGGCGCTTCGCCTGTTCGATGGAATTCGGGGGAGCGGGGCGTGGGTGCGGTTCCGGTATCACCGCATGCCTGGGGCGTGCGGCGGTCGTCGGCGAGGACGGCTGGAACGCTGCGTAGCCGACTGATCATTGCGCGTGGTGAGCGCTGGTCATACCTTCGATGGGCGGGTCGATCGGCTCGTGCTGGTTTCACCGAGCGAAAGGGGTGCGGCGCAACCATGTCCAACATCGTTCGTGCGGCGCTGGTCCAGGCGAAGTGGACCGGGGACACCGCGTCGATGGTCGATCAGCACGAGGCGCACACCCGTGCCGCCGCCGCGCGGGGCGCGCAGATCATCGGGTTCCAGGAGGTGTTCAACGCTCCGTACTTCTGCCAGGTGCAGGAGGCCGAGCACCACCGGTGGGCCGAGCCGGTGCCGGACGGGCCCACCGTGCAGCGGATGTGCGCGCTGGCGCGGGAGACCGGCATGGTGCTGGTCGTCCCGGTCTACGAGTCCGACGGGCCCGGCTTCTACTACAACACCGCCGCGGTGATCGACGCCGACGGCAGCTACCTCGGCAAGTACCGCAAGCACCACCTGCCGCACCTGCCCGGGTTCTGGGAGAAGTACTACTTCCGTCCCGGCAACCTCGGCTGGCCGGTGTTCGACACCGCGGTCGGCCGGATCGGCGTCTACATCTGCTACGACCGGCACTTCCCGGAGGGCTGGCGGGCGCTCGGGCTGGCCGGCGCGCAGCTGGTCTACAACCCGTCGGCGACCAGCCGCGGGTTGTCGTCCTACCTGTGGCAGCTGGAGCAGCCCGCCGCGGCGGTGGCCAACGAGTACTTCATCGCGGCGATCAACCGGGTCGGCGTCGAGGAGTACGGCGACAACGACTTCTACGGCACCAGCTACTTCGTCGACCCGTACGGGCAGTTCGTCGGCGACCCGGCCAGCGGCACCGACGAGGAGCTGGTGGTCCGCGACCTGGACTTCGACCTGATCGACGAGGTCCGCCAGAAGTGGGCGTTCTACCGCGACCGGCGCCCCGACGCCTACCAGCCGCTGACCGAGCCGTGAGGAGTGACGATGACGCACGCTGAGCTGGCGAAGCGGCACCGCGCAGTGCTGCCCGAGTGGCTGGCGCTGTACTACGAGGAGCCGATCGACGTCGAGCGCGGTGAGGGGCGGCACGTCTGGGACGCCGAGGGAAACCAATACCTGGACTTCTTCGGCGGCATCCTCACCACGATGACCGCGCACGCGCTGCCGGAGGTCACCGCCGCGGTCCGCGAGCAGGCGGGCAAGGTCCTGCACACCTCGACGCTCTACCTCAACCGCCCGATGGTCGAGCTGGCCGAGCGCGTCGCGGACCTCTCCGGCATCGACGACCCGCGGGTGTTCTTCACGACCAGCGGCACCGAGGCCAACGACACCGCGCTGCTGCTGGCCACCTCCCACCGCGGCTCGAACCAGGTGCTGGCGCTGCGCAACAGCTATCACGGCCGGTCGTTCTCGGCGATGGCCGTGACCGGCAACCGCAGCTGGTCGCCGACGAGCCTGTCCCCGGTCCAGACGGCCTACGTGCACGGCAGCCGACGGCGCGGCACACCGCTGGCCGAGTTGCCCGACGCGGAGTTCACCGAAGCCTGCGTCGCCGATCTGGAGGACGTGCTCGGCCAGCTCAACGGCAACGTGGCGTGCCTGATCGCCGAGCCGATCCAGGGCGTCGGCGGGTTCGCGGCGCCGCCCGACGGGATGTTCGCGCGGTTCAAGGAGGTGCTCGACCGGCACGGCATCCTGTGGATCAGCGACGAGGTGCAGACCGGGTGGGGCCGCACCGGCGAGCACTTCTGGGGCTGGCAGGCGCACGGCGCAGCCGGTGCGCCGGACATCGTCACCTTCGCCAAGGGGATCGGCAACGGCCTGTCGATCGGCGGCGTGATCGCCCGCGCCGAGGTGATGAACAGCGTCCGCGCCAACTCGATCTCGACCTTCGGCGGCAGCCCGATCACCGCGGCCGGTGCGCTGGCCAACCTCGACCACCTGATCACCAACGACCTGCAGGGCAACGCCGCGCGCACCGGAGCTGTCCTGCGCGAGCAGCTCGACGGTGCGGTCGGGCGGATTCCCGCAGTGGCCGACGTGCGCGGCAAGGGCCTGATGATCGGCGTCGAGCTCGTCCGCGCCGACGGGACGCCGGCTCCGGAACTGGCCACCGAGGTCCTGGAGCAGACGCGGCGCGACGGGTTGCTGATCGGCAAGGGCGGTCTCGACGGCAACGTGCTGCGCATCGCCCCGCCGCTGAGCCTCACCGAGCCGGAGGCGCGTGAGGGAGCTCGAATCCTGCTGGCGGCGCTGGAGAAAGCAGGGCAGCGATGAACCGGACGATCATCCGCGGCGGTCTGGTGATCACCGCGACCGAGGAGCTCCGCGCGGACGTGCTCGTCGACGGCGAGCGGATCGCGGCGATCGCCGCGCCCGAGGTCGCCGAGCAGTGGGTGCCCGCGGCCGACACCGTCATCGACGCCGGAGGTCACTACGTGATCCCGGGCGGAGTGGACGGGCACACCCACATGCAGATGCCCTTCGGCGGCACCTTCGCCTCGGACACCTTCGAAACCGGCACCAGAGCGGCGGCGTGGGGCGGCACGACGACGATCGTGGACTTCGCGATCCAGCCGGTAGGCGGGTCGCTGCGCGAAGGCCTGGACGCCTGGCACGCCAAGGCCGACGGGCAGTGCGCGATCGACTACGGCTTCCACATGATCCTCTCCGACGTCGGCGACGAAGCGCTCAAGGAGATGGACGCACTGGTGGCCGAGGGGATCACCAGCTTCAAGCTCTTCATGGCCTACCCCGGAGTTTTCTACAGCGACGACGGGCAGATCCTGCGCGCCATGCAGCAGGCCGCGGACAACGGCGCGCTGACGATGATGCACGCCGAGAACGGCATCGCGATCGACGTGCTGGTGCGGCAGGCGCTGGCCGCGGGGCGCACCGATCCCGGCTACCACGGGCAGGTGCGGCACCCGCTGCTGGAGGCGGAGGCGACGCACCGGGCGATCCAGCTGTCCCGGGTGGCCGGGGCACCGCTCTACGTCGTGCACGTCTCGGCCGCCGAAGCGGTCGCCGAGCTCACCCGGGCCCGGGACGACGGGCTCAACGTGTTCGGTGAAACGTGTCCGCAGTACCTGTTCCTCAGCCTCGACGATCTGGCCCGGCCGGAGTTCGAGGGCGCGAAGTTCGTCTGCTCGACACCGCTGCGCCCCGCCGAGCACCAGGCCGACCTGTGGCGGGCACTGCGCACCAACGACCTGTCGGTGGTCTCCACCGACCACTGCCCGTTCTGCTTCAAGGACCAGAAGGAGCTGGGCCGCGGCGACTTCTCCAAGATCCCCAACGGGATCCCGGGCGTGGAGAACCGGGTGGACCTGCTGCACCAGGCGGTGGTGGAAGGCCACATCAGCCGCCGCCGGTGGGTCGAACTCGCCTGCACCACCCCGGCGCGGATGTTCGGCCTGCACCCACGCAAGGGCACCATCGCGCCGGGCGCGGACGCCGACATCGTGATCTACGACCCGCACCGCGAGCAGGTCCTCTCCGCCCAGACCCACCACATGAACGTCGACTACAACGCCTACGAGGGCAAGCCGGTCACCGGCGCGGTGCGCACCGTGCTCTCCCGCGGCCGCGTCATCGTCGACGACGGCGAGTACCTGGGCGAGGCGGGCCACGGCCGATTCCTCCGCCGCGACACCTGCCAGTACCTGGTCTGAGCCCGGCACGCCTGAGTCAGAGGGCACCCGGAGCCCAGGCGGGCGCTGAGGTCCCACCACCCGCACCGCTGAGCAGAGAAACCAGTGAGTTCTCCTAGAAGGGGGTCCACGATGGACTTCGGGCTCGTCCTGCAGACCGATCCGCCTGCCCGGTCGGTGGTGGAGCGGATGCGCCGTGCCGAGGAGCTCGGCTTCAGCCACGGCTGGACGTTCGACTCCTGCGTGCTGTGGCAGGAGCCGTTCGTCATCCACAGCCAGATCCTCGCCGCCACCGAGCGGCTGCGGGTCGGCACGATGGTGACCAATCCGACCACCCGGGACTGGACCGTCACCGCTTCCACCTTCGCCACCCTCAACGACATGTTCGGGCCGCGCACGGTGTGCGGCATCGGGCGCGGTGACTCCGCGGTGCGGGTGACCGGCGGGCACCCGACCACGCTGGCCACCCTGGAACGCGCCATCCACGTGATCAAGGAACTCGCCGAGGGGCGCGAGGTTCGGCTGGACGGCACCTCGGTGCGGCTGCCGTGGGTGCGCGACGGGCACCTGCCGGTGTGGATGGGCGCTTACGGCCCCAAGGCGCTGGACCTGGTGGGCCGCGAGGCGGACGGGTTCATCCTGCAGCTGGCCGACCCGTACCTGACGCGCTGGATGGTCGATCACGTCCGGGAGGCCGCCCGCGACGCGGGGCGCGACCCGGCGTCGATCACCGTGTGCGTGGCGGCCCCGGCCTACGTCGGCGACGACCTCGCGCACGCCCGCGAGCAGTGCCGCTGGTTCGGCGGCATGGTCGGCAACCACGTCGCCGACCTGGTCGCCCGCTACGGCGATGCCGCGGCGGCGGTGCCCACCGCGCTGACCGACTACATCAAGGGGCGCGAGGGCTACGACTACTCCCACCACGGGCGGGCGGGCAACCGCAGCACCGACTTCGTCCCCGACGAGATCGTGGACCGGTTCTGCCTGCTCGGCCCGCCCGAGCAGCACATCGCCAAGCTGCGGGAACTCCGCGACGCGGGAGTCGACCAGTTCGCGATCTACGCCATGCACGACGCCATCGACACCACTGTGGACATCTACGGCGAGCAGATCATCCCAGCCATGAGCACCTGACGAACCCGTCCGGCGAACTCGTTCTGCGCAGCGGTGCGAGCTGCGCAGGCGGGCTGAACGCCTCCGTCGTTTCGAGATCAGCATCAAGGCCAAGTGTTGAAAGCGGCTCGTCCGGAACCGCTGCGATCAGCTACCGCTGATCGACTCCAGGTGACAACGCCGTTGCGGCGCCGGTCACACCGGACGAGGTTTGTAGAGTTCCGCGCGACATCACTGGCCCGCACGGCGGGTGGAGCAGGAAGGCACGCCATGCGGCAGGGACTCGGCGCCAAGCTCGGCATCGGCTGGCGGCTGCACGGAGACGGCAGCACGCCACGCCCCGGTGAGGCGGTGGCCCCGGACGAGCGGTTGTCCTGGGGGCGCACCGTCGGGCTCGGCGCCCAGCACGTGGTCGCGATGTTCGGCGCGACGTTCGTGTTCCCGGTGCTGATGGGTCTGGACCCCAACCTGGCCATCATGGTCTCCGGGGTGGCCACGATCCTGTTCCTGCTGATCGTGCAGGGCAAGATCCCCAGCTACCTGGGCAGCAGCGCCTCCTTCGTGGGCGTGGTGGCGGTGATCCGCGCCGGGGGCGGGGACAGCTCGGCGGTCACCGGCGCGCTGCTGGTGTGCGCCCTGGTGCTCTCGGTCGTCGGACTGGTGATCCACTTCGTCGGCGCGCAGGTGGTGCACCGGCTGCTGCCGCCCGCCGTCTCCGGTGCCGTGGTGATGCTGATCGGCTTCAACCTCGCCCCGGTGGTGGCCTCCACCTACTGGCCGCAGGACCAGTGGATCGCGCTGATCACCATGCTGTTGGTGCTCGGGTGCAGCGCGCTGCTGCGCGGGTTCTGGTCGCGCATCGCGGTGTTCATCGGCCTGGTCGTCGGCTACGCCCTGTCCTGGCTGTTCGACCTGGGCTTCGGCCCGATCACCGCGCCGGACGCGAGCGGGGAGGTCGGCACGCACCCGCGGCTCGACCTCAGCGCCGTCGCCGACGCGCCCTGGTTCGGGCTGCCGACGCTGCACGCGCCGACCTTCGACTTCGCGGCCGTCATCGTCGTGCTGCCCGTGGTGATCGCGCTGATCGCCGAGAACGCCGGGCACGTCAAGGCGGTCGAGGAGATGACCGGGGCGAAGCTGGACGGCAGCATGGGCCGCGCGATCTTCGCCGACGGCTTCGCCAGCACCCTGTCCACCGCCGTCGGCGGCCCGCCGACCACCACCTACGCGGAGAACATCGGGGTCATGGCGGCCACCCGCGTCTACTCCACCGCGGCCTACTGGGTGGCGGCGGTGGTGGCGATCCTGTTCGGGCTGTGCCCCAAGTTCGGCGCGGTGATCGCGGCGACCCCGGGCGGTGTGCTCGGCGGCATCACGGTCGTGCTCTACGGCATGATCGGCCTGCTGGGCGCGAAGATCTGGGTGGAGAACAAGGTCGACTTCGGCAACCCGGTCAACCTGCTGCCGCTGGCCGCCGGCCTGGTGATGGGCATCGGGGGAGTGTCGCTGGAGATCACCCCGCAGTTCAGCCTCAACGGCATCGCGCTGGGCACCCTGGTGACGCTGCTCGGCTACCACCTGCTGCGCCTGCTGGTGCCGGGCCAGCGCGATCACTCCGCGGTGTAGGGCCGCACCGTCGAGAGGTCCTCACCGGACACCGGACGTCCCGGCAGCGCGGTGCCGGGACGGGCCTGGAGGCCGTCGAGCACCAGGGTCAGGTAGCGCGCCGGGGCGTCGTGACGGACGGCGGCGGGGGCGCTGCGCGATCCGTGCAGCACCATCGACAGGAGCAGGGCGATGTCGCCGCTGCCGATGTCCGGGCGCAGCGCGCCGGACTCCTGCGCGGCGCGCACCATCGAGTCGAGGATGGTCAGCATCTCGCTGCGGACCTCGGCCAGCGCGGGGTCGGTGGTCAGCAGCTCCCTGGCGCGCTCCGAGTGCATGGTCAGCCGCAGCACGACGTGCATGTCCGTGGCGGTGAACAGGAATTCCGTCAGCGCGCGCCACGGGTCGGTCTCCCGCTCGGCGATCGCCCGGGCCTCGTCGAGCACCCGGCTGAAGACGTCCTGGCCGACCGCCCGGATCAGTGAGTCGCGGTCCGGGAAGCGCCGGTAGAGCGTGCCGGTGCCGACGCCGGCCGCCCGCGCGATCTCCTCCATCGGCACCTCGGTGCCGTGCTCGGCGAACGTGGTGCGCGCGGCGCTGATGATGCGGTTCCGGTTGCGGCGCGCGTCAGCCCGCAGGGGCGGGGTGGTGTCGGTGCTCATGGTCCTCGCTCGTGCTGCCGGCCTGCTGGTGGGCGGATTGTCGCATGTTCAACCGAGGAATTTATCTGGACGATTTCCTTCCGCTTGGCTATAACTGGAGGAGAATCGTCCAGTTGTTCGCTCGGTGATCAGGAGGTCACGATGACCGAACCGGCTGCCGCCCCGCCGACCGCTTACCCGAAGCCCCGGACCTGCCCGCACTCCGTCGATCCGGAGTACGCCCGGCTGCGCGCGGAACGACCGATCACGAAGGTCTCGATGCTGGGCGGCAACACCGCCTGGCTGGTCACGAGGCACGACCTGGTGCGCCAGGTGCTCGGCGACACGCGCCTGAGCTCCGACCGCCGCCACCCGGGTTTCCCGCGCTTCACGGTGAACCAGGGGAACATCCTGCAGGACCTGCCGCCGTCGATGATCGGCATGGATCCGCCGGAGCACACCGAGGCCCGCCGCGCGGTGCTCGGCGAGTTCACGGTGCGGCGCATCGAGGCGCTGCGGCCGCGGATCCAGCAGATCGTCGACGACCGCATCGATGAGGTGCTGGCCGGTCCGCGCCCGGCCGAGCTGGTGGCAGCGCTGTCGCTGCCGGTGCCGTCGCTGGTGATCTGCGAACTGCTCGGCGTGCCCTACGCCGACCACGACTTCTTCCAGCAGCGCAGTTCCCGGCTGGTGCACCGCTCCACGCCGTTCGACGAGCGACTCCGGGCGGTGCGAGAGCTGCGGTCCTACTTGGACGAACTGGTCGCCGCCAAGGAGCGCGAGCTGCCCGACGACCTGCTCGGCAGGCAGGCGCGCAAGCAGCGCGAAGCCGGCGAGATCGACCACCCGGGCCTGGTCAGCGCGGCGTTCCTGCTGCTGATCGCCGGGCACGAGACGACGGCGAACATGATCTCGCTGGGCGTCCTCGCGCTGCTGGAGAACCCGGAGCCGCGGGCCGAGATCCTCGCGGATCCCGCCAAGACGCTGCCCGCGGTCGAGGAGCTGCTGCGCTACTTCAGCATCGTCGAGGGCGCGACCTCGCGCGTCGCTACGGAGGACGTGGAGATCGGCGGCGTGCTGGTCCGGGCGGGGGAGGGCGTGATGGCCCTGGCGTCCGCGGCCAACCGGGATCCGGCCGCCTTCGAGCGGCCCGACGAGCTCGACATCAACCGCAAGGCCCGCCACCACGTGGCCTTCGGGTTCGGCCCGCACCAGTGCCTCGGGCAGAACCTGGCGCGGATGGAGCTGCAGATCGTCTTCGACACGCTCTTCCGGCGGGTGCCCGACCTGCGGTTGGCCGTTCCGGCGGCGGAGGTGCCGGTGAAGTCCGAGGCCAACGTCTTCGGCCTCTACGAGCTGCCGGTGACCTGGTGAGAGGAGTGGGCGTGCGGATCGAAGCGGATCTGGACCGCTGCGTCGGGGCCGGGCAGTGCGTGCTGACCGCGCCGGCGCGGTTCGACCAGAACGACGAGGACGGCAGGGTTGTGGTGCTCCAGGCCGAAGTGGACGAAGCCGGTGCGGAGGAGGTGCGCGAGGCCGTGACGGTGTGTCCGTCGCAGGCTCTCGCCCTGGTGGAGCAATGATCGACCACCGGCGGTGATCGATCAAGGTCTTGCTATCCCGTCGTTCATCCGGTGTGGTGGAGGAAAACGCCACGAACGGAGGTGCGAAGTGGACACGCAGTCGCGGTGGGCGCAGGGCGTGGACATTCGTCAGCCCAGTTCTGCCCGTGTCTACGACGTGCACCTGGGCGGCTCGCACAACTTCCAGGTGGACCGGGATCTCGCCGAGCAGGCCGCGGCGATGATGCCGACGCTGCCCGCGGTGCTGCGGGCCAACCGCTCCTTCCTGCGCCGGGCGGTGCAGCACCTCGCCGAGCTCGGCGTGCGCCAGTTCCTCGACCTGGGCTCGGGAATCCCGACCGTCGGCAACGTGCACGAGATCGCGCAGCGGGTCGACCCGCGCTGCCGGGTCGTCTACGTCGACCGGGACCTGGTCGCGGTGGAGCACAGCCGGGCGATCCTGCGCGGCAACGACGGCGCGGTGGCGATCCGCGCCGACTTCCGCGACGTCGACGAGGTGCTCGGCGACGAGCAGGTCCGGTCGGTGCTGGACTTCGACCAGCCGGTCGCGGTGCTGTTCTTCGCCGTCCTGCACTTCGTGCCCGACTCCGATGACCCGGCGGGCATCGTGGCGCGCTACGCCGACGCCCTGAGCTCCGGCAGCTACGTGGCGATCTCGCACGCGGGCAGCGACGGCGCGGAGTCCCGCGCGCAGGCCTCCTCGCTGTACAACGACCGCATCGGCGGGTTCTTCCTGCGCTCGCACGCGACGGTCTCGGCGATGTTCGGCGATCTGGAGCTGATCGAACCCGGCGTGGTGGACCTGCTCGAATGGCGGCCCGATCCGGGCGAGAAGCGGTCGGGCGAACCGCTGGTCACCGGACCCGGCGGAGTCGGCCGCAAGCCCTGACCGGTGCGCGTGACAGAAGCGGCGCCACCTCCCCCTCTCCTGGAGATGGCGCCGCTTCGGCGTGGTTGAGTCGCCACTGCGCAGCCTGCTGGCCGGAGCCCGCTCTTCACAGGGGATTTGGTCCCTGGACAGGGTGACTTAAGGAATTCTTGATCTCCGCCCGCACCGCGTGGGCGGCAGCCCGCCCCGCGCGGTTGGCGCCGATGGTGCTCGCCGACGGCCCGTACCCGACCAGGTGCAGGCGCGGTTCGGCGACCGCACGGGTGCCGTCGAGCTGGATGCCGCCGCCCGGCGCGCGCAGGTTCAGCGGCGCGAGGTGAGCGATGGCCGGGCGGAACCCGGTGGCCCACAGGATCACGTCCGCGCGCTGCGCGGTGCCGTCGGCCCAGGCCACTCCGTCGGCGGTGATCCGCTGGAACATCGGCAGCCGGTCGAGCACGCCCCGCTCCCGCGCCGCGAGCACCGCGGGACTGTTGGGCAGGCCGGTCACGCTGACCACGCTCCCGGGCGGCAGGCCCGCCCGCACCCGGCGCTCGACCTCGGCGACGGCGGCCCGCCCGTCCTCCGGGGTGAACGTCGCGTCGGTGAAGTGCGGCGGTCGCCGCGTCACCCACGTCGTCCCGGCGACCTCGGAGATCTCCAGCAGGTGCTCCACCGCGGAGATGCCGCCGCCGACCACGACGACGTGCTGTCCGCGGAACTCCTCCGGCCCGCGGTAGTCGGCGGTGTGCAGCTGGCGACCGGTGAACTCCTGCTGCCCGGGGTAGTGCGGCCAGAACGGGTTCTCCCAGGTGCCGGTCGCGTTGATCACCGCGCGCGCTACCCACGTTCCCGCCGAGCTCTCCACCAGCAGCCGCTCGCCGCCGTCGCGCACCGCGTCGACCTTGACCGGCCGCAGCACCGGCAGCGCGAGCTCGTGCTCGTAGCGACCGAAGTACTCCGCGACGACCTCGGCGGCCGGACGTGCGCCGTCGGCCTCCGAGAACTCGCTGCCCGGCAGGGAGTGAATGCCGTGCACACCACCGAGGCGCAGCGACGGCCACCGGTTGCGCCACGCGCCGCCCGGCCCGCTCCCGCGATCGAGCAGGACGTGGTCGATTCCGGTCCGCTGCAGGTGGTAGGAGGCGGTCAACCCGGCCTGCCCGGCCCCGATCACCACCGCGTCGATGAGCTGCACATCCAGCAGAACAGCCCGCGGGCCGGAATCTTCCCGGTCCTGGGAGTGGTCTGCGCCACTGGTGCCCGCGAAGCGAAAAGCGGTTGCGGAAGAGCGGCCCGATAGGCCGAGAGGGGGAGACGCAAGACACTCCGGGGTCCCTTTATTCCGCCGGAATGCAACCCCTACGATTGTTGGTGCAAGCACGGTTCCCCAAACCTTCTTCCGTTCGTCCTGTCCGCTGTTGCGGTCGGGCGCTCTTGCGCGCGCGTGCGGAAGTCGGGGAGGTTCGCAGAAGGGAGGCAAGAAGTGGCAACGGTGTGGGTGGCCCTGGCGGCTGAGGCGGTTGTTCTGCTGGCGGTGGCGGGAGCGATGGTCAAGTGGGTGAACAAGTCCCAGTCGGGCACCCCTGACCAGGCGATCGAGCCGGTCGGCCCGGTGGTCGAGCGCATCGCCTGAGCGGACGCGCGCGCGGGCTCGGCGGTCGGTTCCGCCCGGGCCCGTATCCCTTCTTCGCCAGCGGCCGGCGGATTGCTCGCACATCGTCGGCCGGCCGGTTTTCGTTACACAATTCCCGCAGAATTATCGGGCTATTCGACGCGGCCCGATTCCGCGTTTCCCGGAGCGAGATCAATCCGCCCGGTAATGGTTCGGTTGCGGTCGGTTACCGCGAATGGGCGAGTGCCGAGTTCCCATTGCCCGCGCCCCGGCGCGGAACGCGGCCGGAAAAGCGCCGCGATGATCGGCATGTGATGCCGCACATGGTCGTCGGCTTCACCCGGATGCCCGATAGGGTGGTCGAACCAGGCCGCACCACCAACCGGGAAGGGCTTCCGTGACTCCAGCCGAACAGGTCCGAGGCCGGCAGCGGGGCGCTGCCGCACAGCCCGGCACCGGATCGACGTTGGCCAACTACCGCGCCTTCATCGAGCGCGCGGTGCGCAAGCCCAACCTGGTCGGCGCGGTCGCGCCCAGCTCCCCGAGCCTGGCCCGCGAGATGGCGTCGGTGGTGCCGTCCTCGGGCACGCCGGTGGTGGTGGAGCTCGGACCGGGCACCGGCGCGCTCAGCGGCGCGATCGCGGACCGGGTCCCGGCGGGTGGTCGCCAGGTGGCCATCGAGCTCGACGGCGGCATGGTGGAGTACCTGCGCACCGAGCTGCCGTGGCTGGAGGTCGTCCAGGGCGACGCGGCCCGGCTCGGCGAACTGCTCGCCGAGATCGGCGTCGACAAGGTGGACGCGGTGGTGAGCGGCCTGCCGTGGTCGATCTTCCCCGGCCAGCTGCAGCGCGACATCCTGCACCAGGTCGGTTCGGTGCTCGCGCCGGGCGGCGCCTTCACGACCTTCGCCTACGTGCACGCCCTGGGCATGACCGGCGCGCGCCAGTTCCGCCGCCGCCTGGACCTGAGCTTCGACGAGGTCCTGACCTCCCACACGGTGTGGCGCAACGTGCCCCCGGCCCGCATCTACGTCTGCCGGCGCCCCCGCCAGGACTGAGCTCAGCGGGCGAGGGCGGCCTCGGCGAGCTCGTGCCAGCTCGCCTGCGCGCCTTCCCGCACGGCCTCGCTGAACCGCGCGTCGCCGAGGCTGCGTCGCACGGCCTGTTCGATCCGGTCGGCGTCCGGCAGGGAGAGATCCGGCAGACCGCGCACGTCCGAGCTGGCCGCGAGCAGCTGAGCCGCCTGTTCGTGCTGTTGGCGGCGCAGCGCCAGATCCGCGATCCCGACGAGAACCTGAGCGATCATGGGTGCGTAGCCCGCTTCGGACGCCGCGTGGAAGGCCGAGCTGCGGTGGTGGTGGGCCTCGTCGAGATCCGCTGCGAGGTAGCCGAGCAGGTCGTGCACCTCCGCGCGGACGTTGGCCCGCCCCGCTCCATCGCCCAGCAACGCCGTCGCGACGTCGATCTGCCTGCGCGCTTGCTCTTCGTCGCCGCGCAAGCGAGCGAGCCCCGCCTCGGCCAAGGCCAGCTCGGCCAGCACCGGGGGCCAGGCGGCCCGCTCGGCGGCCCGGTGCGCCTCGGCCATGGCGGCGGCGCTGGCATGCGCATCGCCCGACAGCCAGTGCAGCTGTGCCTGCCGCGCCCGCATCCGCACTACGTCGTCGATGGCCCCGAACTCGGAGACCACGTCGATCGCCTGCTCGTAGAACCCGCACGCGCTGGTGAACTCGCCACGCACCGCGGTCCGGTTCGCCAGCTCGCTCAGCGCGAAGGAGAGCCCCCACCGCTCGCCGGTCGCGCGGAACTCGGTGAGCGCTTCCTCCAGGTGGACGTCGGCCTCCCAGCCGTCGTGGCCGAGCATGATCCGCGTCTTGCCGACGTGCAGCCGCGCGAGCGCGCGGACCCACGGATCCTCGTCGACGAGCAGCGGCTCGAATGCGAGCACCGCCTTCTCCGGCGCGTGCAGCATGCGTTCCAGCGGGGCGACGAACCGCAGCGCGGGGTGGCCGCTGCGAACGCCCCGGCCGGCCTCGTAAGCCTTGGTGATCCACTCCGCCGTCTGGTGCTGGTCGCTCAGCGCCCCGGTGGAGACGAAGTTGACGAGGAACGCGTACACCACAGCCCTGATCTCGGCAGGCACTTCTCCGGGCATGCCGGCAGCGGCGAGGATCAGTTCGCTGCCTTCGGCCTTGTGCCCGCCGAGCCACCAGTACCAGCCCGCCGCGGCGGCGAGCCGCATCGCGCCCTCCGCATCGCCCGCGGCGAGCGCTCCGCGCATCGCGGTGGCGATGTTGGCGTGCTCGACCTCCAGCGCGGCCAGCCATTCCAGCTGCTCGGCGCGGCGGAGGTGCGGGTCGGCGATTTCGGCGAGCTCGGTGAAGTACGCGAGGTGAGCACGGCGCACGGAGTCCGATTCGGCCGCCTCCGAGAGCCGGAGCGCGGCGTACTCCTGGATGGTGCCGAGCATCCGGTAGCGGTCGCCTTCGACGAGCACCAGCGATTTCTCGGTCAGCGCGGTCAGCAGTTCGAGCACGTGATCCGGCTCGACCGACCCGCCTGCGCATACCTGTTCGGCCGCCTCCAGGCTCGCGCCGCCGGAGAACGCCGAGAGCCTGCGCAGCACGATCCGTTCGGCATCGGTGAGCAGTTCCCAGCTCCAGTCGATCACCGCGCGCAGCGTCCGGTGCCGCGGCAGCGCCGTGCGGCTGCCGCCGGTCAGCAAGCGGAACCGGTCGTCGAGCCGGTCGGCGAGCTGATCGAGCGACATGGTGCGCAACCTGGCCGCGGCGAGCTCGATCGCCAGCGGCATGCCGTCCAGCGCCCGGCAGATGCGCGCCATGGTCGCCAGCGCGCGGGCATCGCCGGCGAGATCCTTGCGCACCGCGCCGGCCCGGTCCCGCAGCAGCCGGACGGCCGCGGAGGACTCGATCCGCTCCGGGCCGGCGTCGGGCGCGGGCAGGTCCAGCGGCGCGACGGGCCACAGCGCCTCGCCGGTGATGCCGAGCGGTTCCCGGCTCGTCGCGAGGATCCGCAGCCGCGGGCATTCCCCGAGCACCCGGTGGGCGAAGTTCGCCGCCGAGTCGATCACGTGCTCGCAGTTGTCCAGGACGAGCAGCATCTCCCGCTCGCGCACCGCGGCGATGAGCCGGTCGGCCGGTCCGGCGTCCGGTGCCTCGCCGAGCAGCGCACCTCGCTGTCCGAGCGCGGTGAGCGCCGAGCTCGCCACGTCGCCGTCATCGCCCGCGAGCTCGACGAGCCAGGCCCCGTCCGGCAGCCCACCGAGGAGCGTGCGGGCGGATTCGACGGCCAGCCGGGTCTTCCCCGAGCCACCCGGCCCGATCAGCGTGGTCAGCCGGTGCCCGGCGACGAGCTCGCCGACCGCGGCGACGTCCGCGTCCTTGCCCACGTAGCTGGTCAGCTCGGCGCGCAGGTTGGTCTTGCGGTCGGCCTCCCGCTCGCCGCGCAGCAGTGCGACGTGCAGCGCCGACAGCTCCGGTGACGGGTCGGCTCCCAGCGCGTCGGCCAGGGCGTTCCGCGTGTTCTCGTACACGAGCAGCGCTTCGGTGTCGCGGCCGGTCGCGACGAGAGCGCGCATCAACGCGGCGGCGAGCCGTTCCCGCAGCGGGTGCGCGGCCACCAGACCGGTCAGCTCCGCGACCAGCTCGGCACCGCGCCCGAGGCCGATCTCCGCGTCGAACCGGTCTTCCAGGGCGGCCAGGCGCAGCGTCTCCAGCCGGGTGATCTCCGCGTCGAACGCCGCGCTGTCCGGCAGTTCGACGTCCTGCATGGCCGCACCACGCCACAGCGCGAGGGCCTCGCGCAGCAGTCGTGGATCGCCGGCATCGCGGGCTTTGGCGAGGAGCCGTTCGAAGCGCACGGCATCGACGGCGTCGGGTTCCACCGCCAGCCGGTAGCCACTCGGGTGGCCTTCGACCGCGTCGGCGGGCAGTGACTTCCGCAGCCGGGAAATCAGGCGCTGCAAGGCGTTCGCGGCACCGGCGGGCGGCTGCTCGCCCCAGATCCAGTCGATGAGCGCGGTTTTCGGGACCACCCGGCCCGGCGCGAGCGCGAGCGCGATCAGCAGCCCGCGCAGCCGGGCGCCCGGCACGTCGATCGGGAAGTCGTCATCCGTGCGGACCTCGAACGGTCCGAGCATCCCGATCTTCACCCGGTTGATTTTGCCACGCGCGACCAGCGGGAGTCCGGCAGTCGGGCACACCCGCCGGACGCGGTGTCAGCGCCGTGTCAGCCGCGCGTCAGGCCGGCTGGGAAAGGTGGTCTCAGTCGCCACGAGAGGAAGCACGATGACCGACACGGTTCCCGTTCCGCACGGCCTTTCCCAGGAACGCGATGCGGGTCCCTTCGACCCGTCCAGCCAGATCTCCCGCCTGCGCCGGGCCCGGCCGGTCAGCCCGCTGATCTTCCCGGACGGCCACGAGGGCTGGCTGATCACCGGCTACGACGAGGTCCGCCAGGCCATGGCCGACACCCGGCTCAGCTCCCGCCTGGACCTCGGCGTCGTCCACGCGCTCGACGCCCCGCCCGGCATGCCGGCCGCCACCGAACCGGCGCCGCAGATCCCGGGCATGTTCGTCGCGATGGACCCGCCGGACCACACCAGGCTGCGGCGCAGGCTCACCGGGGCCTTCACCGTCAAGCGGATGAAGTCGCTCGAAGCGCACATCGCCGAGATCGTCGAGCGGCAGCTGGACCACCTGGCGGGCCTGCCCCGGCCGGTGGACCTCGTCGCGGAGTTCGCGCTGCCGGTGCCGTCGCTGGTGATCTGCGAAATGCTCGGCGTGCCCTACGCCGACCGGGACATCTTCCAGTCCAACTACGCCCAGTTCATGGTCAAGGAGCAGGCGATCGAGGAGAAGATGGGCGCCTACGTCGCGCTGAACACCTACCTCGCCGAACTGGTGGCGAGCAAGCGCGCCGAGCCGGGGGAGGACATCCTGTCCGACCTGGCCCGCCACGAGGACCTCACCGCGGAGGAGCTGACCGGAGTGGCGTTCCTGCTGCTGCTCGCCGGCCACGAGACCACCGCGAACATGCTCGGGCTGGGCACCTTCGCGCTGCTGGAGAACCCCGCGCAGCTCGCCGAGCTGCGCGCCGACCCTGAGCTGCTGCCCGGCGCGGTCGAAGAACTCCTGCGCTACCTGTCCGTCGGCGACGTGTTCTACCGCTACGCCGCGGAGGACGTCGAGATCGGCGGGGTGACGATCAACAAGGGATCGACCGTCGTGCTGTCCCTGCTCGCGGCCAACCACGACCCGCGGCGCTTCGACGACCCCGATTCCCTGGACGTGCACCGAAACGCCCGCGGTCACCTGGCCTTCGGCCACGGCATCCACCAGTGCCTGGGCCAGCAACTGGCCCGCATCGAGATGCGAGCCGGTTTCGGCGGCCTGCTCCGCCGCTTCCCGGACCTCGCCCTCGCGATCCCCGCGTCCGAGGTGAAGCTCCGAACCGACATGAACATCTACGGAGTCCACGAACTGCCGGTCACCTGGTAGCGAGCGGATCGCCGGAGCTGGCGGCCCGCGGTTGGGGAGGTGGGGCCGTGAGTACTTTCTGCTGCTCTGGCAACACAAAGTACTCACGGCCCACCTCCCCGATAGCACCCTTCCGGCCCGACGCGGCCCCGACGGGAACGGGCCCGGTGCGCTTGTGGCGCACCGGGCCCGTTCGTCTGCTGCCCGCCGGGTCGGCTGGGATCAGGAGCGGATCATCTTGCGCAGCACGTACTGCAGGATGCCGCCGTTGCGGTAGTAGTCCGCCTCACCGGGGGTGTCGATGCGGACCTTCGCGTCGAACTCGACCTTGGAGCCGTCGGTCTTGGTCGCGGTGACCTTGACCGTCTCCGGGGTCTCGCCCTCGTTGAGCTTGGTGATGCCCTCGAAGTCGAAGGTCTCGGTGCCGTCCAGGCCCAGCGACTTGGCCGACTCGCCCTCCGGGAACTGCAGCGGGATGACGCCCATGCCGATCAGGTTCGAGCGGTGGATGCGCTCGAAGGACTCGGTGATGACGGCGCGGACGCCGAGCAGCCGGGTGCCCTTGGCCGCCCAGTCGCGCGACGAACCGGAGCCGTACTCCTTGCCGCCGAGCACCACCAGCGGGATGTCCTGCGCGGCGTAGTTCTGCGCGGCGTCGTAGATGAACGCCTGCGGCGCGCCTTCCTGGGTGAAGTCCCGGGTGTAGCCGCCCTGCACGTCGTCCAGCAGCAGGTTGCGCAGCCGGATGTTGGCGAAGGTGCCCCGGATCATCACCTCGTGGTTGCCGCGGCGGGAACCGTAGGAGTTGAAGTCCTTGCGGTCGATGCCGTGCTCGGTGAGGTACTGGCCCGCGGGCGAGTCCGGCTTGATCGCACCGGCCGGCGAGATGTGGTCGGTGGTGACCGAGTCGCCGAGCAGCGCCAGCACGCGGGCACCGGAGATGTCGGTGACCGGCGCCGGCTCCATCGCCATGCCCTCGAAGTACGGGGGCTTGCGCACGTAGGTGGACTCCGCGTCCCAGTCGAAGGTCTGGCCCTCCGGGGTGGGCAGCGACCGCCAGCGCTCGTCACCCTTGAAGACGTCCTCGTAGGACTTGGTGAACATCTCGTTGGTGATCGCCGAGTCGATGGTGTCCTGGACCTCCTGCGGCGACGGCCAGATGTCGCGCAGGTAGACCGGCTTGCCCTCGGTGTCGGTGCCCAGCGGGTCGTTCTCGAAGTCGAAGTCCATCGAGCCCGCGAGCGCGTAGGCGATGACCAGCGGCGGCGAGGCCAGGTAGTTCATCTTGACGTCGGGGTTGATCCGGCCCTCGAAGTTCCGGTTGCCCGACAGCACCGAGACGACCGACAGGTCGTTGTCCTGCACCGCGGCGGAGATCTCCTCCGGCAGCGGGCCGGAGTTGCCGATGCAGGTGGTGCAGCCGTAGCCGACCAGGTGGAAGCCCAGCTTCTCCAGGTACGGCCAGAGCCCGGCCTTCTCGTAGTAGTCGGTGACGACCTGCGAGCCGGGGGCCATCGAGGTCTTCACCCACGGCTTGCGGGTCAGGCCCTTGTCCACCGCGTTGCGAGCCAGCAGGGCCGCGCCCAGCATCACCGACGGGTTGGAGGTGTTGGTGCAGGAGGTGATCGAGGCGATCACCACGGCGCCGTGGTCGAGCTCGAACTCGCCGAGCTCGTCGGAGGAGACCTTGACCGGCTTGGAGATCCGGCCGGTGGAGCCGTTGGCGGCCGAGACGGCCTGCGGCACGGAGTCGTGGTGGGTCACCGCGGGGGCGTCGCTGGCCGGGAAGGACTCCTTGCCCGCCTCGTCGATCGCGTTGTCGTCGGCGGTCTCGACCTTGGCGTAGTCGGTCAGCGCGGTGCGGAACGACTGCTTGGCCTCGGAGACCACGATCCGGTCCTGCGGGCGCTTCGGGCCCGCGATGGACGGGACCACGGTGGACAGGTCCAGCTCGAGGTACTCGGAGTACTCGGGCTCGTGGCTCGGGTCGTGCCAGAGGCCCTGCTCCTTGGCGTAGGCCTCGACCAGCGCGACCTGCTCGGCCGGGCGACCGGTGAGCTTGAGGTAGCGGACGGTCTCCTCGTCGATCGGGAAGATCGCCGCGGTGGAGCCGAACTCCGGGCTCATGTTGCCGATGGTGGCGCGGTTGGCCAGCGGCACCGAGGCCACACCGGAGCCGTAGAACTCGACGAACTTGCCGACGACGCCGTGCTTGCGCAGCATCTCGGTGATCGTCAGCACCACGTCGGTGGCGGTGGCGCCCGCCGGGATCTCGCCGGTCAGCTTGAAGCCGACCACGCGCGGGATCAGCATCGACACCGGCTGGCCGAGCATCGCGGCCTCGGCCTCGATGCCGCCGACGCCCCAGCCCAGCACGCCCAGGCCGTTGACCATGGTGGTGTGCGAGTCGGTGCCGACGCAGCTGTCCGGGTAGGCCTGGCCGTTGCGGGACATCACGGTGCGGGCCAGGTGCTCGATGTTGACCTGGTGCACGATGCCGGTGCCCGGCGGGACGACCTTGAACTCGTCGAAGGCGCCCTGGCCCCAGCGCAGGAACTGGTAGCGCTCCTTGTTGCGGCCGTACTCGAACTCGACGTTGCGTTCGAAGGCGTCCGGCTTGCCGAACACGTCGATGATCACCGAGTGGTCGATGACCAGTTCCGCCGGGGCCAGCGGGTTGACCTTGGAGGTGTCGCCGCCCAGGTCGGCGACGGCCTCGCGCATGGTGGCGAGGTCGACCACGCACGGCACACCGGTGAAGTCCTGCATGATCACCCGTGCCGGGGTGAACTGGATCTCGGTGGACGGCTCGGCCTTGGCGTCCCAGCCGGCCAGCGCGCGCACGTGGTCGGCGGTGATGTTCGCGCCGTCCTCGGTCCGCAGCAGGTTTTCCAGGAGGATCTTGAGGCTGTAGGGCAGCCGCTGGGCCCCTTCGACGGCGCTGAGCCGGAACACCTCGTAAGAGGCGTCGCCGACGTTCAGCGTGCCGCGGGCGCCGAAGCTGTCCTTGCTCGCAGGTGCAGTCACGTTCAACTCCATCTCGCGACGGGCGCAAGTTCGGGAACGATTGCGAGTCTCGCGCACGTCGGCCGAGCATGCGCGAGGACCCGCTCTCTTCGCAATTAACAGTACGCTTGTCCTGTAAGAGCCCTCAACTAAGGGTCGGCAAACTCTCGATCACATGTACCACTCCGTGCAAAACGGCCGTTTTTCCGGGGGTTCCCAAGCTTTGGGACGGTGGTACCGGAATCGGGTTCAGGGTGGTCGGGGGCGCGTGCTTCCATGGGCGGGTGCGCAACCTGTCCAGCAGTGCCAAGTCCGCCGGGGTGGCGATCGCCATCGCCTCCGCGTTCTGCTTCGGCGGTTCGGGGCCGTTCGCCAAACCGCTGATCACCGCCGGGTTCAGCCCGCTGCAGGTGGCGTGGCTGCGGCTGGCCGGTGGCGCGCTGCTGATGCTGCCCTTCGCCCTCCGGCACGCCGCGGCCGTGCGGCGGGTGCCCAAGCTGCTCATCGGGTACGGGCTGTTCGCCATCGCCGGGGTGCAGGTCTTCTACTTCGCCTCGATCGCCAGCGTGCCGGTCGGGGTGGCGCTGCTGATCGAGTTCCTGGGGCCGGTGCTGGTGCTGGGCTGGATCCGCTTCGTGCGGCGCAGCCCGGTGAGCCGGTCGGCGGCGATCGGGGTGGCGATCGCGATGGTCGGCCTGGCCTGCGTGGTGGAGCTGTGGGCCGGGCTGAGCTTCGACCCGGTCGGCCTGCTGCTGGCGCTGGGCGCCGCGGGCTGCCAGGCCGCCTACTTCCTGCTGTCCGACAGCGGGCCGGAGGTCGATCCGTTCGCCCTCGCCGGGTTCGGGCTGCTGCTCGGCGCGGTGGTGGTGACCCTGATCGCGCAGCCGTGGAACATGGACTGGGCGCTGCTGCTCGGCGACGTGCAGCTGGCAGGCCAGCAGTTCCCGGCGCTGGTGGCGGTGGCCTGGATCGTCGTGTTCAGCACGGTGCTGGCGTACCTGACCGGCATCGTCGCGGTTCGCCGGTTGTCACCGCAGGTGGCGGGCGCGGTCGCGTTCCTGGAACCGGTGGTGGCCACCGTGCTCGCCTGGGCGCTGCTGTCCGAGGCGCTGGGGCCGGTCCAGCTGCTCGGCGGCGCGCTGATCCTCGCCGGTGCCTACGTCGCCCAGCGCTCCGCGCCGGCGAAGACGCAGGCCTCGGAGCTGGCCGGGGTGTAGGTCAGGTCGCGACCGGCGTGATGTGGCTGTGCACGCAGCGCCAGCGGCCGTCCCGCCAGGCGTGCACATCGGTCGTCGCGAGGTCGTTGGCAGCGGTCGCCGCCGCCCACTCGTCGGCGACCGAGACGAGCTGGGCCGCGGTTCCGGCCGGTTCGCTCATCCCCGGATGACAGGCCGGGCTCAGGCCGTGCGGAGGGTCTTGCGGACGAGGTGGATCACCAGGGTCTCCACCAGGGCGACGGCGGCGGCGGTCAGGATCGAGGTCAGGAACTGCATCGGGCTCTCCGGGTGTTCTGCGACGGTACGGCCCGACTGTGCGCCGACCGGGTTAGCCGGGGTGCAGCCGGAGGTGTCGGCGCGGTTAACCGGATGAGAACAGTGCAGGTCAGGAGGCGTTCCGCCGCCACGTCTGCCACATCAGCACCGCCAGTGCCGCAGCGATCGACGTGCCGGCCGCGATGGCCCACTGGTGCGGGAGCAGGGGACTGCTGCCGAAGAACCGGCTGATGCCGGGCAGCTGCACGACGGCGACGAGCAGCACCAGCGAGCCCGCTCCCGCGGCGAGGACCAGCGGCGTGCGGCCCCGCACCGCCAAGGTCTGCGCGAGCTGCGCGGAGACCAGCGCGACCAGGCCGGTGGTGCGCGCTTGAGCGGTGGTGGACAGCGGGCGGGCGAGCAGCCACGCGAGCCCGGCCGCACCGGCCGTGGCCGCGGCGCGGACGTAGACGTCGTGCGCCAGCGCCGAGCCGAGCGAGGCCTCGGGGCCTTCGGCCAGCAGCTTCTCCGGGGTGGCGTGCGGTGGCGGCCGGACCGCGATCGCGATGGCGGGCAGGACGTCGGTGAGCAGGTTGACCACCAGCAGCTGGCGGGCGTTGAGCCCGGCCGTGGGGCTGAGCAGCCCGGTGCCCAGCGCGTAGCCGATCTCGCCGAGGTTGCCGCCCAGCAGGATCGAGAGCGCATCGCGCACCGACGTCCACATCCCGCGGCCTTCGACGATGCCGTCGGTCAGCGTCTCGATGCGGTCCTCGGCGACGACCAGGTCGGCTGCCTCGCGCGCGGCCGGGGTGGCCCGGGAGCCGAACGCGATGCCCACCTGCGCCAGGTTGATCGCCGGGACGTCGTTGGCGCCGTCGCCGGTCATCGCCACCACCCGGCCGCCGGCCCGCAGCCGGCTCACGATGCGGGCCTTCTGCGCCGGGCTGACCCGGGCGAACACCGCGATCCCGGGCAGTTCGCCGGTCAGCTGCTCGTCGTCGAGCCGGTCCAGCTCCGCGCCGGTGAGCACCCGCTTGCCGCCGAGCACGCCCAGCTCGGCGGCGATGGCCTCGGCGGTGCTGGGGTGATCGCCGGTGATCATGATCACGTCCACGCCTGCACTGCTCAGCTGCGCGACGGCCTCGGCGGCGGCCGGGTGCACCGGATCGGCCAGCCCCAGCAGGCCGACGAACTCCAGCTCGTCCACATCGGACTCGGTGAGCTCGGTGGCGGCGGTGGCGGCGCGCTCGGCCACCGCCAGCAGCCGGTAGCCGTCCGCGGCCAGCCGCTCGATCTCGCGGTCGACTTCCGCCCGCGCTGCGGCGTCGAACGCCTCGCTGCCCTCCGCGGTCCGCCGGCGGGCGCACCGGTCGAGCACGACTTCCGGGGCGCCCTTGACCGAGAGCAGGCCGTCGACGCGCACCGCGTGGAAACCCCGCGACGGCTCGAAGGGCAGCTCCGCCAGCACGGTTTCCTCCGCCGCGACACCGGCGGCGCGGGCGCCGTCGAGCACGGCCCGGTCGGTCAGGTGGGGGAGCGGGTGCTCGTCGCTCTGCCTGGGCGTGGCCCGCACGCCCGCGGCCACGATCTCCCGGTGCCACTCGTCGAGGTGCGCGGTGGGCTGAGCGGTGCGGCCGTCGGAGATCTGGCCGAGCGCGATCCTGCCCTGCGTGAGGGTGCCGGTCTTGTCGAAGCACAGGGCATCGACCCGGCCCAGCGCCTCGATCGTGGCGGGGCTGCGCACGAGCACACCGCGCCCGGCCAGGCGGCGGGCTGCGGCGAGCTCGGCGAGCGTGGCGACGAACGGAACGCCTTCGGGCACGGCGGCCACCGCCAGTCCCACGGAACGCGCGACGGTCTGACCGAGCGGCACACCGCGCAGCAGATCAGCGACGAACAGGACACCGCCCGCGCCGATGGAGACCGGCAGCAGCTTCTTCGTGAGCTCGCCCAGCCGGGCTTCGACGCCGTTGCCGGTCTCCGGCGCGCTGGTCCGCGCGGTGCGCCCGAGCTCGGTGTGCGTGCCGACCGCGACGACCACGGCTGTGCCGGTCCCGCTCGCCACGGCCGTGCCCTGGTAGACCATGCAGGTGCGGTCGGCGACGTCGGGCGCGGTGGTGGCCGCGATGTCCTTGACGACCAGCTGGGACTCGCCGGTCATGCTGGACTCGTCGACCTCCAGGCCGTCGGTGGACAGCAGGCGGCAGTCGGCGGGCACCCCGTCACCGGCGCGCAGCTCGACGACGTCGCCGGGCACCAGCTGGTCGGCCGGGACCACCTCGACGGCGCCTTCGCGCCTGCGCCGCGCGGGCACCTGCCCGGCGTCGAGCAGCCGGGTCAGCTCCCGGTCGGTGGCGACCCGCTGGACGCCGTCCACCAGCGCGCTGGCCAGCAGCACGCCGACGATCAGCGCCGCGTCGACCACCGAGCCCAGTCCGGCGGAGATGACGGCCCCGGCGCCGAGCACTGGCGTGATCGGGGTGATCAGGCCCGCCGCGGTCGCCCGGGCGATGCCAGGCCGGGCCCGGCCGCGATCGCGGTGCTGGTGCCGGGAAGCGGCGATGGCCCCGCTCAGGCCCTGCTCCGAACTGGCCAGTGTGGACAGTGCCGCGTCCGGGGGCATGGCGTGCCACGGCGTGCGCTCCTGCGGGATCGGCGGAGCGCGGTCGGCCGCGCGGATTCCCGCCCAGGTTCCGGTGAACAGCGCCGTCAGGGTGGTCGCTTGCGCTGGCATCGAAGCGCGCGCCGGAGCGCCGCGAGCTGGGCCGAACGCGGCGAACAGCGCTCCCGAGCAGGAACCGACGACCGACAGCAGCGCCGCGTTTCGGCTGGCCGCGCGGGCGTTCTCGGTCGCGGACAACAACATGTGGACGACATCGGCCCGCGGGCACAGCACATCGGCGCCCCACGGCGTCTGGTCCGGTGTGGACAGTCCGATGCCGATGTCCGCCGCTGTCAAGGCGGCGTCGGCGCGGGCGGAGACCACGGCGACCACCGCGCCCTCGGCCTGCAGGCGCCGCACCGAGCGCGCCAGCCGGTCCCCGCCGGGCACGACCCGCTCCAGCGGGAGCCTGCCGTCCAGCCGGTCGCCTGCGACCACCGCAGCACCGTTCGCGCGGGCCGCTTCCACGAGCGCTTCGGCCAGCGGATCGAGCTCGTCGACGACGTCGACCCGCGCGACGACCTCGCCGCGGTGCCGCAGCACCGCACCGCCCGACTGCGGCCCGGCCGACCAGTCACCGAGAACCTTCTCCGCCGTCGGGTCCTGCGGATCGACGAGCTGGCTGGCCCGGACGAACAGCTCCGCGGCATCGGCCTCCGGATCCACTGGCACCACGGAGTCCACCGCGCGGCGGCCGGTCAGCAGCACCGGAGCGTCGAACACGACGGTGTCGACGCGGTCGAGCCTGCGCAGCGCATCGGGATCCAGGACGAGCCCGCCGCGTGCCGAGATCGCGGTGGTGAGCTGCGCGGCGAAGGCATCGCGCCCGGCTTTGGCGGGCCGCGGCACCCCGGCCACCAGCATGGCCAGCGCGCGATGCGGATTGCGCGAGGCGGCGAGCACGGTGCCGTAGCCGGCCAGCGCTGCCGTGCCGGAGACACCAGCGGCCCGCTCGACGAGGCCGTCCGGAACCGGCTGCGGGCGCGGCTCGACGGCGACCGGATCGCAGCGGTGCACCGAACTCCGCTCCCACTCGGCCCAGGCCTGCTGCCGGGCGAGCATCTCGCGCGAGGCGCAGAACCGGACGCACAAGTGCGTGAACACGCCGAGCGGACTCCGGGACAACCCGTGCGAGACGGCGCCACCGAGCGCGAGCAGGTTGTCCGCCGACGCGCGGCCGAGCTTGCGCTCCAGCTCCCGGCGCATCCACGGCACGGTATCGACCAGCGACACCACGGCGGGCAGCAGCGGTGGCAGCACGCGCACCGGCAGCAGCGCGGCCGCGGTGGCGTAGCCGAGCCCGGCCAGGCTGATGACCAGCGCGGCCGATTCGCGGAGCACCGGCTCGGCGTTGGCCGGGTGGGCGGTGGTGCGCGGGGACATCTCCGCGTCGTCCAGGCCGTGCTCGCCCTCGACGTCGGAGATCAGGCTGGACAGCGCTGCGATGTCCACGCCCGGTTCGTGCTCGACGACAACGCGCCCGAGCACGCCGTTGATCTCGGCGCGGCGCACGCCGTCGACCGCCGCGATCCGGCCCTCGACCTCGCGGGCCGTGGCCTCGGAGCCGGGTTCGTGCAGGCCGCGGACCTCCAGGTGGCTGCGGCGCCGACCGGCCCACACCCGGCGACCGGCGGGCGTGGACGTCGTGGTGCGGGCCGCCTGCAGCACCGGTGAGGCGACCTCGGCTGCTTTGGCGAGCAGCCGGCTCAGTGGCATCTCGCGCTCAGCTCTTGCCCGCCTCCTTGTGGGCGCTGCTCTTGCCCGTCTCCTTGTGCACGCTGCGCTGCATGAGCGCATTGCCGATGCCGATCGCCGCCGCGACCGGCCACTCGATGACGCTGAACGCCGCCGCCGCGGTCAGCCCGCCGTAGAACAGCAGCTGGTCGCGGGAGGGCAGCTGATGGCGCACGGTGTCGACGGCGGAGGCGACGTTCTCGCCACCGGGCAGCGGGATCTTGGCGGTGTGCAGCTCAGCCGTCACGTAGGGCACGGGGATCGCCGGAGCCTCGTGGCGGCTCTTGCTCGCGGGTTGCCGACGGGTGGTGCGGTGCGCGGTACTGGAACTCGTCGTGCTGGACATCTGGACAACCCCCTCGACCGAACGTGATGCCGTAGCAATCGGTGTACCCCGCCGACCGGGTTTTCAGGCAGCGGGCACCACGCGGCGGGCCTGCCGGTAGCGGCGCGCGACCAGCCGCACCACGGCCGGGTGGTCGCCGATCGGCTCGGCCAGGCCGGCCACCGGCAGCTCCGCCAGCCGCCGGTGGAACAGGCCCGGGGCCAGCAGGTACGGCGCGATGAAGTCGGCAGGGCCGCAGACCTCGGCGGTGGCCGGGGCGGCCGTGGTGACGAAGCTCGGGACCGGCCACTGCCCGCAGCGGCGGCCCAGCAGCCGCGCAGCCACGCGCACGTCGGCCAGCGCCCTCGCGTCGGAGGACCCGGCGGCGGAGAGCACGATCCGCTTGCCGGGCCGCCACCCGGCCGCGTCCAACCGCGTCCGCATCGCCTCGACGAGCTTCGGGGCCGGGCCCAGCGCCGGTGCGAGCACGACGTCCGGCCGCCCGCAGGCGGCGATCTGCCCGGGCAGGTCGGTGCGCACGTGGTACCCGGCGGCCAGGAACGCGGGCACCACGACCACCGGGCCGTCGAGGCTCTCCAGCGCTTCGGCCGCGGTCGGCCCGATGACGTCGACGTAGCCCACCCGCACCGGCACGCCCAGCCGTTCGGCCGCTGCGGCGGCCAGCCGCTCGACCACCCGGGGACCGGCCGGATCGCGGGTGCCGTGGGCCACCAGCAGCAGGTTCACGGCAGCGCGACCTCCACGACGTCGGCCCGGCGCCGGACCGGGTAGACCGGCAGCCGCGCCGCCGGATCGTCCAGGCACAGCCCGGTGCGAAGCGAGAAGACCTGCTTGAGCATCGGTGAGGCGACGGTGGGCTCACCGCCGCGGTCGCCGACGATGCCGCGGCTGATCACTCCGGCTCCGCAGAACGGGTCGACGTTGCCGACCGCGAACAGCTCGTCGTCGCGCGTGCGGAACACCGCCACCGCCCGGTCGTGGACCAGCGCGGGGACCCCGCACTCGGGCGGCAGCAGGTCGAGTTCGCAGATCCGTTGCCAGTTCACCTGGACACCTCCTGGGTTGCGACGGCGGGCATCGGCAGCACCACCGGCCCGGGCCGGATCTGACCGCGCTCCCGCACGAAGCGGATGGTCGGGTCCGGCGCCTCGGGGGCGTTGACGAAGGAGACGAAGCGGGCCAGCTTGGCCGGATCGGCCAGCACTCCGGCCCACTCGTCGGAGTAGTCCTCGACGTGGCGGCGCATGGCCGCCTCCAGCTCCTCGGCGATGCCCAGCGAGTCCTCGACGACGACCTCGCGCAGGTGCTCCAGACCGCCGTCCAGCGACTCCACCCAGGCCGAGGTGCGCTGCAGCCGGTCGGCGGTGCGCACGTAGAACATCAGGAACCGGTCGATCAGCCGGATCAGCCGCTCGTCGTCGAGGTCGGCGGCCAGCAGTTCGGCGTGCCGGGGTGCGAACCCGCCGTTGCCGCCGACGTAGAGGTTCCAGCCCTTGTCGGTGGCGATCACGCCGAAGTCCTTGCCGCGCGCCTCGGCGCACTCGCGGGCGCACCCGGAGACTCCGGCCTTGATCTTGTGCGGCGCCCGCAGTCCGCGGTAGCGCAGCTCCAGCCGGATGGCCATGCTCACCGAGTCCTGCACGCCGTAGCGGCACCAGTCGTCGCCGACGCAGGACTTCACGGTGCGCAGCGCCTTGCCGTAGGCGTGCCCGGACTCGAACCCGGCGTCGACCAGCCGCCGCCAGATCAGCGGCAGCTGCTCCACCCGCGCGCCGAACAGGTCGATGCGCTGCCCGCCGGTGATCTTGGTGTAGAGGCCGAAGTCCCGCGCCACCTCGCCCAGCACGATCAGCTTGTCCGGGGTGATCTCCCCGCCGGGCACCCTGGGCACCACCGAGTAGGTGCCGTTGCGCTGCAGGTTGGCCAGGAACCGGTCGTTGGTGTCCTGCAGCGCGGCCTGCTCGCCGTCGAGGATGTGCCCGTGGCCGAGGCTGGCCAGCACGGAGGCCACGGCCGGCTTGCAGATGTCGCAGCCGCGCCCGCTGCCGTGCTTGCCGATCAGCTCGGAGAAGGAGCTCGTCCCGGTGGCCCGGACGATCTCGAACAGCTCGCTGCGCGACTGCGGGAAGTGCTCGCACAGCGCCTTGGAGGTGGCCACCCCGCACTCGCCGAGCAGGTTCTTGAGCATCGGCACGCACGAACCGCAGCTGCTGCCCGCTTTAGTGCAGGCCTTGATCCCCGGCACGTCGGTGAGCCCGTGCTCGGCGATGGCCGCGGTGATGTCCTGCTTGGTGACGTTGTTGCAGGAGCACACCGTGGCGTCGGCGGGCAGCGCACCGGCGTCCACACCGGACCCGGCGGGCAGCAGCAGCTGCTCGGGCGGCGCGGGCAGCTCGCGGCCCACCAGCGGCCGCAGCACCGAGTACGCACCGGCGTCACCGACGAGGACCCCGCCGAGCAGCACCCGTGCGTCGTCGCTGAGCACCAGCTTGGCGTAGGTGCCCGCCGCGTTGTTGGCGTAGACGACCTCCAGCGCGCCTTCGGTCTCGCCGTGCGCGTCGCCGAAGCTCGCCACGTCCACGCCGAGCAGCTTGAGCTTGGTGGACAGGTCGGCGCCGGGGAAAGCACCGCCGCCCAGCCCCATCAGCTGCTCGGCGACTCCTTCGGCCATGCTGTAGCCGGGCGCGACCAGCCCGTAGCAGCGGCCCTGCACCGCGGCGCACTCGCCGATGGCCCAGACGTTCTCGTCCGCGGTGCGGCAGAACTCGTCCACCAGGATCCCGCCGCGCTCGGCGCGCTCCAGTCCGGCGATCCCGGCCAGCTCGTCGCGCGGCCGGACTCCGGCGGAGAACACCACGAGCTCGGTGCCGATCAGCGTGCCGTCGGCCAGCGTCACGCCGCGCACCCGGCCGTCGCCGTCGATGGACTTCGTCGCCGCACCGCAGTGCACGGTCAGCCCGAGATCGCCGACCAGGCGGCCGAGCACCTGACCGCCGCCCTCGTCGACCTGCAGCGGCATCAGCCGCGGCGCCATCTCCACGACGTGCGGGCGCATCCCCAGCAACCGCAGCGCGTTGGCCGCTTCCAGCCCGAGCAGGCCGCCACCGATGACCACGCCCGGCGCGCCCTCGACGGCGGCGGCGCGGATGGCGTCGAGATCCTCGATGGTGCGGTAGACGAAGCAGCCGTCGAGGTCGTGGCCGGGCACCGGCGGCACGAACGGCCGCGAACCGGTGGCCAGCACCAGCGCGTCGTAACCCAGCACCGATCCGTCCGATGTGGACACCGTGCGGGCGGTCCGGTCGACACCGGTCACCGCGGTGCCCAGCCGCAGCTCGACCAGCGGATCGGCCAGCACCTCCGGACCGGTCAGGCTCAGATCCGCCGCGCTCTTGCCGTCCAGGTACGACGACAGCGCGACCCGGTCGTAGGCCGGCCGCGGTTCCTCGCCGAGCACGACGATCCGCCAGCTGCCCGCCGAGTCGCGCGCCCGCAGCTCCTCGACGAGCCGATGCCCGACCATCCCGTGTCCGACGACGATGAGCGTGCGCTGTCCTGCCTCTCCGCGTTTTTCAGTGGTGGTTGCGTCCGGAATCAATCTTGCGATCCGTGGTTTCTCGTGGCTGGGTTGCATCACGGTCCCCTGAGGTGCGGTTTCGCAGGACTTCGGTTGACGCGGGACTGTCAGACGTGTCATGCGACGCCCTCTTTCTGGTGTTCGGTGCGTTCGGCCAGGGCTGCGCAGAGGCTCGCGACGTCGTCGGCGCAGCCACCGCAGCCCGTGGTCGCCCGCGTCGCCCTGGCCAGCTCGGCCACCGAGCGGGCGCCGCCCTGCCAGGCGGCGGTCAGCGACTTCCTGGTGACGTTGTTGCAGCGGCAGATCACCGCTTCCACGGGCAGCTCGCCGGGGACGGCGGCGGGAGTGCCCAGCAGCAGCGCGAGGCGGTCGGCGGGCACCGGCAGATCCCGGTCGTGCAGCTGCGTGACCGAGGCGATGGCCGCCGGGAAGCCGAGCAGCACCGCGCCGGCGATCCGCTCGTCCCGCAGCGCCAACTTGGCGTAGCGGCCCCGCGCCGGGTCGGAGAGCGTGACGACCTCGGCGTCCGCGCTGTCGAGGACGCCGATCGAGACCAGCTCGACACCGCGCGCCTTGAGCCTGGTGACCGCGCGGGTGCCGGGATATCCCGCGTTCCCGCCGCAGAGCACGTCGGCGAGCACGTCGGCCTGCTCCCACGCCGAGGCGATCAGTCCCGGGGTGCTGCCGTCGTGCTCGGCGCAGTCGCCGATGGCGTGGATGCGCGGATCGCTGGTGCGCAGCTGGTCGTCCACCACGACCCCGCGACGCACCGCCAGCCCGGCCCGCACGGCCAGCGTCGTCTCCGGCACCACACCGGTGCAGGCGATCGCCAGCCGGGCCGGGACCTCCTCGCCGCTGTCCAGGATCAACCGTCCCGACCGGTGGGCGACCGCGTTCCCGGACCGGATGCCGATCCCGAGCTCGCCGAGCCGGTGGGCCAGCAGCCTGCCACCGACCGGATCCAGCTGGCGCTCCATCAGGTGCGGCTGCGAGTGCACCAAGGTCACCTCGTGACCTCGCGCCACCAGCGCCCGCGCCGCTTCGACACCGAGCACCCCGCCGCCCAGCACGGCCAGCGGACCGGTCGCGCCTTCGATGCGTTCGCAGTCTGCCAACGTGCGCAGCGGTACGAGCCCGGTGATCTCGGGCAGCCGCGGCCGGGAACCGGTCGCCAGCACCAGGACGTCGTAGCCGATCTCCTCGCCGGTACCGGTGCGCACGATCCGGCGGTCGCGGTCGATCCCGGTGGCGGTCACGCCCAACCGGACCTCGGCGTCCACATCGGGCAGTCGCACCGCCTCGGCGGGCAGCTCCCCGGCCAGCACCGAGCCCAGCAGCACCCGGTTGTAGGCGGGATGCGGTTCCTCGCCCAGCACCGCGATCGGCCCGGTGCGGCCCAAGGCCCGCAGCCGCTCGACCAGCCGGTGCGCGGCCGGGCCGTTGCCGATGACGACGATCCGGCTCACCCGGCGATCACCTCCGGCTCGATGCGCACCGAGCTGACCTTGAACTCCGGCATCCGGCTGCGCGGGTCGAGCGCGTCGCCGGTGAGCAGGTTCGCGCGGCCCGTCCCGGGGAAGTGGAACGGCAGGAACACGGTGTCGGTGCGCATGGTGGCGACCACCCGCACCCGCGCGAGCGCGCTGCCGCGCGGGGAGATCACCCGCGCCAGCACGCCGTCGGCGAGTCCGGCGCGGTGGGCGGTGTCCGGGTGGATCTCCACGAACGCCTCGGGAGCGGCCTCGTTGAGCTCGGCGACCCGCCGGGTCTGCGCTCCGGACTGGTACTGCGCGAGCACCCGGCCGGTGGTGGCGGTCAGCGGGAACGCCTCCTGCGGGCCCTCGGCCGGATCGCGGTGCTCGACGGCGGCGAAGCGGGCCAGCCCGTCGGAATGGGCGAAGGAGTCCAGGAACAGCCGCGGCGTGCCGGGGTGCTCGGTGTCCGGGCACGGCCAGTGCAGCGCTTCGCCGGCGTCGAGCCGCTCGTAGCTGATCCCGGAGTAGTCGGCCTTGCCACCGGCCGAAGCGCGGCGCAGCTCGTCGAAGACCTCGCGCGGGCCGGTGGGGTAGCGGTGGCCCGGCTCGCCCAGCCGCACGGCCAGGCCGTGCAGGACTTCCAGGTCGCTGCGCGCATGCCCGGGCGGCACCTGCAACCGGCGGCGCCGCAGGACCCGGCCCTCCAGGTTGGTCATGGTGCCCTCCTCCTCGGCCCACTGCGTGACCGGCAGCACCACGTCGGCTATTCGCGCGGTCTCCGACGGCACGAAGTCGGCCACCACCAGCAGGTCCAATGTGGAGAGACGATCGCCGATGTGCGCGGCGTTGGGAGCCGAAACCACCGGGTTGGAGCCGAAGACCAGCAGCGCGCGCGGCCCGTTCGCGGTGCCCAGCGCGTCCAGCAGCTCGTAGGCGCTGCGACCCGGGCCCGGCAGCACCTCGGGCGGCACGCCCCAGACCCCGGCCACGTGCTCGCGCGCCCGCGGATCGTCGATCATCCGGTAGCCGGGCAGCTGGTCGGCCTTCTGGCCGTGCTCGCGCCCGCCCTGCCCGTTGCCCTGCCCGGTCAGGCAGCCGTAGCCGCTCCCGATCCGGCCCGGCAGGCCGAGCGCGAGCGCGAGGTCGATGAACCCGGCGACGGTGTCGGTGCCCTTGCTGTGCTGCTCCGCGCCGCGCCCGGTGAGCACGTAACCGCTCCCGGCCTCGGCGAGCATCCGCACCGCCTGGCGCTGCGCGGACACCGGAACCCCGGTCACCCGCTCGACGCGTTCCGGCCACCAGGTCATCGCCCGCTGCCGGGTCGCTTCGAACCCGGTCGTGCGGGCCGCGATGTAGTCCTCATCGGTCCAGCCGTCGACCACCGCGACGTGCAGCAGTCCCAGCACCAGCGCCAGATCGGTGCCGGGCGCGGGTTGCAGGTGCAGCGCGGCGCGCTCGGCGGTGGCCGTGCGGCGCGGGTCGATCACGATCAGCTGGGCGGAGCGCAGGTGCTGCATCAGCGGCGGCATCGTCTCGGCCGGGTTGGCCCCGGCCAGCAGGACCACGTCCGCGCCGCCGAGGTCGGTGACCGGGAACGGCAGCCCGCGGTCCACCCCGAACGCGGCATTGCCCGCCGCCGCGGCCGAGGACATGCAGAACCGGCCGTTGTAGTCGATCTGGCTGGTGCCCAGCGCCAGCCGGGCGAACTTGCCGAGCAGGTAGGCCTTCTCGTTGGTCAGCCCACCGCCGCCGAACACCCCGACGGCGTCCGGCCCGTGCTCGTCGCGGAGGCGCCGCACACCGTCGGCGACGACGCCCAGCGCGGTGTCCCAGTCCACCGGGGTGAGCACGCCGTCCCGGCGCACCAGCGGGTGCTGCAACCGGTCCGCCACGTCGAGGAGCGCCGGAGCGGTCCACCCCTTCTGGCACAGACCTCCCCGGTTGACCGGGAAATCGGTGGGCCGGACCGAAACCCCGCGCCGCTCGCGGGTCAGCTGGGTGCCGCACTGCAGCGCGCAGTAGGGGCAGTGCGTGGCGACCGTCCGCAGCTCAGGCACGGGTGACCTCCGCCTCCGGCCGCGCGGCGGGTGCCTCCGCGCGCGAATCCCGCAGGTAGATCGCCCAGGTCACGAGCACGCAGAGCAGGTAGTAGCCGAGGAACACCAGCAGCGCCGAGTCGCCGCTGGCGGCCTCGCCGCCGTAGGAAGCGCGGAACGCCAGGTTGATGCCCACGCCGCCGAGCGCGCCGATCGCACCGGCGATGCCGATGACCGCGCCGGACAACCGGCGGGCGCGGGCGAAGGCCGCGATCGCTTCTCCGCCGTCGGTGACCTCGTCCTCGGCTCCCCGGGCGAAGATCGCGGGGATCATCTTGTAGGTCGACCCGTTGCCGACACCGGTCAGCACGAACAGCGCGATGAACGCCGCCACGTAGCCCGCGAACGAACCCTGCGCCGAAGCGAGCAGCAGCGCCGCGGTGCCGGCGGTCAGGCCGCCGAACGTCCACGCCGTCACCCGGGCGCCGCCGAGCCGGTCCGAGAGCCACCCGCCTGCCGGGCGGGCGACCGAACCCAGCAGCGGGCCGAGGAAGGTCCAGCCGGCCGCCTGCAGCGGGGTGAAGCCGAACTCGGTCTGCAGCACCAGGCCGAAGGCGAAGCTGTAGCCGATGAACGAGCCGAAGGTGCCGATGTAGAGCAGCGAGATCCACCAGGTGTGCCGGTTCGCGGCGGCCTCCCGGAGCGCGCCGGGCCGGGCCCGCACCGAGTCCACGTTGTCCATGAACAGCGCCGCGCACAGGGCGGCCAGCACGATCAGCGGCAGGTAGACCGCCGCGACGTAGGCCGGGCTGGTGCTGCCCGCCACGGCGATCACCAGCAGGCCGACGACCTGCACCGCCGCCACCCCGAGGTTGCCGCCGCCCGCGTTGAGCCCCAGCGCCCAGCCCTGGTGCCGCTGCGGGAAGAACGTCGTGATGTTGGTCATCGACGAGGCGAAGTTCCCGCCGCCGACCCCGGCCGTCGCGCCGATGAGCAGGAAGATCCACAGCGGCGTGCCCGGCTGCTGCACGAAGTAGCAGGCCAGCGCGGCGGGCACCAGCAGCACCGCGGAGCTGAAGATTGTCCAGTTGCGGCCGCCGAAGCGGGTCACCGCCGCGGCGTAGGGCAGCCGCAGCACCGCGCCCACCAGGTTCGGCGTGACCACCAGCAGGAACTTCTCGGCGGCGGTGAACGGCAGGCCGATCTCCGGCGACATGAACAGCACCAGCACCGACCAGATGCTCCAGACGGAGAACCCGATGTGCTCCGAGATGATCGAGAAGATCAGGTTGCGCCGGGCCACAGCTCTTCCGGTGGTCTCCCAGAACTCCTCGTCCTCGGGGTTCCAGCCCTCGATCCAGCGGCTCCCGCGCGCCGGTGCTCTCGCGGTCATTCGGCTCCTCCCGTCGGTTGACCCGAAGTTAGGAAGCCGGTGTTTCACCCGGGTGCGCCCGGCGTTACCGGGATGCAAACCGAGGTGTGATCGGGGAGACGGCGGGCGGTGGCATCCCGTCCCGGGCTTTCGTGGCACCGTGTAGGCGTGATGCGACGAGGCACGGGCGATTGGCAGCGGGCGCGTGAGCTGTTCGGCGGAGCGCGCCGGGTCACCGCCCTGACCGGGGCCGGGGTGTCGACCTCAGCGGGCATTCCCGATTTCCGCGGCCCCAACGGGGTGTGGACCAAGAACCCCGCGGCCCAGCGCCTCACCGACATCGACAGCTACGTCGCCGACCCGCAGGTGCGCGAGCAGGCGTGGCGCAACCGCGCCGAGCACCCGGCCTGGCACGCCGAGCCCAGCGCCGCGCACCGCGCGTTCGTCGACCTGGACCGCTCCGGGCGGCTCCGCGCGCTGCTGACCCAGAACATCGACGAGCTGCACCAGCGCGCCGGCCTGGACCCGGACAAGGTGCTGGAGCTGCACGGCACGATCTTCCAGGTGGTGTGCCTGGACTGCGGTGCGGTCGGCCCGATGGCCGCGACGCTGGAGCGGGTGGCCGCCGGGGAGCCGGATCCGCCCTGCCGGTCCTGCGGCGGCATCCTCAAGTCCGCCACCGTCTCCTTCGGCCAGTCGCTGGATCCCGACGTGATCCGGGCCGCGCAGCGCGCCGCGCTGGACTGCGACCTGTTCCTCGCCGCAGGCACCTCGCTTACCGTCCACCCGGCGGCCGGTCTCGTCGAGCTCGCCGTCAAGGCCGGTGCCCAGCTGATCATCTGCAACGCCGAGCCGACGCCCTACGACGAGCTGGCCGCGGCGGTCGTCCGCGACCCGCTGGACGAGGTGCTGCCCGGACTGGTCGGCGCCCCGCTGGTCGAACCGACCCGCCCGCTGCACACCTGGGGCGACCCGAGCACCTGGTCCTGAGCCCCTGTCGATCACTGAGCGTCATCATCCCAATGGCTGGGAGCGTTTGTTACCCGTGTGGCTGATGTTGCGCATGTCGTGAACGGTCCCAGTGGTGCATTAGGGGCGAAAGTGGCAAAGTTTGAGGCCGTCGTGTGGCCCATTCAGCCCAATGAATGACAGCTGAATGGGCGTACCAGCCGGAGGTGACGGTCGTGCCAGGAAGTCGAAACGTGCGTAGAACCGCCGCCATCGCGCTGCTCGTCGCCCTCGGGGTGGCGACACCGGGCGTCGGGGCGGCGGTGCCGCCACCGCCGCCGAACCCCAGCGACGCCGAGCTCCAGGCCGGCCGCGCGCGGTCGCAGCAGGTGGCCGGGCAGGTCGGGGAACTGGCGAACCGGCTGGCCGAGGCGGAATCCCGGCTGCTCGACCTGCAGGCGCAGGTCGAGGTCAAGATGGAGGACGCGAACAAGGCGAGGGTCGACCTGGGCCGGGCGGAGAACGCCTACGACGACGCCCGCCGCGCCGCGGAATCGGCCGCCGTCGAGGCAGGCGTGGCCGCCCAGCACATCGAACAGCAGCGCCAGCGCGTGGACCGGTTCGTGGCGGGCAGCTACCGGCAGGGCAGCCAGGTGGGCTCGGCGACCGCGTTCGTCGGTTCCCGGACGCCGCAGGACGTGCTCGACCGGGCGCTGTTCCTGGACGTGATCAGCAAGTCCGAGCTCGACGTGCAGGACGATCTCGAACGCGCCCGCGTGGAAAAGGTCAACAAGGACTCGCTGGCCCGGGCCGCGCTGGAGGAGGCCGAGGCCAAGCGCCAAGAGGCCGACGAAGCCCGCCGCGCGGCGGAGGCGGCCGAGCGGGCGGCGGTCACCGCCCAGAACACCCAGGCCGACCAGGCCCGGCAGCTGGAGACCGACAAGTCCGGGGTCGAGGCGCAGCTGGCCGAGGCCCGCTCGCACGTGTCCGGCCTGGAGCAGCAGCGCGGTCAGTACCAGGGCTGGCTGGCCGACAAGGAGCGCGAGGAGGCGGCTGCGGCGCAGGCCGCCACCCAGTCGACGGGCTCCCACGTCCCGGCGCGGCCGGCGGCCCCGGCCAGCGGCCGGTCGGTCGAGGTGGTGATCAGCCGGGCGCTGTCCCAGCTCGGCGTGCAGTACGCCTGGGGCGGCGGCAACTCGCGCGGGCCGACGCGCGGCATCCGCGACGGGGGAGTGGCCGACTCCTACGGCGACTACGCCAAGACCGGTTTCGACTGCTCCGGGCTGATGATCTACGCGTTCGCCGGCGCGGGCATCTCGCTCGACCACTACAGCGGCTACCAGTACCAGTCCGGGCGCCGGGTGCCGCTGTCGCAGATGCGCCGCGGCGACATGCTGTTCTGGCAGACCCGCGGCCGGATCCACCACGTCGCCCTGTACCTGGGCAACGGCAAGATGGTGGAAGCGCCGTACTCGGGTTCCCGGGTCCGCGTGACGTCGGTCCGCTACGGCGGCATCGCCCCGTACGCGGTCCGCATGCTCTGACCGGAGCCCGGAGGGCAGGCCGCGCGGCCTGCCCTCCGGTGCTTCACACCGCCTTCGTGTAGCTGACGTTCGGGAACGGCGTGAAGCCGAGCGATTCGTACAGCGCACGAGCCGGAGCGTGGAAATCGTCTCCGCCGGTGCTGATCGAGATCACCTCCGCACCCGCGGCGCGCATGTGTGCCATGGCGTGTTCGGCGAGCGTAGCGCCGATGCCGAGCCGCCGGTGCGCCGGGGAGACGGCCAGGATGTCGATCTCACCGTGCTGTTCGGCAGTCTGGAGGATCCAGCCGGTGAACCCGGCGATCTGCCCGTCCGCCCGGGCGACGGCGGCGAACTTGCCGCTTTCCGGGGCGTGCAGGCGGGCGAGGTGCCGCCGGTAGTCCTCCCGCCAGTCGCCGTGGCGGTTGGCGAAGACGGTCTCGCCGACGTGCGGGCGGTACGAGTCCTCGAAGAACGGCCCGAAGACGGTCACGGCCAGGTCGAGCAGAGCGGGGAGATCCGCGGGATCGAGTGGACGGATGTCCATGGTGGAAATGCCTTTCGCTGAGAGCACGAGCAGCGCCGCTGTCCGGGCGGACAACGGCGATCCGGGTGTTCCTCAGCCGCGAGTGCGGGTAGCCGCGTAGCACTCCACGGCGCGAAACGTACCAGCAACGACAGTGCGCGCGGGCCGGATGGTGGAGGGCTTCCGGCGGCTGGAAGCATTGCGGTGTGGCGGAATTCGCGGCGGTGGTGCTGGCAGGTGGCCGAGCGCGTCGGCTGGGCGGGGTGGACAAGCTCCTGCTGCCGATAGCAGGCCGGACCCTGCTCGATCGCACGCTGGACGCGGTCGCGGCCGCCGACCCGCTGGTCGTGGTCGGCCCGCGGCGCACCACGGCCCGGCCGGTGCGCTGGACGGCGGAGGATCCACCGGGCGGCGGCCCGCTGGCCGGGCTCCAGGCCGGATTGGCTCGGCTCCCGCTGGAAGCGCGCGTCGTCGCGGTCCTCGCCGGGGATCACCCGCACCTGACACCGGCCACGATCACCAGACTGCTCGACGCGCTGCGCGCAGCCCCGGAAGCTGCCGGAGCAGTGCTCAGCGATTCCGGCGAACGCTTGCAATGGCTGGTGGGGGTGTGGCGCGCCGGTGCACTGCGCGAGGCGATGCCCGCCGATGTCAGGAACCGCCCGCTCCGCGCGGTCCTGGCCCCGCTGGCTCCGCTGACCGTCCCGGCGATCGAGGCCGAAGCCTCCGATGTGGACACGCCGGAGGATCTCCGCAGGGCTGACCCCACGAGCGAATGAGGAGCGCTCACCGCGCATCCCGGGCGCGCCATCTGGTCAGCGTGATCGATGAGTTCAGTGTCAATCGAAATCAACCCGCTTTACCGGGGTCATACCGGCTGTGGGGTTGGGTGGGGTCGGCGCAGTGCCCCCGCGCGGTCGCGCGGCGGGGACGTGCCAGGATCTTGATCGGCCGGGAACGGCCGGACCGACGACAGGAGGCTGGGAGAAGTGACCGAGGCCGGCAACGGTGAGAGCGGGGGCGCCGGAGCCGCGGCGGCGCGTCCGGCGGACCAGGTGAGCACTCCGGCGCGCGATGCGCAGCTGCTCGAACGCACCGTGTTCGAGGTCAAGCGCGTGATCGTCGGGCAGGACCGGCTCGTGGAGCGGGTGCTGACGGGATTGCTGGCCAAGGGCCACATCCTGCTGGAAGGTGTTCCCGGTGTGGCCAAGACGCTCGCGGTCGAGACCTTCGCGCGGGTCGTCGGAGGCAGCTTCTCGCGCCTGCAGTTCACCCCCGACCTCGTGCCCGCGGACATCCTCGGCACCCGCATCTACCGGCAGGGCAGCGAGCGCTTCGACGTCGAGCTCGGCCCGGTGCTGGCCAACTTCGTGCTGGCCGACGAGATCAACCGCGCTCCGGCGAAGGTCCAGTCGGCGCTGCTGGAGGTGATGGCCGAGCGGCACGTCTCCATCGGCGGCCAGAGCTACCCGATGCCCTCCCCGTTCCTGGTGCTGGCCACCCAGAACCCGATCGAGAACGAGGGTGTCTACCCGCTGCCGGAGGCGCAGCGCGACCGCTTCCTGTTCAAGCTCCCGGTCGAGTACCCGACCGCGGAGGAGGAGCGGGAGATCATCTACCGGATGGGCGTGGCGGCCCCGGAGCCGAACGCGGTGCTCAACCCGGACGAGCTGATCCGGCTGCAGAAGGTGGCCGCCTCGGTGTTCGTGCACCACGCGCTGGTCGACTACGTGGTGCGCCTGGTGGTGGCCACCCGGCTGCCCAACGAGCACGGGCTCTCCGACATCGCGAGCTGGGTGTCCTACGGCGCCTCGCCGCGCGCCAGCCTGGGCATCATCGCCGCCGCGCGGGCCCTGGCGCTGGTGCGCGGGCGCGACTACGTGCTTCCGCAGGACGTGGTGGACGTGGTGCCGGACGTGCTGCGGCACCGGCTGGTGCTCTCCTACGACGCGCTGGCCGACGGCATCCCGGTGGAGCACATCGTCAACCGGGTGCTGCAGACCGTGCCGCTGCCGCAGGTCTCGGCCCGTCCGCAGGCCGGCCCGCCCGCGCCCGCCCCGGTCGGCGGGCCCGGTTACGGCCAGCCGCAGCACGCGCCCAACCCGCACCAGTGAGGAGCCAGGGCGTGCCGGCAGCCGCTCAACCGACGAGTGGGGACCGCCCCAGCTGGGCGCCTCCATCGCTGGACACCGGGCGGATGGAGGCGGCGCTGAAGTCGCTGGAGCTGAGCGTGCGCGGCCGGCTGGACGGCCTGCTGCAGGGCAACCACCTCGGACTGGTGCCCGGGCCGGGCACCGAGCCGGGGGAGGCGCGGGTCTACCAGCCCGGCGACGACGTGCGGCGGATGGACTGGGCGGTCACCGCCCGCACCGCCGAACCGCACATCCGGCAGACGGTCGCCGACCGGGAGCTGGAGACCTGGGTCGCGATGGACCTCTCGCCCAGCCTGGACTTCGGTTCGGCGGCCTGCGACAAGCGCGAGCTGGCCGTCGCGGCGCTGGCCGCGGTGGTGTTCCTGACCAGCGGCGGCGGCAACCGGATCGGTGCCGTGCTGGACAACGGCACCGGCCCGGTGCGGCTGCCCGCGCGCGGTGGCGCGGCGCACGCGCGAGCGCTGCTGCGGAAGGCGGCCGGAACACCGCGAGCTGAAGAAGGCACGCGCGGCGACCTCACCCGGCTGCTGGAGTCGCTGCGCCGCCCGCCGCGTCGGCGCGGGCTGGCGGTCGTGGTCTCGGACTTCCTCGGCCCGACGGACTGGCAGCGCGCGCTGCGCGGCCTGGGCTCCCGGCACTCGCTGCTGGCCGTGGAGGTGCTGGACCCGCGCGATGTGGAGTTGCCCGACGTGGGAACGGTGCTGCTGTCGGACCCGGAGACCGGCAAGCAGCGGGAGGTGCACACCACCCCGGTGCTGCGCAAGGAGTTCGCCGCGGCCGCCGCGGCGCACCGCGAGGAGGTGGCGGCGGTCCTGCGCCGCGCCGGTTGCGCGCACCTGGTGTTACGGACGGATTCGGACTGGATCGCCGACGTCGTGCGGTTCGTGGTGGCCCGCAAGCGCGGTTGGTCCGGAGGAGCTTCTTGATGTTGAGTTTGTCGGGATTCACCGCTCCGTGGTGGTTCCTGCTGCTGTTCGTGGTCGCGGCGCTGGTCGCCGGTTACCTGTGGGCGATGCGGCGCCGCCGCCGGGACACGGTGCGGTTCAGCAACCTGGAGGTGCTCGACCAGGTCGCCGCCCGGCGGCAGGGCTGGTGGAAGCACGTGCCGCCCGCCATGCTCGCGGTGGCGCTGATCATGCTCACGGTGGCGCTGATGGGCCCCACCGCGGAGCAGCGCATCCCGCGCAACCGGGCCACGGTGATGCTGACCATCGACGTGTCGCTGTCGATGAAGGCCACCGACGTCGAGCCCAGCAGGCTGGAGGCGGCGAAGGTCGCGGCCAAGGAGTTCGCCGACAAGCTGACGCCGGGCATCAACCTCGGGCTGGTGTCCTTCGCGGGCACCGCGACCGTGCTGGTGATGCCCACGACCGACCGGGCGGGCGTCAAGCAGGCCATCGACAGCCTCAAGCTGGCCGAGGCCACCGCCACCGGTGACGGGATCAACGCCTCGATGCAGGCCATCGACTCCTTCGGCAAGATGGTCGGCGGCCCGGCCGGGGCCCCGCCCGCGCGGATCGTGCTGATGGCCGACGGCGGTCAGACGATCCCGCGCGACATGGACGCCCCGCGCGGTGCTTACACGAAGGCGCGGGAGGCGCGGAAGATCGGCGTCCCGATCTCCACGATCTCCTTCGGCACCAGGCACGGCAGCATCGAGATCCAGGGCCAGCAGGAGTTGGTCGAGGTCGACGACGAGGCGATGCAGGAGATCGCGAAGCTCTCCGGCGGCGAGTTCCACAAGGCGGCCAGCGCCGAGCAGCTCCGCGAGGTCTACGCCACGCTGGGCGAGCAGATCGGCTACGAGACCAAGCACACCGACGCCAGCAAGCCGTGGCTGGTGCTGGGCACGCTCACCGCGATCATCGCCGCCGGGGTCTCCATGTTCACCGGTCGCAGGCTGCCGTGAGCAAGTGTTGGCGCCGAGTTGCGCGGGTGGTCACCTAGCGGAATCCCGGACGCCGACCGGCTCCGCGATGCTCGGCCGGGCACGGGGGCCGGGCGGCGATCGGAGTGGCGCAGGTGGGAACGGCAGCGGGTTTTCTGTGGGAGTTCGTCAAGTCGCCGACCACGACCGCCGCGGTCGGGCCCAGCTCGCGGGCGCTGGCCGAGCAGATGGTGGCGCCCATCCCGCACCGCGGTGACCCGGTCGTGGTCGAGCTCGGGCCGGGAACCGGTGCGTTCACCGAGGTGATCCAGCGCAGGCTCGGCGGGCGCGGGCACCACCTGGCCCTGGAGCTCAACTCGCGGTGGGCGGCGCAGCTGGGGGAGCGGTTCCCGGGTGTGGAGTCGGTGTGCGCGAACGCCCGGGAGCTCCCGGCGCTGCTGCGCGAGCGGGAGTTGCGAGCCGACGTCGTGGTGAGCGGGCTGCCCTGGGTGGCGCACGCGCCGGTCGACGGGGTGCCGCTGATCCGGCTGGTCGCCGATTCGCTGGCGCCGGGCGGAGCGTTCACGCAGTTCGCCTACACCTGGACGCGGTGGGCGCCACCGGCCCGCCGTCAGCTGGCGGACCTGCGCGCGGAGTTCGAGGAGACGGTGATCAGCCGCACGGTGTGGCGCAACCTGCCGCCCGCGGTGGTTTACCTGGCCCGGCGGCCGCGGCGATCGTGACCTGACACGCGCGGTGCTACGTTCCAGGGGTGTCGTCGGACGCCGTGGTGGCCGGCCTCGGTGAGATCCCGCTGCTGATCGAGCTGGGGACCGCGCTGTTGTTCTCGAGCCTGATCGGGCTGGAGCGGGAGATCCGGGCCAAGAGCGCCGGGATGCGCACGCACGCCCTGGTGGGGGTCGGTGCGGCGCTGTTCATGCTGGTGTCCAAGTACGGCTTCGGCGATCTGCTGGTCTTCGACCGCGTGTCGCTGGACCCGTCGCGGGTGGCCGCGCAGATCGTCTCCGGCATCGGGTTCATCGGCGGCGGGCTGATCTTCGTGCGCCGCGACGCGGTGCGCGGGCTGACCACGGCGGCGACGGTGTGGGTGGTGGCCGCGGTGGGGATGGCCTGCGGCAGCGGGCTGGTGGTGCTGGCGGCGGCGACCACGGCTGTGCACTTCCTGGTGGTGATCGGCTACCCGTGGCTGTTGCACCTGCTGCGCAGGTCGCTGCGCGAGCCGCAGGTGCTGCGGATCGGCTACCTCGACGGCTACGGGGTGCTGCGCAGCGTGCTGACCCTGTGCACCAGCAGCGGCTGGACGGTGATGGACCTGGAGGTCGAGCGGGAAGACACCGACGACGAGCAGCAGCGCACCGCGGTGGTCGCGCTGCGGTTGCGCGGGAAGACACCGGTGAGGGAGCTGGTCGGGCAGATCAGGAGCCTGCCCGGTGTGGTGCACACCGCCGTCGGCGAATCGGTCGATCCGGGCTTCTGAACGCCCGCGATTTCCATTGAATTTGCGGTCCCCGGCCGCATCCGTCGGAGTGTCGGCACCCAACACGCCGACTGTGCGCAACTTCCATTGAAATTGGAGATCAGATTTCAATGGAAGTTGCGTGGGAAGCCGGGTCAGCTGGTGGCGTTCTGCTTGACCTCTTCCATGTCCAGGTCGCGGGCCTGGCCGATGAGGTCGTCGAAGACGTTCTCGGGCAGCGCGCCCGGCTGCTGGAAGACCAGCACGTTGTCGCGGATCACGGCCAGCGTCGGGATGGACTGGACGTTGAACGCGCCGGCCAGTTCCGGCTGGGCCTCGGTGTCGACCTTGGCGAAGGTGATGTCCTCGTGCTTGTCCGAGGCGCGGTCGAAGACCGGGGCGAACTGCCGGCAGGGGCCGCACCAGGACGCCCAGAAGTCGATGATCACGAAGCCGTTGTCCTGGACGACCTCGTCGAAGTTGTCCTTGGTGAGCTCGACCGTTGCCATGTGGATTCCCTTCAGACGGTGGTTACCGGGACAACACCGCGGGCCCGCTGCGGCATTCCCGGGTGGCTGCCGGTTCTGTCACCGCTGGGGCCGGTCGAGGGCGCGGGCGACGAGGGTGGCCAGGTGGACGGGTTCGACACCGACCGTCTGGCGCAGCTGGGTGCGGCAGCTGAACCCGTCGGCGACGACCTCGGTTCCCGGCGCGGCGGCGCGGACGGCCGGGAGCAGGCCCTGTTCGGCGCAGGCGATCGAGACGTCGTGATGACCGCGTTCGAAGCCGAAGTTGCCGGCCAGTCCGCAGCATCCCGCGTCGAGCACGTGCGCGCGCGTCCCGGTGGCCTCCAAGGTGGCCTGGTCGGCGGTGAACCCGAGGTCGGCGTGCTGGTGGCAGTGGACCTGCACCAGCGCTTCCCGGTCCTGCTCCGGGAGCTGCCACCGGTCGCGGGTCGGTTCGACCCATTCGGCGAAGGTGCGGGTCGCCGCGGCCAGGGCGGCCACGTCGAGGTCACCGGGGGCGAGTTCCAGCGCGTCGTTGCGCAGGAACGCGGTGCAGCTGGGTTCCAGGCCGATCACCGGCAGCCCGCGCTCCAGCAGCGGGCGCAGCGTGCGGGCGGTGCGGCGGACCGCGCGGCGGGCGGTGCCGAGCTGGCCGGTGGAGTGCCACGTCAGTCCGCAGCAGACCGGCTCGCGGGGGATCTCGACGGTGTGGCCGAGGGCTTCGAGCGCGGTGACCGCGTCGCGCCCGATGTGCGGGTCGAAGTGGTTGGTGAAGGTGTCCGGGAAGACCACCACGCGTGGGGTGGTGCCGTCCCGCCGTTCCGACCACCACGCCTGTAGTGTTCGCGCGGCCAGTTCCGGCACTTCCCGGCGCGCGTCGATCCCGCCGAGCCGTTTGAGCAGCGGCGCCAGCGGTCCGGAGAGCACCCGGTTGACCAGCTGCGGGGCGTGCCGGCCGAGCCTGAGCCACAGCGGGAGGAAGCCCATCGAGTAGTGCGCGGCCGGGCGCGGCCTGCGCCGGTAGTGCTGGTGCAGGAACTCGGCCTTGTAGGTGGCCATGTCGACGTCGACCGGGCAGTCGGACTTGCAGCCCTTGCAGGACAGGCACAGGTCGAGCGCTTCGCGGACCTCCGGCGAGCGCCAGCCGCCTGTGATGACGCGGCCGGCCAGCATCTCGAACAGCAGGTGGGCGCGGCCGCGGGTGGAGTGCTTCTCGTCGCGGGTCGCCCGGTAGCTCGGGCACATCACCCCGCCTGTGGTGTTGAGGCACTTGCCCATGCCGACGCAGCGGCGGGTCGCGGCGGCGAGGTCGCCGGAGTCGGCGTGCAGCGCCAGCGCGGTGCGCGTCGGGATCCGGGCCGGGGCCACCAGCGGGCGCACATCGGCGTCGACCGGCCGCGGGTGCACGATCTGCCCGGGGTTGAGCAGCCCGGCCGGGTCGAAGGCGGCTTTGAACCGCTCGAACGCCCTGATCACCTCCGGCGGGTACATCCTGGTCAGCAGCGCGGAGCGGGCTTGGCCGTCGCCGTGCTCGCCGGAGACCGAGCCGCCGTGCGCCACGACGAGGTCGGCGGCGGCTTCCAGGAAGGAGCGGTACTGCGCCGTTCCGGGAGCGGACAGCAGGTCGAAGTCGATGCGGACGTGGATGCAGCCGTCGCCGTAGTGGCCGTAGGTCACGCCGCGGCGGCCGAACCGCGCCAGCAGCGCGTCGAACTCCCGCAGGTAGGAACCCAGCCGCTCGGGCGGGACGGCGGCGTCCTCCCAGCCCGACGAGCGCTCCGAACCGGCCATCCTGGTCGAGTACCCGGAACCCTCCTCGCGGATCTTCCACAGCGCCGCCATCCGCGCCGGATCGGTGTGCACGACGCTCTCCGCGCGCTCGCCCATCGCGCGGACGATGTCGCCGGCCGCGGCTTCGGCCTCGCCGAGATCCGCTCCGCCGCTCTCCACCAGCAGCCAGCTGCGCCCGCCGGGCAGCAGCGGCAGCGCGGGCGAGGCGGGGTTGCGCTGCCGCACCACGTCGACCAGCTCCGAGCTGAGCCCTTCGATGGCCAGCGCACCCAGCCCGCGCAGCCGGGGGACCTCGTCGGCCGCGGCGTAGGTGTCGGAGAACCCGAGCACGGTCAGAGCCCGCACCGCCGGCGCGGACACCAGCTGCACGGTCGCGCCCAGCACGATCGCGCAGCCGCCCTCGGTGCCGACCAGGGCGCGGGCCAGGTGGAAGCCGTTCTCCGGCAGCAGCTGGTCGAGGTTGTACCCCGACACCCGGCGCCTCAGGTCGGGGAACGAGCTGCGGACGGTGTCGGCGACCTCGTCCCGCAAGGCCCGCAGGTCCCGGTGCAGGCGGCCGACGCGGTCTTCGCGCGCGCACTGCTCGTCGAGCCGCTCCGGCGAGGTCGCGCCGACTTCGAGCCGGGTCCCGTCGGAGAGCAGCACGTCCAGGGCGTGCACGTTGTCGACGGTCTTGCCCCAGGCGACCGAGTGCGTCCCGCAGGCGTTGTTGCCGATCATCCCGCCGAGCGTGCAGCGGCTGTGCGTGGAGGGATCGGGGCCGAAGGTCAGCCCGTGCCCGGCCACCGCGGATTGCAGCGAGTCCAGCACCACGCCCGGCTGCACGCGGGCCAGCCTGCGGTCGGCGTCGATCTCGACGATCCGGTCGAGGTACCGGGAGAGGTCGAGGACCAGCCCGGTGCCGATGGCGTTGCCCGCGATGCTGGTGCCCGCCCCGCGCGTGGTGATCGGCACACCGTGGCTGCGCGCGATGGCCACGGCGGCGATCACGTCGTCCTCGTCGCGCGGGAAGACCACCCCGGTCGGCACCTGGCGGTAGTTGGAGGCGTCGGTCGCGTAGAGCGCTCGGGTGCCGGGGTCGAAGCGTGCCGGGCCGGTCAGCGCGGCGCGCAGCTCGGCGACGAGGTCAGCGGGCGGGGTGGCCATCGGGCGCCTCCCGGGTCGGTGATCGGCTGCATAGCGCAGTGTGCCTGCCGCCGCGGGTGTAGGCGCACCACGACACGGTGACCGTTTTTCTGTATGGAGGCGACGAGCGGTGATCATCGCCGAACGGATAATGTCGCGGCTGAACCGAATCTTGCGGCATCGTTTCGAGGGGAGATCCACAGTGGCACGGTCCGTACTGGTGACCGGCGGTAACCGCGGCATCGGCTTGGCCATCGCGAAGGCGTTCCAGGCCGCCGGGGACAAGGTCGCGGTCACGCACCGCGGATCGGGTGCACCGGAAGGGCTGTTCGGGGTGCAGTGCGACGTCACCGACCCGGAGCAGGTCGCGGCGGCCTTCGACGAGGTCGAGGCCGCGCACGGCCGGGTCGAGGTGCTGGTGGCCAACGCCGGCATCACCGACGACACCCTGCTGCTGCGGATGAGCGAGGAGCAGTTCAGCCGGGTCATCGACGCGAACCTGGCCGGCTCCTACCGGGTGGCCAAGCGCGCCGCCAGCAGCATGCTGCGCAACCGCAAGGGCCGGATGATCTTCATCTCCTCGGTGGTCGGGCTCTCCGGCGGTGCCGGGCAGGTCAACTACGCGGCGAGCAAGGCGGGCTTGGTCGGCATGGCCCGCTCGATCGCCCGCGAGCTGGGCTCGCGCAGCATCACGGCGAACGTGGTCGCCCCCGGTTTCGTGACCACCGACATGACCGACGCGCTCTCCGAGGAGCGCAAGAAGGAGATCTTCGCCCAGATCCCGCTGGCCCGCTTCGCCGCAGCGGAAGAGGTCGCGGGAACCGTGGAGTGGCTGGCCTCCGACGCCGCGGCCTACATCACCGGCGCGGTGATCCCGGTCGACGGCGGCCTCGGCATGGGCCACTGACCAACCTGATTCCAGGCTCGTTCTGCGTGGCGGTGCGGGTGGTGGCGGAACCTCAGACGCCGTCTGGACTGCGGGAGCCCGTTCTGATGTATGTCCGATACACGGCGAACGGGCTGTCCTCGCCAGGCGACGTCTGAGAACCCGCGGCGGTGCAAGCGCCGAGGGTGGGCTAAGCGGCTGCGCCGCTTCGAAGACAAAGATCAGGGCCAGGCTCAGGCAGCTCGGTACCTGGTGGAAGAAAGCACAGCGGAGGATTTCGTGAGCGGTTTGCTCGAAGGCAAGCGGATTCTGGTCACCGGCGTGATCACCGACGCGTCGATCGCGTTCCACGCGGCCAAGGTCGCCCAGGAGCAGGGCGCCGAGGTGGTGCTCACCGGGTTCGGCCGGATGAGCCTGGTGCAGCGCATCGCGACCCGGCTGCCCAAGCCCGCGCCGGTGATCGAGCTGGACGTGACCAGCACCGAGCACCTGGACGGCCTGGCCGACCGGGTCCGCGAGCACGTCGACGGTCTCGACGGCGTGCTGCACTCCATCGGTTTCGCCCCGGCGTCGTGCCTGGGCGGCGACTTCCTGGCCGCGCCGTGGGAGGACGTCTCCACCGCCCTGGAGGTCTCGGCGTACTCGCTGAAGTCGCTGTCCACCGCCACCCTCCCGCTGCTGGGCGAGGGCGCCTCGATCGTCGGCATGGACTTCGACGCGCGCGTGGCCTGGCCGGCCTACGACTGGATGGGCGTGGCCAAGGCGGCGCTGGAGTCGACCTCGCGCTACCTGGCCCGCGAGCTGGGCCCGAAGGGCATCCGGGTCAACCTCGTCTCGGCGGGCCCGGTGCGCACGATGGCGGCCAAGTCGATCCCCGGCTTCGCCGACCTCGAAGCCGGCTGGGGCGACCGCGCGCCGCTGGGCTGGGACGTCAACGACCCGACCCCGGTGGCCAAGTCGGTCTGCGCTGTCCTGTCGGACTGGCTGCCCAAGACGACCGGTTCGATGATCATGGTCGACGGTGGCGTGCACGCCCTCGGCATCTGAGTGTGGTCCCGCGCGCAGCCGGTGCCCCCGGCTGCGCGCGACCGAGCCGTCGACGCCATCATGGTCGGGTGAGCTTTGACGCGTTGCTGTTCCTGTCGTTCGGAGGACCGGAGGGGCCCGAGGAGGTCCGGCCGTTCCTGGAGAACGTGACCAGAGGCAGGGGAGTTCCGCCGGAACGCCTCGACGAGGTCGCCGAGCACTACCACCACTTCGGCGGGGTGTCGCCGATCAACCGGCTCAACCACGAGATCATCGCCGCGCTGGAGGCCGAGCTGGCCGCGCAGGGCCGCGAGCTGCCGGTGTACTTCGGCAACCGCAACTGGCATCCGATGGTGGAGGACACCGTCGCGAAGATGGCCGATGACGGGGTGCGGCGCGCGCTGGTGTTCGCCACCTCGGCGTGGGGCGGCTACTCGGGCTGCAAGCAGTACCACGAGGACATCGCCCGGGCGCGCGAAGCGGTCGGCGAGCGGGCGCCGGATCTGGTGAAGCTGCGCCAGTTCTTCGACCACCCGCTGTTCGTCGAGGCCAATGCGGACGCGGTGCGCCGGGCGTTCGAGGAGCTGGACCCGGCTCAGCGCGAGCAGGCGCGACTGGTGTTCACCGCGCACTCGATCCCGCTGCGCGCCGACGACCAGGAAGGCCCGGACGGCCAGCCGCGCTGGTACTCCCGCCAGGTCGCCGAGGCCGCGCGGCTGGTGGCCGAGGCGGTCGGCGTGGACGGCTACGACGTGGTGTGGCAGTCCCGTTCCGGCCCGCCGCAGGTGCCGTGGCTGGAGCCGGACATCTGCGACCACCTGGAGGACCTGCACGCCAAGGGCGTCCAGGCGGTGGTGGTCAGCCCGGTCGGCTTCATCTCCGACCACCTCGAGGTCATCTGGGACCTGGACAACGAGGCCAAGGACAAGGCCGCGGAACTGGGCATGGGCTTCGCCCGAGCGGGAACGGCGGGTCCGGACCCGCGCTTCGCGAAGCTGATCACCGAGCTGATCGCCGAGCACACCGACGGCGCGCAGCCCCGCAAGCTCTCCGATCTCCCGGCGGCGGGCTCCACGGCCAACGGCGAGCCCTGCGCCCCCGGCTGCTGACAGCCGACGACGAAGCCCTCGTCCGTCCGATCAGGACAGACGAGGGCTTCGTCGGGTCTCCGTCGCCGCGGGTGGCGGATCTGGCGTCCTGGCGCGGGGTGGCGACCTCTGCGATTTCACTTGAAACCGGCTTGCCGCGGTACTGGGCGGTTCGTCGAGAACGGTGCCGATTTCAATTGAAATCGCTGTACGCCTCAGGCGGCCACCTGCCGCTTTGAACCCTGACCGGGCCCCGTGCCTCGCCGCACCGCGTCTCGTGACGGTCGAGCGGTGTCACCGCCGATGCTTCGGTGGTGACACCGGGGAGACCTGGCTGGCCGGGGGTGTCGTGAGGCCGGAGGTCGGGTTTGGGTTCAAAGCGGTGGGTGGTCGCTTTGCGTGGTGTAGCAATTTCCATTGAAATTGGATCTGTCGCTTTTTCGGCGGAGCCTGCGGTGGCAGGAGTCCAATTTCAATGGAAATTGCGGAGGTTCGCCACTGATCGTTCAGTGGTGCTGCTTGACTCGTTTGTGGAGGTTCGTCACTGTTCGAGCGCACCGACGGGTGGAGTCCCGCATGCTCTCCGACCTCCCGGGCTCCACCGCCCACGGCGAGCCCTGCGCCCTCGGCTGCTGACAGCCGACGACAAAGTCCTCGTCCGTCCGATCAGGACCGACGAGGGCTTTGCCCCAGGGTGGGATCCACCAGCGCCGGGGCCATCGGGGTCGGACCGCGGGAAGGCGCCCCCGACCGGGGAACGGGTCGGGGGCGCCTTGTGGAGGAGCCACGTTCGAGCTCAGCGCGACTGGCGAGTGCGGACAGTCCGCTGCCGGGGTGGCGACCCGGTTCGGCCTCAGGGCAGGTTGAGGACGAAGTCGAAGGTGGCGTTGGAGCCCTGGACGTTCATCAGCAGCGCCGGGTCGAAGATCGCGTCCCAGTCGTTTCCGGGCTCACCCGGGAAGTACAGCTGGGTGGTCAGGATCCGCTGGTTCGGGGCCTGGACCTTGACGTGGACGTGCCGGGTGCGGCCCGGGTAGAGGCCGGGCACGATCGTGTCGAGCCGGAAGCGGCCGTCGGTGGAGGTGAACTGGTGGCCGCGCCCGCGGTAGCCGACGTTGTCGTAGTTGCCCGCGTTGTCGGCCTGCCAGAAGTCCAGCAGCACCCGGTTCAGCGGGGCGCAGGAGCGGCTGTAGACGACGCCGGTGATGGTCAGCGCCGTGCCGGGCATGTCGCCGCGCAGGTCGCTGCGCTGGGGGGAGTTCGGCTTGAAGTACGGGCCTTCCATCTGCGGGGGCGTCAGGTCGTCCCCGTCATCGCACATCGGGGTGGGAGTCAGCTCTCCGGCGGCGGCGCGGGGTGCGCGCACCACCTCGCTGGCGACCACGGGGAGGGTGACCGCGGTGGCCAGGCCGGCCTTGAGGAACGTGGCCCGACGGATTCGCCGTTCGTCCTCGGTCATGAGCGAGCCGCCTTTCGGGGGAGGGTCAGCACGAGAAATGGTGTGAACCATTTCACGCCGAGACGGTTCCTCCGACGACAGCGGAAAGTTGGTACAGGTGTAGACGAAAAGTGCGAAGTGGCAGGAGGATGCGCCGAACGGTCTAGCGGCCGGTGATCTGCCCGGGCGAATCCACTGAGGACCGCATCGCCGGAAGGCGGATGGTGAACGTCGTGCCGGCGCCGACGGTGCTGCGCACTTCGATGCTACCGCCGTGCGCCTGCACCAAGTGGTGCGTTATCGCCAGGCCCAGGCCGCTGCCGCCACCGTGCCGGCCGCGGGACTTCTCCGCCCGCCAGAAGCGGTCGAAGACGTGCGGCAGCGATTCGGCCGGGATGCCGACCCCGGTGTCGCTGACCTCGATGATCACCTCGTCGGCAACCCGGCGCGCGCGCAGCTCGACGAGCCCGCCAGCAGGCGTGTGCCGCAGCGCGTTGGACACCAGGTTGCCCAGCGCCTGGCGCAGCCGTGTCGGATCGGCGGCTAGGTCCGGATCACCTTCGGCGCTCGCGCGCAGCTCGATGCCACCGGCCTCGGCCCGGCCGCGGTGCGCGGCGGCGACCTGCTCCAGGATCGCGCCGAGGTGCACGGGTTCGAGGTGGGCGCGCAGCTTCCCGGCATCGGCGAGCGCGAGGTCCTGCAGGTCGTCGATGAGGTGCTGCAGCAGCAGGGTCTCCTCCAGCAGCGAGGCCACCAGCGGCTGGTCGAGGGTGGCCACGCCGTCCTGCGCGGCCTCCAGCCAGCCGCGCACGTTCACCAGCGGCGTGCGCAGCTCGTGCGCGATGTCGCTGACCATCGTCTTGCGCTGCTGCTCGGTGCGCTCGACCTGCTCGGACATCGCGTTGAACGCCGCGGCCAGCTCGCCGATCTCGCCGCGCGCGCTGGTGCGCACCCGCGCCGAGCGGTCGCCGCCGCCCATCCGCCGGGCCGCCGCGGTGATGGCGTCGATCGGGCGGACCAGGCGGCTGGCGGCCAGCGCGGTCATGCCGACGGTGAGCACCAGCACCACCAGCGCCGTCCACGCGATCCGCGAAATGCCCACAGTGGACAGATCGGTGGCGGCTTGGTCGGTGCCCGGCCTGGTGATGAACAGCTGCGCCGCGGGCGAGACGTAGGCGCCGAGCTGCTCACGGCGCGCGGCGTCCACGCAGCGCTGGTCCTCCGGTGCGGCGCGCAGCCCGTTCGGCCAGGTGGTCTCGGCGGCCTCGGCGGGCAGCGGATCCGCGCCCTGCCTGGTCAGGCAGGCGTTGGCCAGCTCCAGCAGCTCGGCGTTGGCGGTGCGCTCGGTTTCGGTGGTCGTCGTCGGCGCCCCGCAGGAAGCCAGCGGCGGGGTCACGGGGGCCGACGTCTCCGGCATCGGGACCTCGGCGGGCACCGCTCTCGGCGGATCGTCCGGCACGGCCACCGGCCGCGACCGCTTCTGCTGCGGTTCGGCAGCGATGATCTCGACCGTCGAGCGCCCGTTGGGCAGTTCGACGATCCGGCCGTCCGAGCCGCTCCGCCGCAGGCAGCGGAGCTGGTTCTGCGCATCGGCGGCAAGTTTCGCGCGCTCGGCGGCGGTCAGCTGGTAGGGGCCGACGGCCCGCGGGTCGATCGCGGCGCCGGGCTTGAGCACCGGATCGACGGCGAGCGGGTCGACCACGGCCGATGGCGTCCGCGGCAGCGGAGTGTCCTGCGGGTCCCCGGAATCGGCGATCGGGACCCGCGCCTGGGTGGTCAGCGTGATGCGGCGCCCGGTGCGCTCGGAGAGCTCGGTCACCACATCCTGCACCCCGGACCACTGCGGATGTCCGGCCGCGTAGCCCAGCAGCGCGTCGTAGATCGTGGCATCGGTGGCCAGGCTTTCGCCGATCTCCTGGTTGATCGCCCCGCTGGTGCTCTGCGCGGCCAGCCACGCGGTCGCCCCGATCGAGCACCCGGCCACCACCACCGACATGGCCAGCAGCCGGGCCAGCAGGCTATGCCGGCGTGCCATCGGGGCAGTCCTGCAGCTTGTAACCGACGCCGTAGACGGTGAGCAGCCGGACCGGCCGGCGGGGATCGGGTTCGAGCTTGCGGCGCAGGTTCATCACGTGCACGTCCACCGTGCGCTCGGTGATGAACTTGTCCATCCCGAAGGCCTGGCTGAGCAGCTGCCCGCGGGTGAAGGCCCGGCCGGGTTCGGCGGCCAGCACCGCCAGCATCCGGAACTCCGCGGGCGTGCAGTCGAGCTCGGCGCCGGCCAGCAGCACCTCGTGCCGCTGCTGGTCCACCACCAGATCACCGACGCGCAGCGGCTGGTGGCCGCGGTCCTGCACCCGCCGCACGCGCCGCAGGATCGCGCGCACGCGGGCGGCGAGCTGGCGCGGGCTGTAGGGCTTGGTGATGTAGTCGTCGGCACCGAGGTCGAGGCCGAGCAGCACGTCGTCCTCGGTGGTCCGCGCGGTCAGCAGCACGATCGGCACGTCGGACTCGGCGCGCAGGACGCGGCACACGTCGAGCCCGTCCACCTTGGGCATCATCACGTCGAGCACGACCAGGTCGGGCAGGCGCCGCCGCGCTTCGTCGATCGCCGCCCGGCCGTCGCCGACGACGACCACCTGGTGGCCGTCGCGCTCGAGGTAGCGCCGGATGAGTTCGGCCTGCTTCGGGTCGTCCTCGGCGACCAGCACGTGTGCGCTCACGCGGCGCATTATCGCCTCCGCCGGTGCGTCGCGGTGTCCCGGACACCGCATCTGAACAGCTTCTTCACATCTCGCGCGGCGCAGCGGAATCCGAACAGGTTCTTCACATCGGGCAGACGGGATCTTGAAAACCGCGCTCCAAGCTGGTCCTCGTCCGGATCTCCCGGACCGAACGAGAGAGGACGCGAGATGAAGCTTGGGCGTACCGTCGCCGCAGCCGCGCTGCTCGGAGCCACGGCGCTGCCGCTGACCGCCGCGGTCGGCTGGGCCGACGAGCCGAAGACCGCCCCGGTGGCCGAGGAGCAGAAGCCCGTCCCGGCTCCGGCGGACGAGAAGCCCCCGGCGCCGGAGCAGAGCCGGCCGGTCGAGCCGCCGAAGGAAGACCCCACGGCCGAGGCGGTGCGGGAGAAGACCGCCCAGGTCGCCGAGCGTCCGGTCGGCGCCCCGGAAACCGGTGGCGGCCCGGCCGAATCCGGTTTCGGCCCGGCGGCGTTCGGCGCCGCGGCAGCGCTCGCCGTCGCCGGTGGCGGCGCCGCGGTCGTGCTGCGCCGTCGGCGTGCGGGCGCGAACTGAGGCGTCCGGGATGAACGTGCCTCCCCGTGCACGGGGGAGCCGAGGCGGTCGTGCTGTCGCGACCGCCCCGGTCCTCGTGGCCGCCGCGCTCTCCGTGGCGCTGTCGGGATGTTCGGCGGCCGACCGGCCCCTGGATCTCGGCGCCACCACACCGCAGCAGGTGCACGCCGCGACCGCGCTGGCGCAGTCGCCGCCGACCTGGATCGAGATACCCCGGATCGGGGCGCGCTCCACGCTGCTCCCGCTGGGCCTCAACCCCGACCGGACGGTCGAGCTGCCGTCGGTGCACGAGCCGATGCAGGCCGGCTGGTACGAGTTCAGCCCGACTCCCGGTGAGATCGGCCCGGCCGTCGTGCTGGGGCACGTCAACGGTGACGGCGAGGACGGGATCTTCGCGCGGTTGCGCGAGCTGCGGCCCGGCGACGAGGTGCGGATCGGCCGCCAGGACGGGCAGATCGCCCGGTTCGTGGTGCACCGCATGGCGCAGGAACCCAAGCACGGCTTCCCGGCCGACGAGGTCTACGGCGACACCACCGATCCGCAGCTCCGGTTGATCACCTGCGGCGGTTCGTTCGACAGGACCGCGCGCAGCTACCGCGACAACATCATCGCCTTCGCCACCTTCACCGGAACCGTCCGGAGTGGATAGTGCTCAGCCCGGCGGGATCCCGCTGCCCAGCAGGACGGCCACGTCGAGCAGCGCCACGAGGATGACGGCGCGGAAAGCAGCGCGGGACCCGGGACGGCGCCCCAGCACGAGCCCGGTGCTCAGCAGCGCCACCGCCAGCGCGAGCAGCAGCAGGCCGGCGGAGAGCCCGACCGGGCCGAGCACGAGCAGCGCGGCGGTGGCGAGCACCAGAACTGACGCCACCGCAGTGCTTTTTACCGCGCCGAGCCGGTGCGGCAGCCCGCGCACGCCGGTGGCCGCATCGTCGGCGAGATCCGGCAGCACGTTCACGAAGTGTGCCGCCGCGCCCAGCAGCGCCGCGGCCGGCACCAGCCACGACGGCGGCGCCATGCCGCCGCCCAGCGTCACGAACACGGGCAGCAGTCCGAAGGAGACGGCGTAGGGCAGCACCGAGAACGCGGTGGCCTTCAGCCCCAGGTCGTAAGCCCACGCCGATCCCAGCGCGACCAGATGCGCCGCGGTCGCGGCGACGCCGAACGGCAGCGACAGCACCACCGCTGCCAGCGCGGAGATGACCACCGCGACCAGCACCGCGCGTCGCGAGACCGCACCGCTCGCCACCGGCTTGCCGGGCCGCCCGACCCGGGCATCTCGATCGGCGTCGACGAGATCGTTGAGCCAGCCGACGGACAACTGCCCGGGCAGCACCGCGGCGGCCACCCCGAGCGGTGCACCGCTCACCGCCGCGGCCAGCCCAGCGGCGATCGCGGTGACCGCCAGCGCGGGCAGCGGGTGCGAGGCGCGGAGCAGCGCGGAGGCGGTTGCGAAGTGCCGCACCCGGCCGAGTGTGCCAGCCTGGAGCGCATGGCACGCGGCGGGACGCGGACCGCGCTGCGCAACGATCCGCAGCTCTACGAGACCTGTGCGGACCAGTGGTGGCAGCCGAGAGGCGCTTTCGCGATGCTGCACTGGCTCGCCGCCGCTCGCGCAGCGCTCGTGCCCGCAGCACCGCGGCCGGACGCGGTCCTGGTCGACCTGGGCTGCGGTGCCGGCCTGCTCGCACCGCACGTGGCGGGCAAGGGCTACCGGCACATCGGCGTCGACCGCTCGCCGAGCGCGTTGCGGCAGGCCGCCGAGCACGGCGTGCAGCCGCTGGCCGGTGACGTGCAGGCAGTGCCGCTGCCAGCGGAGTTCGCGGATTGCGTTGTGGCGGGCCAGATCTTGGAGCACGTGGTGGACCTGCGCGCCGCCGTCGCCGAAGCGTGCCGGATCCTCCGGCCCGGCGGACTGCTGGTGCTGGACACGCTGGCGGCCACAGCGCTGTGCCGAGTGGTGGCCATCGGTCTCGCCGAACGACTGCCGCGCATCGCGCCGCGCGGTGTGCACGATCCCGCGCTGCTGGTCGACCGCGACGTGCTGGTGGCCGAGGCTGCCCAGCACGGCGTCGAACTGGCGTTGCGGGGACTGCGGCCGTCGCTGCGGGACCTGGTGGCGTGGTCGGCCCTGCGGCGGAGCTCGGTCCGCATGGTTCCGGTGCGCACCACCGCCGTGCTGTTCCAGGCCATCGGGTGGAAGAAGGGGTGAGCGCCGGTGCCGTTGCCAGCCGCGTCCGCGCAGGAGGTGGTGCGGGACCTGGTCCCGCGCATCGCCGCGCGCGCCGAGCACTACGACACCGCGGGTGCCTTCCCCGCCGAGGACTTCGCGGATCTGCGCGACCGGGGCCTGCTCGGTCTGATGGTTCCCGAAGAACTGGGCGGCTCCGGCGCGTCGTTCGCCGACTACACCGCCGTGGCCGCCGAACTGGCCACCGGTGCCGGTGCCACGGCGCTGATCTTCAACATGCACGCCTCGGTCACCGGTGCCCTCGCGCACGCACCCGAGGAGCTGCTCCTGCAACTGGGTGCGCCGGAGAGCTGTTTCGACGCGCGCGACCGGCTGCTGTCCGGCGCCGCCGACGGAGCGCTGTACGCGGTGGCGATGAGCGAGCGCGGCGGCGGATCGCGGCTGTCGCGCACCACCACCGGCTACCAGCGCGACGGCCGCGGGTTCCGCATCACCGGCCGCAAGGCGTTCGTCTCCGGCGCCGGGCACGCCGACGCGTATCTGGTCACCGCCAAGGACGTCGAGAACCGCGAACCGAAGGTGTCCTACTTCCTGGTCCCGGCCGGTGATGGCGTCCAGGTCGAGCCGACGTGGGATTCGCTGGGCATGCGCGCCACCGGCAGCCACGACGTGCACTTCGACGTCGCCGTCGGCCCGGATGCGCTGCTCGGCGGGATCGAAGGCCTGACGCTGCTGATCGCGCAGGTGATGCCGCAGTGGCTGGTGGCCTCCTACGCCGCGGTCTACGTCGGAGTGGCCCGCTCGGCGTTGCGCGCGGGCGGCGCGCACCTGCGCGAGCGCGGGCTGCACGAGCTGCCGGCGGTGCGCAACCGGATGGGCCGCGCCGATGCCGCCGTGGCGGCAGCCGAAGCCGTCGTGCAGGAGGCTGCGCGGCGGGTCGCGCAGCAGGCCGGTGAACCGGAGACGAACCGCTGGGTGTGGCGCGCGAAGCTGGTCGCCGGGGACACCGCGGCGCAGGTGGCCTCCTCGGTGCTGGAAGCGGCGGGCACCTCGGCCACCCGGCGCGGCCACCCGCTGGAGCGCATCTACCGCGATGCCCGGTGCGGCGCGCTGCAACCGGCGACCTCCGACGTCTGCGCCGACTGGCTCGGCGTCGCCGCGCTCGGCGGCGACCCCGACCACGACACCGAAGCACCGCGCTGGTGACCCCGGCGATCGTCGGCTTCGGCTCGGCGCTGCCGGACTCCGCCGGGCAGGGCGAGCTGTGGGACGGCTTCTTCGCGGAGCACTTCGGCGGCAGCGCCCTGGCCAGGCGGCTGTTCTCGGCGGTCGGCGTGCACCGCAGGCACACCGTGGCGAACCCGCTGGAAGAAGACCTCTCCGGATGGACCACCGCGGCCCGGATGCGCCGCTTCGACGAACTGGCACCGCCGCTGGGGCATCGCGCGGTGCTCGCCGCGCTGACGGACGCGGGCCTGGCAGCGGAGGACGTCGGCCTGCTCACCGTCGCCTCCTGCACCGGCTACGGCACCCCGGGCCTGGACATCAAGCTGGCCGGATCGCTGGGCATGCGCCCGGATCTGCGGCGGCTGTTCGTCGGGCACATGGGTTGCTACGCGGCCCTGCCCGCGCTGGGCGGCGTCGTGGACTTCGCCGCCGCGCGCGACCGGCCCGCCGTCCTGCTGTGCCTGGAGCTGACCTCGCTGCACATCCAGCCGCCCACCGCCGATCCGCAGCAGATCGTCTCGCACGCGTTGTTCGGCGACGCGGCGGTGGCGGTGGTCGTGCACCCGCGCGCGCCCGGCCTGGCGGTGCTCGACGTCGCGGCCTTCACCGACACCAGCGGCCTGGACCAGATGACCTGGGACATCACCGACCTCGGCTTCCGGATGGGCCTGTCGCCGCGGGTTCCCGACGTGCTGGCCCGGCACCTCGGCGCGGTGATCGGCGACCTGCTCGACCGCAACGGGCTGGGCTTGGCCGATGTCGCGGGCTGGGCCGTGCACCCCGGCGGCCCGCGCATCCTCGATACGGTGGAGGAGACGCTGGGGCTGCCCGCGACGGCGCTGCGGTCGTCGCGGGAAGTCCTGGCAGAGCACGGGAACTGCTCGTCGGCGACGCTGCTGCTGGTGCTGCGGAAGCTGATCGGCGGTGAGCTGCGCGGCGGAGGTCACGTGGTGGCAATGGCTTTCGGTCCTGGCCTCACGCTCTACGCGGCACTGCTGCGGGTGAGCGGATGAGCGAGTCGCTGCCGCTCGCCGTTCCGAGACGCGTCCGCTGGTCGCTGTCCGATCAGATCTGGCGCGACGTCGTGTTCGCCCACTGGCCGTGCGATCCCGCGGTGCTCCAGCCGATGCTGCCGCGCGGCACCCGGCCCGATCTGCTCGGCGGATCCGGCTGGATCGGCCTGATCGGCCTGCGGATGACCGTGACCTCGGTGCTGGGCATGCCGACACCGCGCGTCCTGCGCGACTTCAACGAGGTCAACGTGCGGACCTACGCCGTCGACGAGCGCGGTCGCCGCGGGCTGGTGTTCCTGAGCATGGAGGCCTCGAACCGGACCTTCGTGCGGACGGCCCGGGCGGTGGCCGGTCTGCCGTACCGCTACGGGCGGGTGGAATTCGAGCGCAGCGGGAGCGAAACCGGCTACCGGGTGCAGCGCGGCGATGTGGGACTGGAACTCCGAGTCCGCCGCGGGGCGCGGATCGCGGCGGGCGAGGCCGACCGGTTCGCCACGTCGCGGTGGCGGATGTTCTCCACCTGGCACGGGCTGCTTTCCCTGCACACCCCGGTCGATCACGAACCGTGGGTCCTGCACCGCGCCGAACCGCTGTCCTGCGCGGACTCCGGCCTGCTCGGCGAACTCGGGCTGCCCGCCCCGGAAAGCCCGGTGGCGCTCGCAGCGTCCAGAGTGGACGCCCGGTTCGGCGCGCCCGGCAGGTGCTGACGAGCGGCGGGCCCGCCTCCGCGATCGGAGTGCGGGCCCGCCTTTTCACCGGAAGTGGTCTTACTTGGCGCCGACGTTGAGGTCGACGCAGGCGTAGAAGGCGTTGGCCGTGTCGGCGACGTTCCACACCGCCAGCAGCTTCTGCTTGCCGCTGACGCCGCCGAGGTTGACCGTGTGCGAGAACTGCGACGGCGGCTGCTTGCCACCGTCGTCGAAGACCGCGACGCGGTTGCCGCCGATGAAGTACTCCCAGGTGCTGGTGGCGTGGCGGGCGGTGATCGTCCAGTTGAAGTTCACCGAGTTGCCGACCGGGGTCGCCGTCCAGCCCTTGCTGTCGTCGTCCAGCTCGCCGAACGCCTGGTTGCCACCGCTGCAGCTGGTCAGGCCCTTCGGGCCCTCGACGCTCTGCGGCTCGTACTTGATCGGCCCGCACGGCACGGTGCCCTTGGCGCACTGCGCCTGCCGGCTGGGCGGGGAGTCGATGTAGCCGTGCGCGCTGGCGGTGCTGGTCGGGATCGCCACCAGGAAGGGCGCGATCGCCGCACCGACGATCGCGGCGGCGAGCTTCGGCTTCTTGTTCATCTCAGCTCCTTGTGGGGAGACCGCGTTCGAGGACACCGGACGTCCTGGTAGCGGCGCTGTCGGAACTTGGCCGAGGAAGGGGAGAGGGGCACTCCGACGACCGCGGTTCACCGGCGCTTAACCGGCGAACCGTGGTCTGGACCATAAGTCGGTGATTTGGTTGGGGTCAAGGATTGACCGTTACTCGAATCGGAACGCGTTTTTCCCAAGGAGCTTGCCGTTTTTCCCGCACGCGCCAAGGGCGCGGCCCCTTCGCGGAGCCGCGCCCTCGGCGTCAGGTCAGCGGATCGCGATGGCGATCAGCTGGGTCTGCTGGTGCGGCGAGAAGTTGTTGTCGCTGACCACGAGCAGCACCCGTTCGCCGGAGGCCAGCCGCGGTCCCCAGCTGAGGCCCTCGACGTTGTCGGTGTGCGACAGGCCGATCTCGTCCAGGTCGGCGACCAGTTCCTTGCGCACCGGCCGGAAACCGCCGCCTGCCAGCGATTCCCGGTTCAGCACGTCATCGGCTCCGGCGGTGCTGAACTCGTAGATGCGCCCCTTGGTGCCCACTCCGGCCGCGTATCCGCGCTCCAGCGCCAGGAACCGGTCCGGAGCGTCACCGGCCAGCAGCGAGGAGATCCCGTTGGTGTTCCAGTCGTTCGGCGGTTGCGGTGCGGCGAACAGCGGCTCCACCGGGTAGGCGTACTGGGCGATCGGCCGTCCCGCGCGGTCGTGGACCGTGATGCGGCTGAAAGCGCCGTGGCCGGCGTCGGCCGACGGCCCGTCCTGCTCCAGCGGTCCCTCCAGCGCGGAGAGCAGCCGGCTGCCGTCGCGGGTGTAGGCCAGTCCTTCGAAGGTCTCGTTGACCCGCGGCCCGGACCCGCCGGTGGTCATCTTCTCGTTGGGCGCCGTCGGCAGGTCGCGGACGTACCGGCCGTCGCGGGTGGAGATCCGCAGCGCCGGGTCGAGCAGCACCGCGCCGCGGGCCGAGCCGTCCGGCGCGGCATTGCGCTGGCCCTCGTTGGTCCAGGCGACGGCACCGGTGAGCGGGTCGACGCGCAGTTCCTCCGGATCCACCGTGCCCAGCACGTTGCGCGCCGCCCTGGGCACCGAGTGCTGCTCGTCGCGCCACGTGTCGATCGTCGGGTAGGTGCGTCCGTCCGGGCGGCGGAACTGGTGCACCTCGGTGAAGTCCACGTCGTCGATGCCGCGCTCGGTCACCGAGATCTCCGCGCGGTAGTAGCGGGCGGGCGCGTAGTCGGACCAGTCGTCGCTGACGAAAACGAAGTCGCCGCTGCGGCGGTCGTAGTCGATCGACGACAGCCCGCCGACCGGGGTGCCGCCCACCTGGAGGTCGTGCGGCACGACGTAGCTGCCGAGCAGCCGGGCGTCGCTCTCCTGGGCGGTGGCGGGAAAGGCGGCGGGCACCAGCAGCAACGCGGTGGCGGCGCCGAGCAGCGCCGTGCGGGTTCGGATTCGCATGATCATCAGCCAACCGGCCGGTGATCCGCACCGCCAGCTTGATCACTCTTCGGGGTGATGCCCGGCGGGTTGCTTTCCCGGCGTGTGCCCGAAGGTCCGCCGGAACACCTCGATGAACGCGCTGGCCGACGACCAGCCGGTCCGGTGCGCCACCGAGGTGACCGCCTCGCCCTCGGCCAGCAGGCGCAGCGCGTGGCAGAGCCGCAGCTGGGTGCGCCACTGCGGGAAGGTCATCCGCATCTCCGACCGGAACAGCCGGCTCAGCGTGCGTTCGCTCGCCCCGACCTGCGCGCCCAGCGAGGTCAGGGTCCGCTGATCGGCCGGGTCCTCGTCGAGCAGCGCGCAGACCGCGACCAGCCGCGGGTCCCGCGGGCTGGGCAGCCGGATCGGCTGCTGCGAGGAGCGCCGCAGCTGGTCGAGCAGCACGGCGTGCAGGCGCCGCCGCTCGGCGTCGTCGGCGAACTCGTCGCGGGTGCAGGCCAGGATCAGCTCCCGCAGCAGCGGGCCGACCGCCAGCACGGCGGGGGAGTCCAGCCGCAGCGGGTTCTCGCTGGTGGGCACGCCGACGGTGTGCAAATCCGTTTCGCCGTACGCGCGGTGCTCGTGCACGATCCCGGCCGGGATCCACAGCGCCCGGGTACCCGGCGCGATCCAGGTGCCCGCCCCGGTGGTCACCGAGAGCACGCCGCGCCCGGCGTAGACGATCTGGTGATCGTCGTGGCGGTGCGCGTCGACCCCGGAACCGGCGGGCAGGTGGCGCAGTGCCGTGGGTGCTCGCGGGGTGTGGCGGATTTTCGACATGAGATGGCAGTTTATCGGAAGCGCGACAACGCCTGCGCGTTCGACGATCGCCCGGTGATGCAGAAGTCGAACCGGCCCGTGGGGCTGCTCGCGGTGGGCCACGCCGGCGTGGACGTCTACCAGGGCGCGGTGCCCGCCGTCATCCCGTTCCTCGTGCTCGAACGGCACTACGACTACGTCGCGGTGTCCGGGATCGTGCTCGCCGCCACGCTGCTGTCGTCGATCGTGCAACCGGTCTTCGGTGCGCTCACCGACCGGGTGCGGATGCCGTGGCTGCTGCCGGTGAGCATGACGACGGCCGGGCTTGGCGTGGCGCTGTGCGGCGTGGGCGATTCCTACGTGCTGGCCTGGCTCGCGGTCGCGCTCTCCGGGCTCGGCGTGGCGGCCTACCACCCGGAAGCGGCCCGGTTGGCGCGCGCTGCGTCCGGCGGCAGCCACCTGGCGATGAGCTGGTTCTCCCTCGGCGGCAACATCGGTTTCGCGCTGGCCCCGCTCGTCGTCGCGCCGATCCTGTCCGCGGGCGGGTTGGCGGCCTCCCCGTGGCTGATCGTCCCCGCGCTGCTGGGCGCGCTGGTGACGGTGATCGCGCTGCGCTCGATCACCGCCGCGACCGGTTCCGGCGCGGCCGCGGCGGCCCGGCGAGGTGTCGACGACTGGCCGGTCTTCCTGCGCCTGACCGCGATCATCATCCTCCGCTCCGTCGTCTACATCGGACTGAGCGCGTTCGTCGCGCTGTGGGCCCAGCAGCGGGCGGGTGGCGGCGAGTTCACCGGTGCGGTGGCCCTGTTCGTGCTCTTCTCCGGTGGAGCGGTCGGTACCTTGCTGGGCGGCAGACTCGCCGCGACCTGGGGTCGCATCCGGACGCTGCGAACCGCTTATGCGGCAACGATTCCCGCGCTGGCCGGCGTGGTCTACGCGCCGGGTGCACTGGTGCACGTCTTCATCGGACTCGTGGCCGTGCTGCTCTACGTGCCCTTCTCGCTGCACGTCACGCTCGGGCAGGACTACCTGCCCAACCGCGTCGGCACTGCCAGCGGTGTGACGCTCGGCCTGGCGGTGAGCGTCGGCGGGATCGCATCACCGGTGATCGGCCTGCTCGCCGAGCACACCGGTCTGCAGACCGCGCTGGCCGTGCTGCTGGTGTTCCCGGTGCTGGCCTGGCTGCTCGCTCGCACGCTGCCCGAACCGGCCGCGCTGGAAGCGGTGGCCAGCCGCTGAGCCCGTTCAGACCGGTGGGAGCTGCTGCTGGACTTCGAGCAGCGGGGCGAACGGATCGCCTGCTGCGGTCACCCGGTCCAGTACGGTGCGGATGGTCCAGCGGTCCGGGGTCAGCTCCGGGTCGTCGAGCTCGTCCCACTCCAGCGGGACCGACACCGGGGCGCCCGGGCGCGGGCGGGCGCTGTAGGGGGCGACCAGCGTCTTGTTGATGACGTTCTGCGTGTAGTCCAGGCGGGCCCGGCCGCGGCGCTCGGCCTTCGTCCACGCCCAGCTGACCAGGTCGGGCACCGCGTTGCCGACCGCCCGCGACACCTGCTCGACCCAGGCGCGGGTCTCGGCGTAGGTGTAGCGCGGTTCCACCGGCACCCAGATCTGGATGCCGCGCTGCCCGGTCACCTTCGGCCGCGCCACCACCCCGAGGTGCTCCATCGCGGTGCGGTGCAGCCTGGCCAGCACCAGGACCTCCTCGAAGGTGGTCCGGCTGCCCGGGTCGATGTCGAACAGCGCCCACGTCGGGTGCTGCACGTCGGCGGCGCGCGAGGTCCACGCGTGCAGCTCCAGGGCCGCGTAGTTGGCCAGCCAGGCCAGCGCGGCGACGCTGTCCGGGATCAGGTACCACTGGGTGTCGTCGGGATCGGCATCGGGATAGCGCCAGCGCTGCAACCAGTCCGGGGCGTGACCGGGCACTTCCTTGTGCCAGAAGCCGGGTTTCTCGACACCGTCGGGGAAGCGGTGCGAGTTCAGCGGCCGACCGTCCAGGTAGGGCAGCATGACCGGCGCGATCAGCGCGTGGTAGCGGATCAGGTCCCGCTTGGTCACCGGTGCCTCGCCGTCGCGGCCCGGGAACAGCACCTTGTCCAGGTTGGTCAGTGCGAGGTCGCGGCCGTCGACCCGCCAGCGCCCCTTGGCGCCGAGCTCGTCCAGCGCGGCGATCTCGCCCTCGCTGGGCGGCTTCCAGCGTTGCAGGCGGATCTCGGCGCGGTCGGGCGGCAGATCGCTGCGCCACACCGCTTCCGGAGCCGCGGCGACCTCCTCGTTGGTGCGCCCGCTCTTCACCGACCGCGGGTGGTCCTCGGGATCCCAGCCGGGTTGGGCGTGCTCGTCCTTCTTGTGCAGCAGCAGCCACTGCGTTTCACCGCGCCGCACCAGCACGAACCGGCCCACCAGCTTCTCGCCGCGCAGGTCGAAGTGCAGGGTCCCGGCCTCGATCGCGGCAAGCGGGTCGTCCTCGCCGGGCGTCCAGGTGCCGCGGTCCCAGACGATGACGTCCCCGCCGCCGTACTCGCCGGCCGGGATGGTGCCCTCGAAGTCGGCGTACTCCAGCGGGTGGTCCTCGACGTGCACGGCCATCCGGCGAGCCGACGGGTCCAGCGTCGGCCCCTTGGGCACCGCCCAGCTGACCAGCACTCCGTCCAGCTCCAGCCGCAGGTCGTAGTGGCGCCGCCGGGCCCGGTGCCGCTGCACCACGAAGCGGTCGCCGGAGCCCGCGGAGTCCCCGGCACCGCGCGGCTCGGCGGTGCGGGTGAAGTCCCGCATCTCCCGGTACTTCGCCAGCCGCTCCTCGGCCACCGCTCCCACCCCGGCTCGGTTGGTGACGTGCGACACATGTTGTCACATTTCGCGCAGTCGGCCCGGTCAACCACCGACAACGCACTCAGTGGAGAGGACGGGGCGATGACTCGACAGATCGTGGTCGTCGGAGCGGGCTACACCGGGCTGGCCGCCGCCAAGCTGGCAACGCGGTGGACCGACGCCCGGGTGACGCTGATCAACGCGGCGGATCGCTTCGTGGAACGCGTCCGCCTGCACCAGCTGGCCGCGGGCCAGCGACTGCGCGACCTCCCGCTGACCGAGCTGCTCAAGGGCACCGGCGTGGAACTCGTCGTAGACCGCGTCACCGGCATCGACGCCGAGGCGAGGACTCTGCGGCTGGCGAACTCCGCCCGCGAGGTGGGCTACGACCACCTGATCTACGCGGTGGGCAGCGTGGCGGACCTGACCTCGGTGCCCGGAGCGGCCGAGCACGCCTTCAGCCTCGCTGACAACGACGACGCCCTGCGCCTGAAGCGGCGGTTGGCCGACAGCGAGGTCGTCGCTGTAGTCGGCGGCGGGCTGACCGGGATCGAGGCCGCGGCGGAGCTGGCCGAGGCGAACCCGGCGCTGAAGGTGCGCCTGGTCGACAGGGGAGAGCTCGGCGCCGGACTGTCCGAACGGGGCAAGAAGCACCTGCGACGCACCTTCGCCCGCCTGGGCGTCGAACTCCGCGAGAACGCCGGTGTTTCCGAGGTGCGCCCGGACGGCCTGGTGCTGGCCGACGGCGCGCACGTCGCTGCCGACACCGTGGTGTGGACGGTCGGATTCCGGGTGCCGGACCTCGCCGAGCGCGCGGGTTTCGCGGTCGACGGCAACGGCCGGATGATCGTGGACGAGGAGTTCCGCTCGATCTCGCACCCGGAGGTGACGGCGATCGGTGATGCGGCGGCGGGCCGCATGCGCACCGGCCAGGAGCTGCGCATGGCCTGCGCGACGGGCATGCCCTCGTCCCAGCACGCGGTCCGCGCGCTCGCCGACCGCCTCTCCGGTCGCCAACCGCGCCCACTGCGCTTCCGCTACCTGAACCAGTGCATCAGCCTCGGCCGCAAGGACGCGCTGGTCCAGTTCGTCCACCGCGACGACACCCCGCGCGAAGCGATCCTCACCGGCCGAAAGGCAGCGCTGTACAAGGAAGCGATCGTCCGAGGCACGATCATCTTCGAACGCCACCCGGCCGTCCCGACATCGCTGTGAACCCCGACCGGCCCCAAGGCGTGCGTCCTCGGGGCCGGTCACTTCATCACTGCCTGAACCGCCCGTCCTTCACTGCACGGATGAACACGGCGACCTCAACCTGGAGCCAAGGCCCGTTCGGATCCTTGGAATCGCGGACCAGTCCGCGTGGTCGGGACAACTCGACGCAGTTCCCGTTCGGACCGGTGTGACTGGACTTCTGCCAGGTGTACCTGCTCACTGTTCACCTCTCCCATTCGCCTTTCGCCTCGACGATGAACTCGACGGACTCTCGACGAGCTGGTCGAGTTGTTCGATCATCACATCAGCTGATCCGATGGGTTCGAACAGCGCTGCCGCACCGATGAAGTGTCCCGGCCGTGATGTGTCTGGCGGGCAGGTCCGGTATTTCCAGTACCGGATCGGAGTTGTTCCTGAGTGGTGCAGGTTCGCCCACATCCGTCGTAGCGGTACAGGACTGCGGTTCCGGTCGTGGTGTGACCAGATGTTCCGGGCCGTGGAGGTCGAGGACTGCGCTGCGCCGAACGGGGCCGTATCCGGATTGCCTGATGCCGCAACCGAGTGCACGGACTGCTTTGTCCGCTTCGCGTTTCGCGAGTCGCCGAACAGCACGTTCGGCGGGGAGCAGGGCCTCATCCCAGCCCGGATCGACACGCCTGGGCAGATGACGTCCGCGATGCAGATCTTGCAGCGGGAGCTGATGGGTGAAGCCGACCGACTTCCACATGGAGAGGTCGATCCGGGAAGGCTTGGAAGGCTCGCGGAGGAGGCTGAGCAGTTCAGCCGAGCACTTCGGCGCTTCGGTTGGCTAGCTTCCTGCGGGCGGTGATTACGACTGGAATCCGGGCCCGGGATCGTTGCCGGTTTCGTGAGGAGGCGCGTCCAACCTGCGGAGACGACTGCCTGGCGCGCCGGACGCTGGGGTGCCGATAGCCAGGTCGGGCGCGGCGAACGAGTGCCTCTCGTCAGGTGGTGACAGGAAGTTCGGTGGCGTTGGTTATCCGGCGGAGTTCTGCTGCCGTGGTGGGGAAGACCGTTCGGGGCGTGCCTGCCGCTGCCCAGATCTGCGGGTAGTCGGACAGCGCCGCGTCCACCACGGTCGGCAGCGGGGTCGGGTGGCCGAGTGGTGCCACTCCGCCGATGACCTGGCCGGTGGCTTCGCGAACTTGGTCCGGTGTGGCGCGGTGGAGTTTGCCGCGGCTCCAGCGCTCGGCGAGGGCCTTGGTGTCCACGCGGTGGCGGCCGCTGGTGAGGACGAGGACCGGTTCGTTGTCGGAGATGAAGATCAGGCTGTTGGCGATCGCACCGATGTCGCAGCCGAGCGCGGCGGCCGCTTCGGCCGCGGTGCGGGTCGAGTCCGCCAGTTCGCGGACTTCGCCCCGGACTCCGGCCGCCGCCAGCGCGCGGGCGACCTGCTGGCTGCGGGCGGGGAGGGAGCTGGTCGTCATCTGCTTCCTTATCGTTCCGTTCTGTAAACGGAACGATAAGGGTGAGTCGGTTCCGTGGTCAACACGGGGGGTCGGCGGTCCGGTTCGGGGCGTGCGGAGCGGTGCCCGCCGCCGATTAGGATCGGCCCGTGGAGCTTTATCGCGGTGCGCTCGGGGTGGATTCGGACCAGGCCTTGGAGGTCGCGGTCGCGCACGCGATGCTGCGCCGGGTCAGCCATGGCGAGACCGGTGCCGGTGTGCGGATCTACCGGCCGAGCGGGCGCGTTGTGGCGTTCGGGCGCCGGGACACCCTGCTGCCCGGTTTCCCGGATGCCGTCCGGGCCGTGCGCGAGGCCGGGTTCACCCCGGTCGTGCGCGCGCCCGGCGGCCGGGCGGTGGCCTACACCGAGCGCTCGCTGGTGGTCGACCACGTCGGGCCCGATCCCGGTTACCTGTCCGGGATGGAGGACCGGTTCACCGGCTACGCCGAGCTGTGGGCCGACGTCCTGCGCAAGCACGGCGTCGAAGCGCAGATCGGCGCGGTGCCGGGCGAGTACTGCCCCGGCGCGCACAGCGTGAACGCGCGGGGGAGGGTGAAGCTGGTCGGCACCGCTCAGCGACTGGTGCGCGGTGCGTGGCTGTTCAGCGCCGTGGTGATCTTCGACGACACCGAGGTGCTGCGCCCGCTGCTCACCGAGGTCTACCGGCTGCTGGACCTGCCCTTCGACGACGACTCCGTCGGGTCGGTGGTGGACGAATCCCCGGGCCTGGAGCTGGCGGACCTGGAATCCGAAGTGATCACCGCCTACGACGACCGCTACGGCCTGGAACCCGCGCAGCTGCCGGAAACCCTGCTCACCCGCGCGGGAGATCTGGCCCCCGACCACCGGGTCGGCACCGGGCGCTGATCATGGCGAGTGGTCGACGGGACGGCTCGCGGCCGGTTTCAGCCGTCTGGTGCGGTGGGAGCGGTCACGCAACGCGACCATGGCGATGACGGCGGTCGCGACGACGACCACAGCGCTGCTGATGGCGACCACGTGCAGCCCGCTGGTGAAGGCATCCCGCGCGGGGACGAGCACGCTCAGCGGGTCGGCGAGCCCGTCCGCCACGGCTGCCGCTCCGGCGAGGCCGTCGTCGGCCCGGGCTGCTGCGGCAGCGGGCAGTGGGCAGTGGGGGCAGCGCTACTTCGTCGCGGTAGACAGCCGTTGCGATGCTGCCGAACACCGCGATGCCCATCGCGATGCCGAATTCGCCGATGGTCTCGGTCATCGCCGAAGCAGCACCGGCTCGCCGGGGTGGTACCGACCCGATCACCATTTCGGTGCAGAACACGCCCTGCGGCCCCATCCCGAAGGCGGCCAGCGAGATCCCGACCACGACGAGCACCAGTCCATCGCCTCGCACCTGGCTGAACAGCAGCAGGCCCGCTGCGGCGACCAACATGCCGGAGCCGAGCACGAATCCCGGCTGGAACCGGGCGGCCAGCCACGGCGCCAGCAGGGAACCGACCACCACGGCGACGGCCTGCGGCGCGAGCAGCACCCCGGCTTCGAACGCGCTCAGCGCTGCGACGAGCTGCAGGTACTGGCTGACCAGCAGGGTGATCCCGCCGAGGATGACTGCGCCGATCAGCATGACGCCCAGCGCGACACCGACGGCCCGGTTCCGCAGCAGCCGCAGGTCCAGCATCGGGTCGGCGAGATGGCGCTGGCGGCGCACGAACACCGCACCCAGCACGAGTCCGGCCGCGAGCGCCGTCAAACCGGCCGGTTGCGGGCCGTGCTTCGCGGTCTCCTTGAGAGAGAAGACGATCGGCAAGATCGTGCCGAGCGACAACGCGACGCTGACGAGATCCAGCCGCCCGGCGTGCTCATCGCGGTGTTCGGGCAGCAGCGCGGGGGCGGTCAGCAGCAGGAGCACCATGACCGGCACACCCAGCAGGAACACCGAGCCCCACCAGAAGTGCTCCAGCAGCAGCCCGCCCACCACCGGCCCGATCACCATGCCGCCCATGAACGCGCTCATCCACACCGCGATCGCGGTGCGGCGTTGCCGCGCGTCCTGGAACAGGTTGCTGATCAGCGCCAGCGTCGATGGCATCAGCGTGGCGCCCGCTACGCCGAGGACCGAGCGGGCCGCGATCAGCGCGGTCGGCGTGGGTGCGAATGCGGCGGCGATCGACGCCGCGCCGAACGCCGCCGATCCGATCATCAACAGCTTGCGCCGCCCGATCCGGTCACCCAAAGTGCCCATGGTGATCAGGAATCCGGCGATCAGGAACCCGTAGCCGTCGACGATCCACAGCAGCTCGCTGCTGCTGGGCATCAGGTCGGCGGCCAGCTGCGGGACCGCCAGGTGCAGCACGCTCACGTCCAGCGACAGCAGCACGGTCGGCAGCGCGAGGACCGCCAAACCGGTCCATTCCCGCTTTCCCGCGCCGACGTTCACACCCGGCCTCCTTCCGTTCCAGCGCAGCGGAAAACCTGTCCGCGGTACTTTAGAGAGTCGGCTCTGCGGAGTTAACCGATTTTCCGGCGCGGGTCAGGCGGGGATCAGTCCGCGAGCGACGTCGTCGGCGTCCACGTTCTGGGAGGCGTTGACACCTGGTGGCGAGAGTTCGAGCATCAGCGGCGTGAAGGTCGCGCTCGTCCGGCGCCGGTACGTCGACCTGCGTCGCGTGAACAGTCAGGCGTGTCACCGCTGAACGCACCACATCGCCGATTCATTCCTCAGTGGACTTTCCTGGTACGTGAGCGCGGCCCGCGGGTCGCGGAGGAGGTGTGCGGTCGTGCAGTTGGGCATCCTGAGCCTGGGCAGCACGCAGCCGGATCCGGTCACCGGCGCGACGGCGTCGGCCACGCAGCACTTCGACGACGTCGTGCGGCTGGCGGAGCTGGCCGAGGAAGCGGGCCTGGACTACTTCGGCTTCGGCGAGCACCACGCGGGCCGGACCGTGGCGACCGCGCCGCCGGTGGTGCTGGCGGCCATCGCGGCCCGCACCAGCCGCATCCGGCTGATCACCACCGTCACCCTGCTGAGCACGCTCGATCCGCTGCGGGTCGCCGAGGACTACGCCACGCTGGACCACCTTTCGCACGGCAGGCTGGACCTGATCGTCGGCAAGGGCAATTCCGCCGATCCCTACACCATGTTCGGCTACGACCGCGCTCAGCAGTGGGAGTTGCAGGCCGAGCACTACGAGATCCTGCGCCGGTTGTGGCGGGAGGAGGACGTCACCTTCCGCGGCAGGTTCCGCTCCCTGGACGGCGTCACCAGCCTGCCTCGGCCGCTGCAGGCACCACCGCCGGTGTGGCACGGAGTGGCGACCAGTCTGGCCTCGCCGGAACTCGCGGCGCGCAACGGCGACCCGATCTTCGTCGCCAACGCGATCCAGCCGATGGAGAACTACGGCAGGCTGGTCGACCACTACCGCCAGCAGTGGGAGCTGCACGGGCACGATCCGGCGCTGGCCAGGGTCGGATCGGGCGGCATGCTGTTCGTGGCCAAGACCTCGCAGCAGGCCCGCGACGTGCTGCGGCCCTACTACGAGGCGCAGTGGACCGATCGCGATCCGACCCGCGATCGCGGCGGCGTCGGGGACGAGCCGGCGGGTGCGACGCTGGAGCGCAACATCGCCGAGGGCGGGCTGTTCGCCGGGAGCCCGCAGGAGATCGTGGACAAGGTCGGCACCTACCGCGAGCGCTACGGCCACGACCTGATGATCTTCGGACCGCAGATCGGCGGCATGCCCCACGCGCTGGTCGCCGAATCGCTCGACCTGTTCGCCGCGGAGGTCGCGCCGCAGCTGGCCGTGCTCTGAGTATCAGCGCCCGGTGGCGCCGTCGATGAGTTCGCGGAGGATGTCCGCGTGGCCCGCGTGGCGGCCGGTCTCCTCGATCATGTGGGTCAGCGCCCAGCGGATGCTGGGAGCCGGGCGGCCGGATCTCGGGCGCGGAACGGGCGCGCCGAGATCGGTGCACCCGTCGAGAACCTCGTTCGCCAGCCGGACCGCTTCCCGGTAGCGGGTGAGGACGTCGGCCGCGCTCTCCCCGGCTGCGGCCCGGAAGGTCGCCTGCCAGTCGGCGACGCGGTCGCCGAGGAACATCGAGCGCTCGACGGCGGTCAGGTGGTTGAGCAGGCCGAGCAGGTTCGTGCCCGACGGCACCCCGGGGGTGCGCACCTGCGGTTCGGGCACGCCGTCGACCTTCGCGGCGATGGAATCCCGGACGTAGTCGAGGAATCCGCGCAGGACTTCGGCTTCACCGCTGCCGGTCCGGGGCGGCGGGGTGTCGCGGCGCGTGGTGCTGGGCAATGCAGTGCTCCTTGTTCGTCGGAAACCAGATCGGAGCCCCCGAGGCGTGCGCAATTTCGTACGAAATTGACCGTCACCCGAGTGAACGTCGATTTCGTACGCAATCGACAACTGCCCGGGTGAGTCCGGTCAGGTGGTGCGGCGGATGAGCAGGACGTGATCGACGACCTCGGCGGTGCGCCCGCCCGGCCCGGTCGCGATGCGGCGCGGTGCGTCGGCCCGGTCGATCACCCACTCGGTCAGGTCCAGGCCGATGCCCGCGGCGACCTCCCGCGCGCTCGGGTAGTGGGCGTCGGGATCCTGGTTCCAGGACCACGGCGCGGTCGAACCGTGGTCGACGACCAGCAGCCGCCCGCCCGGACGCAGCGCGTGCGCGGCCGCGCGCAGGACGGCTGCCCGGTCCAGCTCTGCCGGGGTTTGCAGGTAGTGGGCGCAGATCAGGTCGAACCGGCCTCGCGGAAAGGACTCCTGCAGGTCGTGGCGCTCGGCGGTGATGCGTTCGGCCAGGCCGGATGAGCGGGCGAGACCCGCCAGCCGCTCGACGGCGACGGACGAGATGTCGGCGGCGGTGACGCGCCAGCCCCGCCCGGCCAGCCACAGCGCATCGCCGCCGTCGCCGCACCCGAGGTCCAGCGCGTCGCCGGCCGGCAGGTCCGCGACGGCTTCGGTGAGGCGGGCGTTCGGTTTCGGGTCGGTGGCCGGTGTCCGGGCCGCGTGGACGTCGTCCCAGAACGCGACCGCGTCGGTGATGTTCATGCGCTGGAGTCTTGCCGGGTTCCTGGTCGCCTGGCACGAGATCTTGCCGTTCCGGCAAGATGATCGCGTGGACCCGATGACCGAGGACGTGCTCGATGCGGTGGGGCCGAGGTTGCGCGCGCTGCGCCGCGACAGGGAGCTCACCCTCGCCGATCTCGCGGCGAGGACGGGTATATCGGAGAGCACGCTCTCCCGGTTGGAGAGCGGGCAGCGCAAGGCGACCCTCGAACTGCTGCTGCCGCTGGCCCGCACCTACGACGTGCCGCTGGACGACCTCGTCGGCGCCCCGCGCACCGGAGACCCGCGCATCCACCTCAAGCCGATCCACCGGTTCGGGATGACCTTCATCCCGCTGTCCCGGCGACCGGGCGGCGTGCAGGCGTTCAAGATGATCATTCCCGCCCGCGGTGAACCGCTCGAACCGACGCCGCAGACCCACGACGGCTTCGAATGGCTCTACGTGCTCAACGGCCGCTTGCGGCTCGTGGTCGGCGAGCGCGACCTGACGTTGCCGCCGGGCGAGGCGGCCGAGTTCGACACCTCATCGCCGCACTGGCTGGGCAGCGCCGACGGCGGCGCGGTCGAACTCCTCATCCTGTTCGGAGTGCACGGGATGCGCGCGCACGTCAGCGGTCACCGCGCGTGATCAATGGGAATGTCCGGTTTGTCGACCGCATTCACAGTTCTCCACCAATTGCGATGCGGCACTGGACTTCCCGCTGACGGCACTACTACCGGCATCGGACGTTCCCGTTGTTTCCATTTGGTGATCGGACCGGGACCGCGCGTGACGGCCTGACTCCCGTCGTTTTCCCAGTTGACGCGGCGTTCGGCGGAATCGGCGCAATCCGCCGTTCGTCCGCGTGATCACTGTCCGACACCGAGCTCCCCCAATTGGTTCACCCAATGATGATCGTTGGTGTGGCACGCTTCCCCCCGGTTGCACACGGGGAGAGGACCACACGATGAAAACCACCCGATGGAAGCCGTTATCCCTGTTACTCGGTGTCGCCCTGGTGGCGATCCCGTTCCCGGCGGCGGGCGCGTCCACCGCCGAGGACTACTACCAGGACGCGCAGGGCAAGACCGGCGAGGAGCTCAAGACCGCGCTGAACGGGATCATCAGCACCGGTACCACCACGTTGTCCTACGACCAGGTGTGGGACGCGCTGAAGGTCACCGACGAGGACCCGGCCAACTCCAGCAACGTCGTCCTGCTCTACACCGGCCGGTCGCAGAGCAAGGACAGCAACGGCGGTGACCCCGACCAGTGGAACCGCGAGCACGTCTGGGCCAAGTCGCACGGCGACTTCGGCACCGCGCCCGGCCCGGGCACCGACGTGCACCACCTGCGTCCGACCGACGTCTCGGTGAACTCCGAGCGCGGCAGCAAGGACTTCGACATGGGCGGTGAAGAGGTCGGCGAGGCGCCCGGCAACTTCACCGACGCCGACTCCTGGGAGCCCCGCGACGAGGTCAAGGGCGACGTCGCCCGGATGATCTTCTACATGGCGGTGCGCTACGAGGGCACCGACGGCGCCCCCGACCTGGAGGTCAACGACGAGGTCGAGAACGGCAAGCAGCCGTTCATGGGCCGCGTGTCGGTGCTCAAGCAGTGGCACGAGCAGGACCCGGTGGACGCCGGCGAGGAGCGCCGCAACCAGGTGATCTTCGACCAGTTCCAGCACAACCGGAACCCGTTCATCGACCACCCGGAGTGGGTCGCCGAGATCTGGTGACAACACCCGGCCGAGGGCGTCCGCGATGCGAATCGCGGGCGCCCTTCGCTCATTCGGCGAGGAAGCCGGCCAGCAGGGTGTTGAGGTGATCGGCGTGGCGGCCGGGCATCGCGTGGTGGCTGACATCGGCGAGCACCTCGGTCCGGACGTCGGGGACCGTGCGGTTCGCCTCCGCGATCAGGCGGTCGACGTCGTGCGCCTTGGACTTCGCCGCGCCCACGACGAGCGTCGGCACCGCCAGGCGCGAGGGTTCGGGTTTCGGGCCGGTGATCACCTTCGCGCGCTGGAACGTCGCCGCGCGGGCCAGCAGCTCCAGCTGGGTGGCGTCGATCCCGGCGCCTGCGGTTTCCCACCGCAGGAAGTCGCGCGTCCGGCGGGGATTCGGGCGCAGCAGCATCGGCAGGGCGCGCAGCAGGTAGCGCGGGTTCCACTTGGTGAAGCAGGCCGTCGGGTCCAGCAGCGCGAGGCGGCGCACGCGCGTCGAGCGAACGGCGTGGTGCAGCGCGATCCAGGCTCCGTACGAATGCCCGCACAGGTCCGCGGATTCCAGGCCGAGCTGGTCGAACGCGTCGTCCAGCCAGGACATCAGGTCGTCCAGATCGCGCACCGGTTCGCCGCTGACGGCGCTGCGACCGGCTTCACCGAGCAGGTCGACGGCGTGGATGCGGTGCGTCCGGCCGAGCACTTCGACGTTGGCCGCCCAGATCGCCGAGGTCGCACCGCCGCCGGGCAGCAGCACCAGCGGCGTTCCGCCCGGATTCCCGCAGAGGTGGACGCGAGTGGTTCCCCAGGCCGAGCGCAGGTCGCGTGCTTCGAACGGGACCGGCCACCGCGCGAACGCGGCGTCGTAGGCGGTGAAGAAGCCCTCGGCGTCCGCCGGATCCCGGAACCCCATGCGCCACCTCATTCGTCGAGCCGATGATCGAGAGGTTAGCGCGGCGCGGTGGGAGCCGGACCCGAATCGGGTCAGTTCGTGATCTCGTCCTCGAGTGCGCTGATCACTTCCTCGCACCAGTCCACCATCGACTGCTCGGTGCGGATTCCGCCGCGCAGCACCAGGAACTGGTGCCGGGACCGGCCGGAGAGCCGGTCGGGCTCCGGGAAGTCGCGCTGCTCGATAGCCCGGTAGACCGCCAGCCGCTCGGCGTGCAGCCGGTGGTGGCGGCGGACCTCTTCGAGCACCTGGCCCACGTCACCGCAGGACGCGCCGCGGATCTTCACCGACAGCTCGTTGCGCGGCGTCGCCGGAGCGGCCGGTTCGGCGAGCCAGCGGGCCAGCTCGGCGGCGCCCTCGTCGCTGACGCGGTAGACCTTCTTGTCCGGTCGCTTCTCCTGCGCGACCGCGTCGCCGGCCACCCAGCCGAGCTCCACCATCCGCTTCAGGCTCCGGTAGATCTGCTGGTGGCTGGCGCTCCAGAAGAACCCGATCGACTTGTCGAACCGCCTGGCCAGCTCGTACCCGGACCCGGCGCGCTCCTGCAACGACACCAGGATCGCGTACTCCAACGACACCGAAGGCTCCTCAGATCGGGCGGGCACTGCCGATGCCGACGATAGTCCGCAGCGCGTCGAGCCCGGGCTCGGTCCGCTCAGCGGGCCCGGTTCACGCGGTGGGGGTGAGCAGGGTGCCGAGCCGGCCGCGGATGAGCTCGGTCGCTTCGCGCACGATGCGGCCCACCAGCTCGTCGACCGCGGGGACGTCGTCGATCAGGCCCTGGACCATGCCGACGCTCCAGATGCCCAGCTCGGTGTCGCCCTGCTCGTAGACCTGCCGGCCGCGAGCGCCGGCGACCAGCTCGCGCACGTCCTCGAAGGCGCCGCCATCGTCCAGCCGGGCCACGACCTCGCGGCTGACGGAGTTGCTGGCCACGCGGGCGGTGTTGCGCAGCGGGCGGAAGATCAGCTCGGTGTCCAGCTCGCTGGCCGCGGCGATGCGCTTCTTGACCTCGTCGTGGATCGGCGACTCGGCGGTGCACATGAACCGGGTGCCCATGTTGATGCCGTCGGCGCCCAGCGCGAGCGCGGCGACCAGGCCGCGCGCGTCGGCGAAGCCGCCGGAGGCGATGATCGGGATGCTCAGCTCGTCGGCGGCGCGGGGGATGAGCACCAGCCCGGGGACGTCGTCCTCGCCCGGGTGCCCGGCGCACTCGAAGCCGTCGATGCTCACCGCGTCGACGCCGAGCTGCTGCGCCTTGAGCGCGTGGCGGACGCTGGTGCACTTGTGCAGGACCTTCACCCCGGCCGGTTTGAAGGCGGCGACCTGCTCGGCGGGGTTGGCCCCGGCGGTCTCCACGATCTTGACGCCCGACTCGATGATGGCCTGCCGGTACTCCGCGTACGGCGGCGGCGTGATGGTCGGCAGGATCGTGATGTTGACGCCGAAGGGCTTGTCGGTCAGCTCGCGGCAGCGCGCGATCTCCTTGACCAGGTCCTCGGGCGTGGGCTGGGTGAGCGCGGTGATCATGCCGAGCGCCCCGGCCTCGGCGACGGCGGCGGCGAGCTCGGCCCGCCCGACCCACTGCATGCCGCCTTGCACGATGGGGTGCTCGACGCCGAACTCCTCGGTGAACCTGGTCCGGAAAACGCTCATGACTGGCCTCCTGCCGCTGCTCACCGGCAACCTACTATGCACAAAGTTGCAATGCAACTAGTTGCATACCTGGTCTGCGGCGCTGCCCGCTGCTCCCGGAGCTGCGGTCGCCGGCCTGCTCTCGCCGAGCTGCGCTGATCCCGCTCTCCAAAGTGGACTACAGATGGAATGCGGGACTACACCTGCCCGGGCGAGTTTTCGGCACCCGTCTTGGCTTCACGGGCGGTGGTGACGATCACCAAATGGGGGTGCGCGAGATCTTTCGTTGCACAGAGAGGTAAAACCGAATGCATTCCACGTGTATCGACCGAGCGGCCTTCACGGTCGAGCCGTACAGCGAGAACTGCCGGCGGGTGTGCGAGCGCGGGGAGCACTTGCTGGTGGGAGTCAGCCCGGGCAACAGCTACTTCAGCGTCGACCTGCTGGCGCGGCTGCTGGGGTGGGCGCACCGGAGGTTCGCCGCGGTCGACGTCGTCATCCCGGACACGGCGCTCGTGCACACCCAGCTGGCGCTGGGACATGCGGAGGAGCGGGCGCGCCAGCGCAGCCGGGAGGAGTGCAATCGGGTGTACAACCGGGTGGTGCGGGCGTGGGAGCAGGCAGGGCTGGAGCCGGCGCCGCACCGGTGGCACCGGTTGTCAGACTTCGCCGGGTCCGCTCGCTACCGGGCTCTGCTCGCCCAGGCCGAGGACGCGGTCACGCGTCCGTCGCCGTTGCGCGCGGCGTGCCTGGAGACGAGTCGTGCGGTGCTGGAATCCCGGAAACCGGGTGAGTCGTTCACGGATGAGCAGATCGAGCGGGGCGCTCGGTACGTCGTGGCCGAGCTGCCGTTCATCGTGGACACGCCGAGCATCCTGGGCGTGCCGTCCTCGCTGAGCTTCTACCACCGGCCTGCCGGGTTCATCCGCGAGGTCATCTCCGGCCGTGGCGGGCTGCGGCCGGCACCTGGCCAGGGGTGTGCGCTGATCCGCCCGGCCGAGGACGACCCGGACGATGGTTCGCGGGAGAAGGTCGCCTCGGGCGCGGGCTGGGGGAACGATGCTGTCCAGTGATCAGATCCCGGTGTGGCCGTTCGAGGGCTGGGACAACCGGATCTCGCCCTGGGTCGCGCGATTGCGCGACAGCGACCAGCCCGGTTACCGGGTGCGCACGCACAACGGGGACACGGTCTGGCTGGTCACCCAAGCCGAGGTTGCGCGAGCGTGCCTGGCCGACCCGCGGATGAGCCGCCGTGCCGCCGAAGCGGACGACGCCCCGCGTCAGGAAGCGGTGCGATTCCGCCCACCGGGCACTCCTGGAAATCCCACGCCGGTGCTGGACGACCCCGCGCGACGCCGGGTGTTCCGGCATGCGTTGAGCCCGCAGGCCGCCGCCGCTCAGCGGCAGCACGCCGCCCGCGCCGCGGATCGGCTGGTGGCCCGGGTGCGCCGCGCCGGTTCGCCCGCGGACCTGTGCGCCGAGATCGCCGTGCCGCTGCCCTTCGCCATGACGGTCCGGGCACAGCTGGGGGATCTGCCTCCGCGAATGCGCCGCGATCTCCACACCTGGGCAGAAACCGGCCTGACCGGCGTCGGGCTGACCCGAGAGGAGATCGAGACCGCGTGGACGAAACTGCACCAGGGATTCACCGACTGGTTCGCCGACCCCGCGCACCTGGCCGGTGATCACCTCATGGCCCGCCTGCACCGTGCCGCTGGTGAGCAGCTGACTCCGCACCAGTTGGCCGAGATCGCGGACATGCTCTGGGTCGCCGGGTATGAGACCACCGTCGGGTTCCTCACCAACGCCTGCCTGGCACTGCTCACCCACCGGGGAGCATGGGAAGAACTTCGGGCGCAGCCCGATCTCATCCCGCCCACGGTCGACGAACTGCTGCGCTACACGCCATTGGCCACCGGTGGCACTCCCCGCCTGGCTACCGAGGACGCCCACATCGCCGGTTTGCACCTCACCCGCGGCGAATGCGCCGTGGTCTCCTACGAGGCCGCCAACCACGACCCCCGTGCCTTTCCCGAGCCGGATCGGCTCGACATCCACCGGCAGCCACGCGAGCACCTCGGTTTCGGCCACGGCCCGCACCGCTGCGTCGGCCACCACCTCGCCCGCATGCAGATCGAGACCGCCCTGCGCGCTCTGCTCCACCACCTGCCCACGCTGCGGCTCGCCACCTCGGCCGATCAGCTCACCTGGCACCGGGGCAAGGTGATCCGCACCCCGCACACCCTGCCCGTCACCTGGTAGCGGCTCGCCGACCACCTCGGAATGCGGCTGTTCGGTCGTCTCGCGCGCATGGCTGGGTCGGGGAGCGCGCGCTGTGCCTCCAGCCATGCTGAGGGTGGCCGCGTGCTGCCGGGCCGAATCACCTGAACCGGGCGGGTTTTCGTCACTCCTGGACGGTGAGGCGGCCCGCCGCGTGGTCGGCGCGCAGCTGCGTTTTGAGCACCTTGCCGCTGGGGTTGCGCGGGAGCTCAGCGACGACGGCGAGCCGGCGCGGGCGCTTGTAGCCGGCCAGGCGGTCCTGGCACCAGTCCGCGATGTCGCCGGGCGACGGCGGGTCGGCGGCATCGCGCGGTCCGACGACCGCCAGCGGGGTCTCGCCCCAGCGCTCGTCCGGGATGCCGATCAGGGCGACCTCGGCGATCTTGGGATGTGCCGCCAGCACGTCCTCGATCTCGGCGCAGTAGATGTTCTCGCCGCCGGAGATGATCATGTCCTTCTTGCGGTCCACCACGTAGAGGTAACCGTCCTCGTCCTGGCGCACCAGGTCGCCGGAGTGGAACCAGCCGCCGCGGAAGGCTTCGGCGGTCTCGTCGGGTTTGCCCCAGTACTCGCGCATCACGGTCGGGCCGCGGTAGACGATCTCGCCGACCTCGCCCGGCGGCACGTCCCGCATGTCCTCGTCGACGATCCGCACCTCGACGTTGAGCATCGGCGTGCCCACCGAGCCGATCTTGCGCAGCGCGTCCTCGCCGCGCAGCACCGTGGTCACCGGGCTGCACTCGGTCTGCCCGAACGCGGTGGTGATGTCGGTGTCCGGGAACTTCTCGAACATCGCGCGCAGCAGCGTGGTCGAGGCCGGCGCGGCGCCCCAGGTGATCCGCCGCAGCGCGGAGAGGTCGTAGGCGGAGAGGTCGGGCAGGTCGCAGATCGCCTGCCACTGCGCGGGCACCAGGAAGCAGGCGGTGATCCGCTCCCTGGCCAGCAGCTCAGCGGTTTCGGCCGGGTCGAACCGGCCCGATGCGGCGATCACGATCCGGCCGCCCTGCAGCAGGTAGGGCAGCATCCCCGACACCCCGGCGATGTGGAACAGTGGCACCCCGACCAGCCAGGCCTTGTCCTCGCCGGTGATGCCGTGGTGCACCGCCGAGCTGAACGTGTGCATCAGCAGGTTGTGGTGGCTGAGCACCGCGCCCTTGGGGCGGCCGGTGGTGCCGGAGGTGTACATGATGAACGCGGGGGACTGCTCGTCCACGGCGATCTCGGCGCGCACGGGTGACGCCGCTGCCAGCGCCGCTTCGTAGTCACCCGACTCACCGACGACCAGCCGGATGTCCACATCGGATGCCTTGGCGAGGAGGCCGGTGAAGAGCTCGTCGACGATCACGGCGCTGGCCCCGCTGTCGGCCAGCACGTAGGCCACCTCGTCGGCCACCAGGCGGAAGTTGACCGGCACGCAGATCGCGCCCAGCCGCGCCGCGGCGAAGTAGGACTCGACGATCTCCGGTCCGTTGCGGCCGAGCACCGCGATCCGGTCGCCCGCGGCCACGCCGCGGTCGGCGAGCGCGTTGGCGAGCCTGGTGACGCGTTCGTCGAGCTCCCGGTAGGTGCGGCTGGTGCCTGCGAAGCGCAGTGCGATCTCGTCGGGGATCTTGCGGGCGTGGCGGGCGAGCTGGTCGCTGGTGGTCATGCCTCGGCCGGACTGCGCAGGTGCTGGCATCGCTACCTCGTCGGTGAGAGCGGCGTGACGTGCCTCATACTGCGTCGGCCCGCATGAACGGTCAACCTCGACCGTTCATGCGGGGTTGCTCCACCGCAGGGGTGTACCCGGGAATCGGTGTGTCCACAGTGGATATGATGAGAAGTCGACTTCTTGTGTGTCGGCGACGCAGGCAATTTCAAGAGAGAACCCTGACGACAACGGGTCTGGCCGCGGAGGCGTCAAAGCGCCGGAAAACGCGGATGTTCGGAGCGCATCCGATCGGTTACAGTCGGCGTTGACTGATCGGTTGCCGCCGAACCGGAGGAAGACCGCATGAGCGCCCCTGAGCCACGGTCCCGAGTCCCGCGAAACCGCACCTCAGGGGAACGTGACGCAGCCCGGCCACGGGAAGCCGCCGAACGCGAGATCGATTCCGAACGCGACCACCACCGTGAATCGCGGAGCGGAACGGCGTTCCGCGCCGGGGTGCGGGACTTCCTGGCCCGCAACGCGCCCGAGCCGCTCGGCGAGCTGGAGCCCGCCGAGCAGCTGCGGGCCGCGAAGCGGTTCCAGGCCGCCGCCTACGACGCGGGACTGATCGGCATCACCTGGCCCGCCGAGTACGGCGGCCAAGGGCTCACGGCCGCCGAGCAGCAGGACTACGACGAGGAGGCGGCGCACTACGACCTGCCCGGCTCGCCGTTCATGGTCGGCATGGGCATGTGCGGGCCGACGCTGCTGGACCTGGGCAGCCACGAGCAGAAAGCCCGCTACGTGCCGCCGCTGCTGCGCGGCGACGAGATCTGGTGCCAGCTGTTCTCCGAGCCGGGGGCCGGTTCGGACGTGGCGAGCCTGCAGACCCGCGCGGTGCGCGACGGCGACTCCTGGGTGATCAACGGCCAGAAGGTGTGGACCTCGGGAGCGCAGTTCTCCGACTTCGGCGCGCTGCTGGCCCGCACCGATCCCGACGTGCCGAAGCACCGCGGCATCACGATGTTCATCGTGGACATGCGCAGCCCCGGGGTGACGGTCCGCCCGCTGCGGGACATGACCGGGCGCGCACCGTTCAACGAGGTCTACTTCGACGACGTGCGCATCCCGGCCGACGCGGTGATCGGCGAGGTCGGCGGCGGCTGGCTGGCCGCGGTCACCATGCTCGGCCACGAGCGGGTCTCCATCGGCGGCTCGGTCCGGCGCGGCGGCGATCCGCTGGCCTACGACAACCTGGTCGAACTGGCCCGCGCGCGCGACCGCGCAGGCGACCCGGTGGTGCGCGACCGGCTGGCCGGGATCTACGCGCGGGAAAGGGCTTTGGCGCTGTTCAACACCAAGCTGCGGCAGGAAGCCGAAGCCGGTTCGCCGCCGGGAGCCCGCGGCTCGGTCGCCAAGCTGGCCGGAGCCGAGCTGCTGTGGCAAGCGGTGGAGACCGCCGGGCTGATCGCCGGGCCGGCGCTGACCTCCTGGGAGGACGGCGACGCGGCGGCCGAGGAGATGGCGATCGCGATCAACGCCACTCCGGCGTCGAGCATCGCAGGCGGCTCGAACCAGGTGCAGCGCAACATCATCGGGGAGCGGATCCTCGGGCTGCCCAAGGAACCCCAGGTGGACCGCGACGTACCGTTCCGCGAGCTGAAGGTCGGCACCCAGCGGAGGCCGTGACACCGGGACCAGGCCGGAGAACAGGAGTGCGCGCAATGCAGCTGGTGCTGGACCAGGAGCAGCAGGAACTGCGGTCCTCGGTGCGGAAGTTCCTCGCCGAGCACGCCCCGCCGCAGCGGGTGCGGGAACTGGCCGACGGCGATGGCCACGACGCCGAGCTCTGGCGGCGGCTGTCGACCGAGCTGGGCCTGACCGGCCTGGTGGTGCCCGAAGAGCTCGGCGGTTCCGGCGCGGGCCACGTGGAACGCGCGGTGGTGCTGGAAGAGCTGGGCCGGGCGCTGGCGCCGGTGCCGTTCCTGGCCACCGCGGTACTGGCCACCGACGTGCTGCTCGGGATCGACGACGCGGCGGCCCGGGCGGACCTGCTGCCCGCGATGGCCTCCGGCGAGCTGATCGCGGCGGTCGCCTGGGACCAGGAATCGGTGCCTGCGGCGACGAAGCGCGACGGCGCGTGGGTGCTGGACGGGCGCGCGCAGCGCGTGGTCTCCGGCGACATCGCGGACGTCGTGCTGGTGCAGGCCAAGACCGGACAGGGCACCGGCTGGTTCCGGCTGCGCGGCGAGCACGCCGCGAAAACCCCGCTGCGCACGCTGGATCCGACCCGCCGCCTGACGAACCTGGACTTCGCGGCGGCCCCGGCCGAGCTGCTGTCCTCGCCGGATCCGGACGCGGTGCGCTCCCGCGTCCGCGATCTCGCCGCCGTGGCGCTGTCCGCCGAGCAGCTGGGCGGTATGGCGAAGGTGCTGGAGATGACCGCCGAATACGCCAAGGTCCGGGTGCAGTTCGGCCGCGCCATCGGCTCCTACCAGGGCGTCAAGCACCGGCTGGCGGACATGCACAGCGCGCTGGAGCAAGCCGGTGCCGCGGTGCGCTACGCGGCGTGGACGGCCGATGTCGACCCGCAGGAGCTCCCGCTCGCCGCGGCGCTCGTGCAGGTCCTGGTCTCACCGGCCAACTTCCAGGCCGCGGCCGATGCGGTGCAGCTGCACGGCGGGATCGGCTACACCTGGGAGCACGACGCGCACCTGTACTACAAGCGCGCCAAGACCTCGGAGCTCCTCCTCGGCACCCCGGACCAGAACCGCGCCCGCCTCGCCGACCTCCTCCAGATCTGACAGAACCGGCCGCTCCGACTGCACCTGCGTCCACGGCGGCCGGTCGCTGAGGCCCCCGCCGGTGACGGATCTCTCGCCGGAATCGCGGGTCCGGTCTGGCAAGCTGAGTCGGCCCGGTTCCCGGGCGTGCTCTGCGAGGAGTGGTGCGGCAAGTGCAGGTGGACGAACGGCCCTTCGAACTCAGGAAGGTCGCGCTCGCGGCGTTCGGGCCGACCCTGCTCTTCGCCACCGGCGAGGGCGCCATCATCCCGATGATCCCGCTCATCGCCGCTGATCAGGGCGCGAACCTCGGCGTGCTCGGGCTGATCGCCGCGATGCTCATGGTCGGCGAGCTGATCGGTGACGTGCCCAGCGGCGTTCTCGTGCACCGGCTCGGCGAGCGAACCGCGATGATCGGCGCCGCGGTCGTCTCGGTGCTGGGACTGCTCGGCTGCTACTTCTCGACGAGCCCGTGGATGCTCGGTGCGAGCGTGTTCGTGGTCGGCCTGGCCACGGCGGTCTTCGCGCTGGCCCGGCACGCGTTCATCACCACCACCGTGCCGCTGCGCTACCGGGCCAGGGCGTTGAGCGTGCTCGGCGGGCTGTTCCGCGCGGGCTACTTCATCGGCCCCTTCCTCTCCGCGCTCGTGCTGCTGCTGACCCCGGACAAGCGCGCGGTCTTCCTGCTGCACATCGCTTTCGCCGCGGCCACCGTCGTCCTGCTGCTGTGCACCAAGGACCTCGGCGCGGTGGAGGCGGACAACACCGAGCACGCCCACCAGGGACTGGTCGGCACGCTGGTCCGGCACCGTGGTGTGCTGCTGCGGATGGGAACCTGCGCGGCGCTCATCGGCGGCCTGCGCGCGTCGCGGATGGTCGTGCTGCCGCTGGTCGCGGTCGCCGCCGGGCTCCCGCCGTCGACGACGGCCGTCATCATCGGCGTCGCGGGCGGAATCGACTTCGCGCTGTCCTACACCTCCGGCCAGATCATGGACCGGTTCGGGCGGATCTGGGCCGCGGTGCCCTCCATGGTCGGCCTGGCCGCCGGGCACTTCCTGCTGTTCGCGGTGACCGACGTGCCCACCTTCGCAGCCGTCGCGGTGCTGCTGGCGCTGGCGAACGGCACCAGCAGCGGAATCCTGATGACGCTCGGCGCGGACCTGGCCCCGCAACCCGGCCCGGCACCGTTCCTCGGCGCCTGGCGCTTCACCGCCGACTTCGGTCAGGCGGTCGGCCCGCTCACCATCTCCGGGCTGACGGCGCTGCTGGGCGTCGGCCTGGCCGGCGCGGGCATGGGAGCCCTCGGCCTGCTCGGCGCCGGACTCCTGCTGCGCTACGTCCCCCGCTATACAGCCATCGAACCGAAGAAGGCCTGAGCAGTCTTTAGCACTGCTCAGCCGCACCTCAGGGGACCGTGACGCAACCCGGCCACAAGAAACCGCGAAACGCGAGTTCGCTCGGGGCGCGACCACCGCTGTGAATCGCGGAGAGGCGGGCAGTACCGCCCGTGTGCCAGGCCACATTGCCCGGCTGGCGGAGTGAACCCGCACCGCACCGGATGATCGAATGACCGCGGAGACGTCATCGAGCCAGGAGAAGACCTTGAGCGGGGCCGTTGCTAAGAAATCGGTGTGGATGTCGATCGTGGCGGCTGTGCTGCTCGGGCTGATGTGGGTGGTGTTCGAGTCCGGTCTGCTGGACGACGCCCGCGGCAGCCAGCCCACCGGTGCCGCCGCCGACCAGCTCGAACAACTCCAGGTCGCGCCGTCGGGCACGATGGACGGCTACTCGCGCGAGCGCTTCAAGCACTGGACTTCGCAGCCGGAAGCCGGGAAGAACTGCAACACCCGGGAAGCGGTGCTCGCCCGCGACGGGCAGAACGTCAAGACCAACAACTCCTGCGAATCGGTGTCGGGCACCTGGGTCTCGGAGTACACCGGCCAGCAGCTGACCGATGCCTCGGACATCGACATCGATCACATGGTGCCGCTGGCCAACGCCTGGCGCAGTGGCGCCAAGAGCTGGGACGACGCGCGCCGCGAGCAGTTCGCCAACGACATGGACCTGCCGCAGCTGGTCGCGGTCGACGCCAGCTCCAACCGCAGCAAGGGCGACCAGGACCCGTCGCAGTGGAAGCCGGAGCAGGCGGCCTGGTGCGACTACGCGACCAAGTGGATCGAGGTCAAGCGCGGCTACGACCTGACGGTGACCCAGGAGGAGAAGAGCGCGCTGCGCGAAATGCTCGCCACCTGCTCCTGATCCAGCGGGTCGAATCCCGTTTTTCCGGGCGGGATAACAGTTTTCGCCGACGCTGCGGGTTTAACCCGTTCAGAGGCGTGCGCCGACCGCGTTCACCGCTAATCTCAGCGCAGTTTCACTGCAGTGCAAACTTGTCTGTTCGCTTCCCACGAAGGGCGTTCGTCATGTTCGCTGCGTTATCCATTGCTGCCCTGACGGCTTTGACCGCGTTTTCCGCGCCGGCCGGCTACGACGTTCCGCCGCCGACCGGTGAGATCACCATCGACGTCGCGACGGTGAACGGTTCGGGATGCCGGGCGGGAACCGCCGCGGTCGCGGTGTCCCCAGACAACACCTCGTTCACCGTGACCTACAGCGACTACCTGGCGAAGGTGGGCGGAGGCGCCGATCCCACCGATTTCCGCAAGAACTGCCAGCTCAACCTGATCGTCAACATTCCGCAGGGTTTCACCTACGGCATCGCCAGCGCCGACTACCGCGGTTTCGCCCACCTCGAACCGGGGGCGCGCGGGCTGGAGAAGGCGAGCTACTACTTCCAGGGAATGCCGGAGACGAGCTATTTCCAGACGCCGTTCTCCGGTCCGATGAGCGACAACTGGCAGGTGACCGACTCCACCGAGGTCGGCGCGATCGTCTACAAGCCGTGCGGTGAACAGCGCAATTTCAACATCAACACCGAACTGCGGGTGGACGCCGGCACCTCGGATCCGTCGAAGACGAGTTTCATGTCGATGGACTCCACCGACGGCAACATCGAAACCACCTACCACTTCGAGTGGAAGGAATGCCCGAAGTTCTAGTACTCCAGCCATAAGTTGTTACGTCCGTTGATCGTCGTCGCGTCGGGCGTAGTGGCTGGTTCGGGCGTGGGCCCTCGCGGTCGCCTGGGAGCAAGAGCGCCGTGCCCAGGCTCACCCGGGGGCTCGCGCTGTACGGGGCGTAGAGGAAGGGCGGGAGAACCGCCAACGGTCCTGCGCTCCTGCTCATCGGGGCCAAGACAACCTGCCGGTCCCTTCTGTCCGGTGGTCAGTGCGTGATGTAGCCGCCGTCGACGGGCAGGGCGACGCCGACGACGAAGCTCGCGCCCGGGCTGCACAGCCACAGGACTGCGGCGGCGACTTCCTCGGCGGTGCCCAGGCGGCCGATGGGCAGGTCCTGCATGATCGCGGCCATCGCCTCGGCCTGGCCTTCGAGCATGTCGGCGACCATGGGCGTTTCGATCAGGCCGGGGCAGATGGCGTTGATGCGGATGCCTCGGGGTGCGTATTCCACCGCGGCGCTCTTGGTCAGGCCGATTACGCCGTGCTTGGAGGCGTGATAGGCGGCGCGCTCCGGCAGGCCCACCAAGCCGCCGAGCGAGGAGTTGTTGACGATCGCGCCGGAGCTCTGGGCGCGCACGTGCCGCAGCTCGTGCTTCTGCGCCGCCCACACCCCTCGCAAATTCACGGCGTTGACGTGGTCGAAGTTCTCGGCGGTCTCGTCAGCGGCGGCGTTTCCAATCGTTCGGTGCCCTGTCCAGGGCAGCATCGGGCTTGCCTTCCGGCGGTGCGCCGGAGGCGTGGAGCGCATTCGATCGCCGACGTCTGCGGGGACCCGTTGCGGCCGCGTTCGAGACATCAGCCCTTCACCGTGTGCGCTGCCTGGGGCGGTGCCGCGAAACTCGCCAGCAGCTTCAGCCGCTCCTCGTGCGATGAACCGGGCTCGGCGGTGTAGAAGGAGAGGTCGTGCCAGGCCCGCTTGCCGGTGGGGAGGTCGACGGACTGGTAGGTGAGCTCGATCTCGCCGATCTCGGGGTGCTGGAGGCGTTTGGTGCCCTCGTGGCGGATGCGGATGTCGTGAGCGGCCCAGTAGGCGCTGAACTCGGTGCTGACGGTGGACAGCTCGCCGATGAGCTCCCGGAGCTGCTTGTCGTAAGGCTCGCGGCCGGCCTCCGCGCGCAGCAGCGCGACGGTGGCGGCGGCTCCTGCTTCCCAGTCGACGAAGAAGTCCTTGGAGCCTTCGTCGAGGAAGTGGTACCTGGCGAAGTTCGGCTTCCCGTGCTCGGCGGTGGTCGGGCTGTTGAACATGGGTGCGTGCAGGGCGCGGCCGAGCGCGTTGGAGCCGATGACGTCGAGCCGGCCGTTGCGCACGAACGTCGCCGACATGGTGATCGAGTCGAGCATCCACTGCACCTGCGGGGCGAGGGGGACGTCGCGGCGACGGGCGGCCTTGCGGTGCGCGGGTTTGGCGGCGCGGGCGAGGTCGTGGAGGTAGGTGCGTTCGTCGTCGTCGAGCCGGAGGGCGACGGCGACCGCGTCGAGCACGTCTTCGGAGACCTCGCCGATGTGCCCCTTCTCCAGGCGGGTGTACCACTCGGTGCTCACCCCGGCGAGCACGGCGACCTCCTCGCGGCGCAGGCCCGGGACCCGTCGTCGGGCGCTGGTGGGCAGCCCAACCGTGTCCGGGGTCAGCTTCGCCCTCCGGCTGGCGAGAAAGTCGCGGATGTCGGCGCGGTTGTCCATGCCTCCACGATATGAACGAACCGAGGCGAGAGGGGGGTCGAGCCTCTACCCCCTATAAACGCGACCTGTTCCATCTGCGTGGCCGACTGTCGAATGGACGAGCGACCGACCACTCGTCCACGAGGTTCCACGCATGTCAAATGAAGCTCTCACGGCTTCCGCCGCAAAACGGTCCACGACCGGCGGCTCCGCTCCTTCCTCAGGTCTCCCGCTGGCCGTCTACGTCCTGGCGCTGGGCACGTTCCTGATGCTCACGACCGAGTTCGTGATCGCTGGCATCCTGCCCGAGATCGCGGGCGATCTGCGGATCTCGCTTGCCCAGGCAGGCTCTTTGATCACGGTCTTCGCCGTCGGCATGGTCATCGGCGCGCCGCTGCTGGCGCTGCTGACGATGCGCCTGTCGAAGAAGCTCACGCTGCTCATCGCGCTGATCGTGTTCGTTGCCGGGCATGTGGTCGTCGCGCTCGGCTCGGATCTCACGGTCCTCATGGTCGCGCGCTTCATCACCGCCCTGGCCACGGGCGCGTTCTGGGCCGTGTCAGCGGTCGTCGCCTCCAACGTGGTCGGCTCCTCGCTGAAGTCGTCGGCAGTGGGCGTGGTGGCCGCGGGCGGCTCGCTGGCCACCGTGCTCGGCGTGCCGATCGGCGCGCTCGTCGCGCAGCACCTCGGCTGGCGCGGCACGTTCTGGGCGCTCGGGATCGCAGCCGCGATCGCCGTCGTGTTCATTGCCCGGCTCGTCCCGGCCGACGCGCCACAGTCGCAGGGATCGTCGGTCCTCGGCGAGCTCGGCGATCTCCGCTCACCCCGCCTCTGGCTCGTCCTGGCCGCATGCCTGACGACCACCGGCGGTGTGCTCGCCGCGTACTCGTTCATCGCGCCGATCCTCACCGACCAGGCCGGCGTGCCCTCCGCTCTCGTCCCACTGGTACTAGCCGGATTCGGTGTTTGCTCGTTCCTCGGCACCCTGCTCGGCGGGCGGCTGGGCGACAGGCACGCGCATGCGGCGACGATCGTGACCCCGGCGGTGACGACCCTCGTGCTGCTCGCGATGGCCCTGCTGACCGGATCGACCTGGACCACGGTCGCCCTCGTGGTGCTGCTGGGCGCGTTCGGTCTCAGCGCGAACAGCGTGCTCATCCACCTGGCCGTGGGCTACGCCGGCCGGGCGGCGACCCTCGGCTCGGGGCTCGCTGTCGCAGCGTTCAACGCCGGCACCGCGATCGGCACCACGATCGCCGGAGCCACCCTCACGAGCTCTCTGGGGCTCTCCGGCCCGGCGACCGTGGGCACGATCATCGTCGCCCTGGCCCTGATCCCGACGGTCGTTCTCGCGATGATCGCCCGTCCACGCCGCTCCGCCGAGCTGGCTCCATCCCTCTGACCCCTCATCCATCCACGAAGGAGAACCCCCAACTATGCGCGCAGCGCTCATGTACCAGGCCGGTGACGTCCGCGTCGAGGACGTGCCCGACTCCCGCATCAAGCACCCCACCGATGCGTTGGTGCGGATCACCGCGTCTTGCGTCTGCGGCTCCGACCTGCACCCCTACCACCAGATGACCGCCGAGAACGGCCCGGCCCGCATGGGCCACGAGCTCATCGGCATCGTCGAGGACACCGGCTCCGAGGTGTCGACGTTGAAGAAGGGTGACCTGGTGGTCTCGCCGTTCGCGGTCTCGGACAACGTGTGCGAGTTCTGCAGGGAGAGCCTGCAGACCTCGTGCAGCCACCACGAGGCGAACTTCTGGGATGGCATCGTCGACGAGGGCGGGCAGGCCGAGGCCATCCGCGTGCCGCTGGCCGACGGCACCCTGGTCAAACTGCCCGTCGCCCCCGATTCAGCGCTCATCCCCTCCCTGCTGACCCTGGCCGACGTGTACGGCACCGGGTACCACGCCGCGAAGCTGGCCGGGGTCAAGCCCGGCTACAGCGTGACCGTGATCGGCGACGGCGCGGTCGGCCTGCTGGGCGTGCTCTCGGCCAAGCGGCTCGGGGCCGAGCGGATCGTCCTCATGGGACGCCACCAGGACCGCACCGATCTCGGTCGGGAGTTCGGGGCTACCGATGTCGTCGCCGAGCGCGGCGAGGAGGGCATCGCGAAGGTCCGCGAGCTCACCGGCGGACACGGCACCCATGCCGTGCTGGAGGCCGTCGGGCACATGCCCGCCTACGAGCAGGCCTTCGGCGTCGTCCGTCCCGGCGGCGTCATCAGCCGCGTCGGCGTCCCGCAGTACGAGGACGCCCCGATCGGCTTCGGCAGCCTGTTCCGCCACAACATCCGCTTGGCCGGCGGGCCGGCTCCCGTGCGCGCCTACATCGACGAGCTGATGCCCGCCATCCTCGACGGAACCGTCAACCCGGGCAAGGTCTTCGACGCCACCACCGATCTCGAGGGCGTGCCCACCGGGTACCGCGACATGGATGAGCGCAAGAGCCTCAAGGTGCTCGTCCGCCCGTAGCGCATGCCATGCCTCCGCTCCCGGGCCCTGACCGCCGGCGCACCGTCGATGGTCGGGACACGGCCGCAGATCCTAGTGCTCCGGCTGTAGATCATGATCTTGCAGCGTGGCAGTCCCGGGCGTAGGGCGGCCACCGCGTAGATCCCGTTCGGTGGATGGCGGAGACCGACAGGCTGCTGGAACGGCGCCGACTCGGGGCTGCGCGCCGAGTGCGAGCTCGCCGGTCTCGGCTACGTGCTGGCCGTCGGCTGTGACCGGTGGATCTCCACCGCGGCCGGCCCGGTCCGCGCCGATGTGCTGGCCGCCGAGCTGCCCCGCCACGCTTGGCAGCGGCTCTCGGCAGGCCCGAGCGCGAAGGACGAGCGGGTCTGGGAACCGGGCCCGGCGGTCGCTGGGGGAATCGCGCCGCCGGACCCGGAGTTCGGTCAGGCGCTGTAGCCCTTGGGCGGGATGAGCGAGGCCAGCTGGTCGAAGGTCAGCCAGTAGATCTGGTTGCCGCTGAAGGACGCCGGGTCGGCGATCAGCACCGTGCGGTCGACGTCGTTGTAGCCGATCACCGTGAAGTAGTGGTAGATCGTCTGGTCCGGCGGGTAGCCGGGCGGCTGGTTGCCGGGCGGGGCGACGATGTTGGCGACGACGGGGTAGCCGTTGTCGATGTCCACCACGATGTCGTTCCAGAGCAGGTCCTTCTGCTCCTGCGTCGGCGGATCGTTGGGCATCTCCTTGGTCTCGTACCAGCCCGCGTACCCGCTGAGCACCCTGGTGACCTGCCCGATCCAGTCGGTGCCGCCGGTGTGCGTGCCCAGCTCGGCGGCCAGATCGGCCTGACTGCGGTAGATCCCGCGCGCCGACAGCGCGATCCGCGTCGCCGCGGGCCCGCACCAGTAACCGGTCTCCTGGACCTGGTAGTCCACGTCGAGCACGTGCTCGCCGGAGGGCCGGACGACCGGTGCGGCCGGAGTGGGTGACGCTGCGGGCGACAGAGCCGTGGCGGGCGCGGCGGCCGCGCCGGTGACCAGCAGCGTGAGGGCTGCCGCCGACGCCGCGAGCTTCGATGAGAACATCCTGCCTCCTGGACGACGAGCCCCCCGGCGGTTACCGATGAGTCGGTGAATCAGCAACTCGTTGCGCGAACTTGATGTTGGGATTCGACGCGAATCCTGCCGGGATCGAACAGCCGAGCGCCATAGCCGCGAGCTGGCTCACCTGGGCCATCGCGCATCTGCGCCACCCCGTCGGCGGCTCCGGCGATTCGTTGACCGCGTTCGACCAGGCGTTCTACGCTGCCGTGCGAAGATCGTCCCGCTCCGCCGGAAGGTCCACGTGCTCGACGTCCTCGCTGCCGACAGCGACCAGGGGCGCGTGTACCGCGCGCTCACCACGCGGGGACGCCTGTCCCGGGAACTGCTGGTGCGCGACACCGGGCTGCCGGCCGCAGTTGTGGTCAGCGCGCTGGCGGAGCTGGCCGAACTGGACCTGGTCGTCGAGGACTCCGGTCTCTGGGAGGCGGCCCCGCCGGAGCGCGCGGTGTCGGTGGCGTTGCGCGCGGAGGAGGTCCGGCGGCGCGAGCTGTGGCGGGCGGGCGCGGAGCTCGACCGCCTCTACCACCAGGCGCAGCGCGGCGCGGGCTGGACCCGGCACGTCGAGCCGGTCGAGCACCCGGCCCGGCTGATCATGCTCACCACCCGGCTGCAGGAGCGCGCTGTCGAGCAGGTCCGCTGGCTGGACCGCCCGCCGTACAGGAGCACACCGCAGAACTTCCGCGCGCAGGAGGAGATCCAGTCCCGGCGGATGGCCGCCGGAGTGCGCTACCGGACGGTGTACAGCCAGAACGTCTACGACGATCCGGGCCTGTTCGCCGCGATGACGCGAATGGCCGAGCTCGGCGAGCACGTCCGGCTGCTCGCCGAGCTGCCGGTGAAGCTGACCATCGGCGACGACGAGATCGCCCTGCTGGTCCCCGAACCCGACCGCACCGGCCTGGAAGGCGCGCTGGTGGTGCACTCCTCGGGCCTGCTCAACGCGCTGTGCGGGCTGTTCGAGACGTTGTGGACGCTGGCGCTGCCGGTCGCCGCCGAGCGCAAGCAGGACCAGCTCTCCGACCGCGATCGCAGCATCATCACGCTGATGGCCGCGGGCGCGACGGACGAGGCGATCGCCCGCCGCCTCGACCTCTCCCGCCGGACGGTGGTGCGCCGCATCGCGGCCCTGCTCGACCAGCTCGGTGCCACGACCCGCTTCCAGGCCGGCGTCCAGGCGGCCAAGCGCGGCCTGCTCTGACACCCGCCGCCGTCCTGCGGCTGGTTTCCGCGGCGAGGTTCTAAGCTCTGACCATGGCGAAGTACTTCGACGTGCATCCGGACAACCCGCAGCGGCGCGCCATCGGGCAGGTGGTGGACATCCTCCGGGAGGACGGGCTGATCGCCTACCCGACCGACTCCTGCTTCGCCCTCGGCGCGCAGCTGGGCAACAAGGACGGGATGGAGCGCATCCGCTCCATCCGGCACCTCGACGACCGCCACCACTTCACGCTGGTGTGCCAGAACTTCGCCCAGCTCGGCCAGTTCGTGGTCATCAACAACGCGGTGTTCCGCGCCATCAAGGCCTCGACCCCGGGCAGCTACACCTTCATCCTGCCCGCCACCAAGGAGGTGCCGCGCCGGCTGCTGCACCCGAAGAAGAAGACGGTGGGCGTGCGCATCCCGGACCACGTGGTGGTGCAGGCGCTGCTGGCCGAGCTCGGCGAGCCGATGCTCTCCAGCACCCTGCTGCTGCCAGGCGAGGAGGAGCCGATGACCCAGGGCTGGCAGATCAAGGACGAGCTGGACAACGTGCTGGACGCGGTGATCGACTCCGGCGACTGCGGCACCGAGCCGACCACGGTGGTCGACTTCTCCGGCCCCGAACCCGAGGTCGTCCGGCACGGCGCGGGTGACCCCTCCCGATTCGAGTGAAAGTTTCCCGCCCGGCTCCTGCGGCCATCCGGGGGACGTTGGTTTCGCCGAGAGCTGAAGGCGGGCCCGATGTCGTCCGCGCGAGCGGCCCACGACGAAGTGGATCTACCCGGGTGCGCTGTGAAAACCCGAGGTAGGAGCACTGGCGGGGGCGCGTTGTTGGCTGCGACACGCTCGCGGATTGGCAGCAGCGCGATCTTGGCGAAGCGTGTAGTGTCTACCTCGGTCGTATTTTTCTGGGGTCGTGTTTCGCGCACACTCGCAGGATGGTGATGCGGGCGTGCTGCTATCTGGTTGAAGCTGGAGAAGTCGCCGTTCGAGATCCGCGACCCAGGCAGTTACGCAGTGTGACTGCCTGATGTAGTACCGGCTCCCAGAAGGAGAGAAGAGCATGGCACAGGGAACCGTGAAGTGGTTCAACTCGGAGAAGGGCTTCGGCTTCATCGCTCCGGACGACGGTGGCCCGGACGTGTTCGTCCACTACTCGGCCATCGACTCCCGCGGCTTCCGCACCCTCGAAGAGGACCAGAAGGTCACCTACGAGGTCAGCCAGGGCCCGAAGGGTCCGCAGGCCGCGGGCGTCCGCACCGTCTGAGTTCGGTGAACCGACCCGTTCCGCAACCGCGTCACGGGTAGCCGACGACGAAGGCCTCGCACTACGGTGCGGGGCCTTCTCGCGCGTTTCCAGGGTTTCCAGGCTCGTTTTGCGTGGCGGTGCGGGTGGCGGAACCTCAGACGCCGCCTGGACTGCGGGAGCCCGTTCTTATGCATGTCCAATACACGGCGAACAGGCTGTCCTCGCCAGACGACGTCTGAGAACCCGCGGCGGTGCAAGTGCCGTAGGCGGGTTATGCGCCTGCGGCGCATGCGGCCGCTCCCGTGGTCTGAGCACGTTGATCGTCGGGGTCGCTGCTGTGGACATGAGCTGAGGGACTCAGCGGTTATGCGAACGGCTGGCCGACGCCGTGACTAGCTGGTGCGGTGCAGGCGTGCTGTTACGTGCGGTGTCATGGTCACGCCGACCATCGCGCGGTGTTCGGCGTAGTCGAGCACGCCGTCCTCGGTCAGGGCGTAGCTGCGTTGTGCGGCTCTGACGTCCTTGGCCGTCGCCGTCCGGACCACCGAGTCGGTGGTCAGTTCCCAGCGCTGATCCGCCGCTCGGCCGTAGAACAGCTCCTGGATCCCGGTGATGTGGGACAGCAGCAGCTCCAGGGTTCCGTCGGGCTGCGGGCGCCACCAGCCCGTCTCCCACGCGGCCGGGCGGAGCACCGCGCCTTCGGCGTCGAGCAGCCAGGCGCGCGCCTCGTGGCGCAGGAACGGCCGTCCGTCGTGGGAGATAGTGAGCTGCTGGCCGAACCGGTACGGCCCGTCGATCGTCGGGTAGTCCACCTCGCCGCGGCCGCGCCACACGCCGACCAGGGCGCGCAGCGGCAGGCACGCGTCGTGCAGCGGCGGTCCGCTGGTCAGGTCCGCGGTGGGGGCGGGGATCGGTGGTGGCGCGAAGTCGTCGGGGGAGCTCATGCGTGGCAGCCTAGGCGGTCCCGGACCGGACCGTTGATCTTCCCGGCGGCGAGTGGTGGGATCGAAGGCGGAGCCTTCAGGAGGTGCCGATGACGAACGTCGAACCGCGACTGGACCACCTGGTGTACGGGGTGCCGGACCTGCTCGCCGGGGTGCGGGCGGTCGCGGAGCTGCTCGGCGTCGATCCGGTGCCCGGCGGGCGCCACCCGGACAACGGCACCCGCAACTACCTGCTCGGCCTCGGCGGCCGGGCCTACCTGGAGATCATCGGCCCGGACCCGGAGGCGACGCGCCCGCCGAACACCTTCGGGCTGGCCACCTTGACCGTCCCGCGCCTGGTCACCTGGGCGATCAGCACCACCGGCCTGGACCGCGCGGTGTCCGACGCCCGCGCCGCCGGGCACGACCCGGGTGATGCCCGGTCGATGTCGCGCCGCACCCCGGACGGCCGGCTGCTGGAGTGGCGGCTGGCCAAGCGCGAACCCAATCCCCGGCACGGGCTGGTCCCGTTCCTCATCGACTGGGGCAGCGCCCCGCACCCGGTGGACTCGGGCCTGCCGCAGGTCCGGCTGCTCTCGTTGCGCGCCGAGCACCCGGATCCCGAGGCCGTCGGCGCGGATCTGCGGGCCGTCGGCGCGCACCTGGACCTCACTCGCTCCGACGTCCCGGTGCTGCGGGCCGAGATCGAGGGCGCTACCGGACCGGTCGAGCTGCGCTGACCGCCCGCCGCACGTGCGCCTCCAGCCCGTCGAGGCTGCGGGTGAGGGCGTGCTCGAAGGTGCCGTCGAGGTCGCCGGCGGGATCGGCCTCCAGCCGGGCCAGCAGCGGGAAGCGGCCGGTGGCGAACACGCTGTCGACCTCGTCCTGCCGCGACGCCCACCACTGATCCGCACCCACCCCGGTGCTGCCTTCGGCTTCGGCCTCGAACTCCCGGGAGAGCGCCAGGCCGCGCACCATCGCCGGAAGCGCCAGGGCCTCCCGGGCGGTCTCCACCCGGCTCAGCCCGAGACCCTCCAGCGCGCGCAACGTCCACTCGGTGTGCGCCATCGCCTCGGGGACCGGCATCGGTCTGGTCAGCGACAGCATGCCCGCCAGCCACGGGTGGTCCCGGAAGAGCTCCCACTGCAGGCGGCAGACGAGCTCCAGCTGCGCCCGCCATCCCCGCGGAGGGGTTTCCGGGAGCGGCCGTTCCCGGAACACGGCCCGGAGCATCGCGCGCAGCAGCTCGTCCTTGTTCGCGACGTGCCGGTACAGCGACATCGGCGCGACGCCGAGCTCGGCCGCGATGCGCCGCATCGACACGGCACCCGCGCCTTCGGCATCGGCGACTTCGACCCCGGCCGCCGCGATGCGCTCGCGGGTCGGAGCGGCTGCCGGGGTGCGCGGGCGGCGTGCCGCGGCAGCCGGAGCGCGCACGAGCGTGCCCGCGCCCGGCCGGGTCTCGACCAGTTCGGCGTTGCGCAGCTCCGCGAGCGCTTTCGCGGCGGTCGCCATCGCCACGCCCCATTCGCGGGTGATCTCCCGGGTGGAGGGCACCTGGTCGCCGGGGCGCAGCTCACCACAGGCGATGCGCTGCTGGATCGCTGCGGCGATCCGGCGGTACGGCGGTTCGTCGTCCAGGGGCGGCATGCCCGGAATCGTACTAGTGCACTAGGAGATCGATCTAGTGCACTAGTCAGTCGACCTGCGGCGAAATGGCTGGATATCTCGCAAAATAGAGGCAATATCGCCACCGCCGTGCGGCATGCGGTACTGTTCCGGCCTGAATGAGTACGCCGTACATAGGAGCGTCAGGATGACCATCACCCGGCAGATCGTCGCCGGCGGCGAGGGCGACTTCACGACCGTCCGCAAGATCACCGTCTCGGGCTCGGAGCGGGAGGTGGGTGCCGAACTCGCCGCCGAAGCGGCCGCGACCTACGGCTGGGCGCCGGTGCCCGGCGACCCGGTCCGGGTCCGCGCCCGGCTGGCGTGGTTCGAGCGGTACTGGCCGCGGCACCACGAGCGGATGCTCGGCGCGGCCGAGTCGCTCGGTCTGGACGCTGAGCGCTTCCACTTCGACGCGCTCTCCGGGGTGCCGACCGGATCGGGCTGCTCGGCGACCTTCCTGCGCCCTTCGGCGACGGAGGAGGGGCGCGGGTTGTTCGGCCGCAACTACGACTTCTTCACCACGAGCGCCACCGAGCTCTTCGCGTTCATCTCGGGCGAGGACTCCGGCGGACCGGCTCCGGGTGAGTTGCCGATGGCCTCGCGGCCCTACGTGCTCAGCCACGTCCCCGACGACGGACCGGCGTCCACGGTGCTGACCATGAACGAGCTCGACGGCTGCACGGAGGGCATCAACGAGCACGGGCTCGCGGTCGCGCTGCTGATCGCGAACGCCGAAACCCTGGGCGCGCCAGTGCAAGCCGGTCCGCAGGTCGGGTTGTCCCCGATCCAGCTGCCGCGCTTCGTGCTGGACACCTGCGCCACCGCGGAGGAAGCGCGGCGTGCGCTGCTGGCCGCCAAGCACTACGACCTGGGCGTGCCGCTGCACTACCTGGTCGCCGACGCCTCGGGTGACGCCTTCGTCTGGGAGCGCGGTGCGGGTGGCGCCGAGCACATCTTCGACATCGACGGGGACGCCCTGTGCCTGACCAACCACTACCTGCACGAGCGAGGAGCGCGTGATACCGACAACACCATGTTGAGCCACCGCCGTTACCGCACGTTGCGGGAGCGCACCGCGGAATCCGGCTTTTCCGGCAAGCGGCTGCGGGAGATGCTCGACGAGGTCGGGTTCGGCAGCGGCGCCGAGACGGGCGGCGTTCCGCTGCGGACGTTGTGGAGCACCGTCTTCGACCTCGGCGAACGGACCATGTCGACGTGGTTCTACCTCGGTGATTCCGCCACCACCGGCGAGGCTCGCCGGAGCGCGGAGCTGACGTTCGGGCCGGGCCTGCTCGCGGGCTGATCCCGGCTTCACCCGGTCGTGCAGAAGTCCTCAGTGGACCGTCACGCGGCGTGGCCGGACTGGTGCGGGGCGGTGTGGTCGGCCGTTTCACCGGGCGTTATCGTCGGTGCAACGGCGCTGCCATCCGGCGGGTTCAGCATCGGGACGAACCTGGTGGGCCGGGATCAGGGGATCCGGCGTCGCGGAGAAGGGGAACTCCCATGGTGCGTGCTGTTGGAGCGCTGGCCGTCGTCGGTGCGGGCGTGGTCGGCTTCTGGGTCGGCTACCTGCTGGACGTCCGGCGCCACTCCGCCGACGCCGCGCCGAACCGGGTCGCCGCCTGAGCCGGTTCCGTCTCAAGTGGACGGTTCCGGCTCCCGTCGCAGGGTGTTCCGGATGAGTTCGCGCAGCCAGTCGGTGCCGGGCGCGGGCAGCGCTCGCCGGTAGGTGTAGAGCGACACCTCCACCGTCGGGATCTCGAACGGCAGCCGGAAGGTCGCCACCTCCGATGAGCGGGTGAACAGCCCGGCCACGCCGCTGGGCACCGCGGAGAGGTAGTGCGTCCGGGCCAGCAGCTCGGGCAGCGTGGTGAAGTGCGGTACCCGGGCGGCGACCTCGCGTCGGTACCCGAGCCGGGTGAGCTCCATGTCGGCGTCGACGTGCCCGGCCGCCGGATCGACCACGATGTGCCGTTCCCCGAGGTACTCCGCCAGCGTCGGGCGGTCGCCGATGCGCGGGTGCGCGCGGGCCCGGAGGCCGAAGTAGCGCTCCTGGAACAGGGCGTCGCGCTGCAGGTCCGGGGCGTCGATCCGGGGTGTGCAGATCACCGCGTCGGCCCGGCCCTGGCGCAAGTGCCGGGGAACGGCCGCCATGTCCAGCGGCAGCACCTCGACCGCGCAGTTCGGCGCCTCGCGCTCCAGCCGGGCCAGGATCGCCGGGAGCAGGCTGATCTCGCCGAGGTCGGTGGCGCAGATCCGGAACGTCCGCTGCGAGGTGGCCGGGTCGAACCGGCCCGCCCCCGACACCGTCTCCTCGATCACCTCCAGCGCCTGCTGCAGGCGCGGGTACATGCGCTCGGCGATCTCGGTCGGGGCGAGGCCGTCGGGGGAGCGGGCGAACAGCTCGTCGTTGAACTGGCGGCGCAGCCTCCGCAGCGCGTGGCTCACCGACGGCTGCGTGATGAACAGCGCCTCGGCCGTCCTGGTGGCGCTGCGCGTCTCGTAGAGCAGCACGAAGGTCTTCATCAGGTTCAGGTCCACGTCGACCACGCTGCAAGAATAGATTCCGTGCATGTCGGGATCAACAGCATTCATTAGGACTATGAGCACTGCGCTCCCTATGGTGGCGGGCATCACCGACAGGGGAGCGAACATCCATGGCCGACGTGCGCGACGTGACCTACGAACTCTTGCGATCGCACGACCTTACGACGATCTTCGGCAACCCGGGCTCCAACGAACTGCCCTTCCTGGCCGGGATGCCGGAGGACTTCCGCTACGTGCTGGGCCTGCACGAGGGCGCGGTGCTGGCGATGGCCGACGGCTACGCGCAGGCCCGCGGCGGCTCTGCGCTGGTCAACCTGCACGCCGCGGCCGGGACCGGCAACGCGCTCGGCCCGCTGACCAACTCCGTGTACTCGCACAGCCCGCTGATCATCACCGCCGGGCAGCAGGTGCGCTCGACCATCGGCCAGGAGGTCATGCTCGCCAACGTCGACGCGCCAGCGCTGCCCAAACCGCTGGTGAAGTGGAGCAGCGAGCCGGCCTGCGCGCAGGACGTGCCGCGCTCGATCAGCCACGCCATCCACATCGCGAACCTGCCCGCCAAGGGACCGGTGTACGTCTCGGTGCCCTACGACGACTGGGCGCAGGAGGCTCCCGCGGAGGCGCAGCACCTGCTCGCGCGCAGGACCAGCAGCGCCGGATCGCTGAACACCGCGCAGCTGGCCGAGCTGACCGCGGCGCTGGACGGTGCTGAGCGCCCGGTGCTGGTGCTGGGCCCGGAGGTCGACGCCGAGCGCGCCAACGGCGACGCGGTGCGCCTGGCGGACCGGCTGGGCGCGCCGGTGTGGATCGCGCCCTCGGCGTCGCGCTGCCCGTTCCCCACCCGGCACCGCAGCTTCCGCGGTGTGCTGCCCGCCTCGGTGCAGGGCATCACCGACGCGCTGAGCGAGCACGACCTGATCCTGGTCGTCGGTGCCCCGGTGTTCCGCTACCACCAGTTCGTGCCCGGCGAATACCTGCCCGCGGGCGCCCGGCTGGTGCACCTGACCAGCGATCCCGGTGAGGCCGCGCGCGCACCTGTGGGGGAGGCACTGGTCGGCGACGTCAAGGACGCGCTGGCGCGGCTGGCCGATGCCGTCACGCCCGGCCTCCGGCCGGAGCTGACCCCGCTGCCGGAGCACCCGGCCGCGGCCTCCGCCGGGGAGCGGCTGAACCCGGCGGAGCTGTTCGCGCTGCTGCGCGAGCACGCGCCGGAAGATGCCGTCTACGTCAAGGAATCCACCGCGACGACCGGCGACTTCTGGGCGCAGATGGATCTTTCGGAGCCGGGCAGCTACTTCTTCCCGGCCTCCGGCGGGCTCGGGTTCGGGCTGCCCGCCGCGGTCGGCGCGCAGCTGGCCCACGAGCGGCGCCAGGTGATCGGGCTCATCGGCGACGGGTCGGCGAACTACGGCATCACCGCGCTGTGGACCGCCGCGCGGTACCGGATCCCGGTGATCGTGGTCATCCTGAAGAACGGCACCTACGGCGCGTTGCGCTGGTTCTCCAAGGTCCTCGACGCCGGTGAGGTGCCCGGCATGGACGTGCCCGGCATCGACTTCGTGCAGATCGCCCGCGGATACGGCGTCGACGCGACCTCGGTGCGCACCGGTGCGGAGTTCACCGAAGCCCTCACCGGCGCACTGGGTGCGGGCAAGCCGGTGCTGATCGAAGCGGAAACCGAGCTCACCGAACCCTGAACGCCGCCCGCGGACCCGCGCGGTCGCGAGCAAGTTCAAGCACCAGACCGAGAACGGCACTGACCGGCTCTCCCCGACGCAGTCATCTTGGTTGGTTGCCGCAGCCGCGACATCCAACCGGCGGCAGTTTGCTGAAGGTGTCGCATGCGCCGTAGGCGCATAGCCCGCCCTCGGCGCTTGCACCGCCGCGGGTTCTCAGCGTTCGCCTGGCGAGGACAGCCCGTTCGTCGTGTATCCGGACATACATGAGAACGCCGATCCCGGAGCTAGGCGGGCGCTGAGGTTCCGCTACCCGCACCGCTACGCAAAACGAGCCTGGAAACCTCGTGGAACCCGGAGGAACCAGTTTGTCCCAGCACACCGCGGGGGCCGTGGTCGGCGATGCCCGGCTCAACGGCTTCCACTTCAAAGTCCTGGCTCTGTGCTCGCTGCTGATGATCGTCGACGGCTACGACATGGTCAGCTACGGCACCGTGATCTCCCACCTGATGGACGAGTGGGACATGGACCCGGTCACCGCCGGGACGCTCGGCTCGGTCGCGCTGGTCGGCATGCTCGTCGGCGGGCTGTTCATCTCCCCGCTGGCCGACCGCTACGGGCGGCGGCCGCTGATGATCAGCTGCGTGACCATCGCCAGCATCGCCTCCTTCGGGTGCGCGTTCGCCACCGGACCCGAGGTGCTGGGCGCGCTGCGCTTCGTCGTCGGGATGTCGCTGGGCGCGCTGGTGCCCAACTTCAACGCGATGGCCGGTGAGATCGCACCGCGCCGGGCCAAGGCCCTGTTCGTCACGCTGGTGTCGTCGTTCTACTCGGTCGGCGGCATCGGCGCGGCCATCTTCGCCATCTACATCGAGCCGGTGTGGACCTGGCGGGGCGTGTTCTACGTGGCCGGCCTGCCGCTGCTGCTGGTTCCGCTGCTGCTGCGCCACCTGCCGGAATCGCCCGACTACCTGGCCGCCCGCGGCGACCGCGAGCGGTTGCTGGTGGTGCTGCGCCGGATCGCCCCGGAGCGCGACGACCTCGACGACGTGGTGCTGGAGCGCCGCCCGGAGCAGGCCAAGGCGCGGCTGCGGCAGCTGTTCACCGGCGGCAACGCGCTCAACAACGTGCTGATCTGGGTGTTCTTCGCGATGTGCATGCTGCTCAGCTACGGGCTCAACACCTGGCTGCCGAAGCTGATGCAGACCGCGGGCTACCCGCTGGGCTCGGCGCTGTGGAACCTGGTGGTGCTGAACCTCGGCGGCATGGTGGGCGCGATCGTCGGCGGCTGGCTGGCCGACCGGTGGACCTACCGCAACACCCTGGTGCTGTACTTCATGCTGGCCTCGCTGTCGCTGATCGGGCTGTCGTTCAACCCGAACTCCCTGGTGCTCAACGCATTGCTGTTCGTCGCGGGCGCGGCGACGGTCGGCGTGCTGGCGATCATCCACGCCTTCGCGGTGGAGTACTACCCGGCCGACGTGCGCTCCACCGGTGTCGGCTGGGCGGCGGGCATCGGCCGCATCGGCGCGATCGGCGGCCCCACGCTCGGCGGCGCACTGCTGGCCATGGAGCTGCCGTTCCAGCAGAACTTCATCGCCGTCGCGGTGCCAGGCGTGATCGGCGCGATCGCGGTGGCGATCGTGGCCAAGAAGAAGTTCCGCGTGCCGGAACCCGCTGCCGTGAACTAGACCCTGCCGGCGAGCGCCGTCCGGGCCTGGGTGATCCGCGATTTCAATGGAAATTGCGCGACTCGTCGGCGTGTCGGACGCACGACACACCGCCGGTGTGTCGGGTTTTACGCGATTTCAATGGAAATCGGACATCAGATTTCCATTGAAATCGCGGCACGGCCTCACCTGAGTCGCGAGGTCGTTCGAGGAGTGGAAGCCTCGGGGCCGGCGGCTCAGGCGGGCCTCGTCCCTTTTTTCGAATCCCATGCTGGAGAAAGGCCAACGCATGACGATCCTGGACACCGAACGCTGGGCCAAGCAGGTCTTCACCGGGCGCTGGCAACCGGCCAGCGGCACCCCGGCCGAGGTCGTCGAGCCCGCGACCGGGCAGGTGCTCGGCCACGTCGGCCGCGCGACCCCGGCGGACGTCGACCAGGCCTGCGCGAAGGCGGCCGCGGCGCAGCGGGCCTGGGAGGACACCCCGTTCGAGGAGCGGGCGGCCGTGCTGAGGCGCGCCGGACAGCTGTTCGCCGACCACGCCGAGGAAGTCGTCGGCTGGCTGGTCCGCGAAGCCGGGTCGATCCGGCCGAAGGCCGAGATCGAGGCCCGCACCGCGGCCAACGAGTGCTTCGAGGCCGCCGGGCTGCCCTCGCACCCGGCCGGTTCGCTGCTGCCCGCGGCGGACGGGCGGCTCAGCTTCAGCAGGCGGGTCGCCGCCGGGGTGGTCGGGGTGATCGCGCCGTTCAACTTCCCGCTGATCCTGTCGATCCGCGCGGTCGCCCCGGCGCTGGCGCTGGGCAACTCGGTGGTGCTCAAGCCCGACACCCGCACCGCGGTCTGCGGCGGGCTCGTGCTGGCCGCGATCTTCGAGGCGGCCGGGGTGCCCGAAGGCGTCTTCCAGGTGCTGCCCGGCGAAGCTGACGCGGGAGCCGCGCTGGTCGCCAACGAGCACACCCGCGTCATCGCCTTCACCGGATCCACCGCGGCCGGCCGGAAGGTCGGCGAGGCCGCCGCCGCGCACCTCAAGCGCGCGCACCTGGAACTGGGCGGCAACAACGCGATCATCGTGCTGCCGGACGCCGACATCGCCGCCGCCGCGTCGGCGGGCGCGTGGGGCTCCTTCCTGCACCAGGGGCAGATCTGCATGGCCGCGGGCAGGCACCTGGTGCACGAGTCCATCGCGGACGACTACGTCGCGGCGCTGGCCGAGAAGGCCCGCAACCTGCCGGTCGGCGACCCGAACACCGCGGAGGTGGCGCTGGGCCCGATCATCGACGCCAAGCAGCGCGACGGCATCCACCGGCTGGTGACCGAGAGCGTCGGCGCCGGCGCGGAGCTGGTCGCGGGCGGCGAGTACGACGGGCTGTTCTACCGGCCGACGGTGCTCGACCGCGTCCGGCCGGACACGCCCGCGTTCCGCCAGGAGATCTTCGGCCCGGTCGCGCCGGTGCTGCGGTTCAGCACGGTGGAGGAAGCCGTCGCGATCGCCCGCGACACCGAGTACGGCCTGTCGCTGAGCGTGCTGAGCGCGGATGCGATGCAGGCCTGGGAGGTCGCCAAGCAGATCCCGAGCGGCCTGGTGCACGTCAACGACCAGACCGTCGGCGACCACGCGCACATCCCGTTCGGCGGTGTGAAGGCCTCCGGCAACGGCGGACGCGTCGGGGGAGCCGAGGCGAACCTCGAGGCCTTCACCGAAACCCAGTGGGTCACCATCCAGGGACCCATTCAGCAGTACCCGTTCTGAGTCCGGCCGGTCGTGAGCGCGAAACCGGAGTTCGCGCTCACGACCGGTTCTCAGTCGAAGGGCGTGCCGACGTAGTTCTCGGCGAGCAGCGTCCGGCCCGCCCGGGAGCGGGTGACCGTGTCGAGCTCGGCGAGCTGGCGGTGCAGGTCGAACCCGGTGGCCTCGGGCATGCGATGCAGCATCGAGGTCATCCACCAGGAGAAGTGCTGCGCGCGCCAGACCCGGGGCAGCGCGGTCGCGGTGTAGGCGTCGAGCGCGGTGCGGTCGCTGTTGGCGAAGAACTCCGCCATGGCGCGGGAGAGCACGTGGACGTCGGCGATCGCGAGGTTCATGCCCTTGGCGCCGGTCGGCGGCACCGTGTGCGCGGCGTCGCCCGCCAGGAACAGCCGGCCGTACTGCATCGGCTCGCACACGAAGCTGCGGAAGTGCAGGACCGACTTGGAGAAGATCGGCCCCTCCTTGATCTCCGCGCCCGCCACCCGGGTGTGCAGCTCCGACCAGATCCGGTCGTCGGACCAGTCCTCGACGGTGTCGTTGGGATCGACCTGCAGGTAGTGCCGCTGGACCGTCGCCGAGCGGGTGCTGATCAGCGCGAAGCCGTTGCGGTGGTGGGCGTAGATCAGCTCCTCCGACGACGGCGGCGCCTCGGCCAGGATGCCGAACCAGGCGAACGGGTACTGGCGGAAGTGATCCTGCCGCGGGTTCGGCGCCGGGATCAGGAAGCGGGTCGAGGTGCGCGATCCGTCGCAGCCGGCCACCAGCGCGCAGTCCAGCTCCTGCTCGGCGCCGTCCTGGGTGAACCGGATCTTCGGGCGGTCACCGGTGATGTCCTCGACGCGCACGTCGGACACGCCGAAGCGGATGTCGCCGCCGTCGGCCAGCCGCTGGGCGATCAGGTCCTTGAGCACCTCGTGCTGCGGGTAGATGGTCACGCCGCGGCCGCCGGTGAGGTCGTCGAAGTCGATCCGGTGGCCCCGGCCGCCGAAGCGCAGCTCGATGCCGCGGTGCACCATGCCGGTGCGCTTGACGCGTTCGCCGACGCCGGTCTCGACCATGAGGTCCACGGAGCTCTGCTCCAGCACGCCGGCCCGGATGGTGCCCTCGATCTCCTCGCGGGTCCGGTTGTCGAGCACTACCGACTCCACGCCGCGCTGGTGCAACAGGTGCGAGAGCATGAGCCCGGCTGGCCCTGCCCCGACGATCCCGACCTGGATCTGCATCGACCGATTCCTCCCTCGGACCTGCTGCCGGCGGTGCACTCCGATGTGACCGCCACCGCAGCCTCACGGTCCACGATCGGTGCGGGATCAGCGACGCGGAACGCCCCTTTCCGTTCACCGGAAGCCCGAGCGCGCGTTCGGACGCCGGTCAGGACCGTTCGAGGTGGGCCGTGGGAGGCAGGGCTCGGGCCTTGGGGGAGCCGAGGGCTCTGGAGAGGCCCCGGGCCGCGGCCCGGACCGCCGGGACCAGTGCCATCGGGTCCGTGCGGTCGGCCGGGACCACGATGGACAGCGCGGCGATCACCTCGTCGGTGTCGTCGTGCACCGGGGCGGCCACCGACAGCGTCGAGAGCTCGATCTGGCGGTCGCTGATCGCGAAGCCCTGTCTGCGCACGTCGGCGAGGGTCCGGCGCAGCTGCCGGGCGTCGGCGATGGTCCGCTCGGTGAACCGCTTGAGCGGCGCGCTCAGCACCGCCTCCTGCCGCCCGGGGTCGGCGTGCGCGAGCAGGACCAGGCCGACGCCGGTGGCGTGCAGCGGGAGCCGGCCGCCGGGGCGGGACACCACCGGCACCGCCTCGCGGCCGGAGATGCGCTCGACGTAGACCACCTCGTCGCCGTCGCGCACCCCGAGCTGCACGTTCTGGCGGGTGGCCTCGTAGAGATCGCCGAGGAACGGCATCGCGACCTCGCGCAGGAACGTGCCGCGCGGCGTCAGCCCCGCGAGCTCGTAGATCCGCAGCCCGATCCGGTAGCTGCCGTCGGCGGCGCGTTCCAGCGCGCCCCAGCTGGCGAGTTCGCCGACCAGTCGGTGCGTGGTGGTCAGCGCCAGACCGCTGTGCCTGCTGATCGCCGACAGCGTCAGCGACGGCCGCTCCGGGGAGAAGGCCTCCAGGATCCGGAACAGCCGGGACGCCACCGTCGGCGCAGCCGCATCGCGGTCGGCCATGACACCCCCTCGCACCTCGACCGGACCATCTCACCACGTCGCGGTCGGGGACGGCGGGGACGGTCAGGCCTTGTCCTGAAACGCCGGAGGCGTTCAGCCCGCCCTCGACGCTTGCACCGCCACGCGAGGTGAGCCCGGCGAGTGAGGGGTCAGGCCTCGGTGAACACGATGCGCTCGGGCTCGACGGTCAGGCGGAGGGTCTGGCGGCGGACCTCCACCAGCGTCTCCAGCTCGGTGGCGTGGCCGGTGGGCACGGTGAACAGGCGGTCGTCGCGGGTGTCCAGGTAGCGCGAGAAGCCGCTCAGCGACACCCCGCCGGACTCCTCCAGCTCCAGGTAGTCGACCAGCCGGCGGAACAGCTTGGGCAGCAGCACCGCTTCCTCGCGCAGCTGCTCGCGGGAGCGCAGCCGCAGCCCGTCGAGCGTGGTGTCCTCGGCCCACACGCCGCGGCGGGCCTCGCGCGCGGCCACCGCGACCTCGGCCATCGACTCGCGCAGGTCGACGAAGAGCTTCGAGTAGAACGTCGGGTAGACCAGCCCGGCTTCGAGCAGCGCGTGGTTGGCCGAGTTCGGCAGGCCGTCGGGATCGAGGCGGACGTCGGCGCCGTCGGTGGAGCGGCCGGGCCGCTGACCGGGAAAGGCGAACGCGACGGCGCGGCCGTAGGTGTCGGCGAACCGGGTGAGGATGTGGCCGGACACCTCCTCCGGGGAGCTGGCGGTGACCCTCCCGTCGTCGTCGCGCTCGACGCTGGTGAACCCGAGGTGCTCCAGCAGCGCCGAGCTCGCCGCGTCGGCGAGCTTCGCCGGCTGGTGCCAGAGCTCGCTGCCGCGCGCCTGCGGCCGGTAGTGGGTCTCCAGGGCGTCGATGCCCTCTAATCGGAGCTGGACGCCACCGCGGGCGTTCAGCCGCACGGACAGGCCGGCCTTGCGGAAGGTGTCCGGGTCGGCGGGGTAGAAGCGGACCGAGTCGCCGTCGGGCGAGCTGCCGGTGATCCGGAAGGCGCCCTTGATCAACGTGAAGGTCATGTCGCTGACGCTAGTGACGCCGGTGCCCCGATCGGCTGATCTCGGGCGGAAACCCCACGGGTGCAGCAGCGATCCGGCTCACAGTCCGGCGTCACCCGGTCGCGCGACGTGCGCGTTCGGCCGCGTGGAGTGACGTCCTTTGCTCCGGTTGTCGGCTCGCGCGGGCACCTCTCTAAGCTCAGTGGGATTTGGCTTCTTGTCGGCAGGGATGGGGTGGCGGTCGCGTGGGTCAGCGATCGGGGGAGATCACGCGTCGCGATCCCGGGCCGAGAGCGGCCCGGCGCTGGTCCGTGGTGCTCGGCCTGCTCTCGGTGCTCGCCGCGCTGGCTGTCCCGCTCCTGCCGGTGCAGCACGACGTCACCACTCTGAAGTGGCCGACCGAGCACGGCACCGCTCCGGTGTCGGCCCCGCTGGTCACCCACGCGCCGCTGTGGGTCACCGCGGAGGTTCCCTGCGCGGCCGTGCGCGGCCTGGACGCGCGCAGCAACGGGCCTGCCGTGCTGGTCGCGACGAATCCGCCGTCGTCGAAGTACGGCGGCGTGACGGGTCTGAGCCTGCAGGTCGACGACGGCGAGCTCACGCTGTGGTCGCGCGGGAAGCGGATCGGTTCCACCGCGCTGCCCGGCGGTGACTGCGCGATCTCGGTGCGCGCCGACGAGTCCGGCACCAGGGCCGATGTCGGCGGTGTTCAGCTGGCCTCGGTCGATGGTGATCGGCGGCCGCAGCTGACCGGCATCTTCTCGCAGCTGGACGCCGCGGTCGACGACGTGCGCGGTCTGTCGTTCGAGGCCCGGGTGGACAACCGGTTCGCCAGCTCGCCGACACCGCTGAAGACCGCCGTGATGGTGCTGGCCGTGGCCGCGTTCGCCGGTTCGGTGCTGGCGCTGAGCAGGCTGGAGGTGCGCCGGGCGCCGCGGCTGCTGCAACCGGGCTGGTGGCGGCTGAAGTTCCGGGACGTCGTGGTCATCGGCGCGCTCGGCGTGTGGTGGCTGATCGGCGCGATGACCGCCGACGACGGCTACATCCTGACCATGCTGCGGGCCGCGGAGGACGCCGGCTACGTCACCAACTACTTCCGCTGGTTCGCCAACCCGGAGTCGCCGTTCGGCTGGTTCTACGAGTTCTACGCGCTGTGGGTGCAGGTCTCGCCGGCCACGCCGTGGGTGCGCCTGCCCGCGCTGTTCTTCGGCGTGCTCAGCTGGCTGCTGATCAGCCGCGGGGTGCTGCCGCGGCTGGGGCAGCAGGTGCGGCGCAGCGAGTCCGCGGGCTGGGCCGCGGCGGCGGTGTTCCTGGCTTTCTGGCTGCCCTACAACAACGGCCTGCGGCCGGAACCGGTGGTCGTGGCGTTCTTCCTGCTGGCGCTGTGCGCGGTGGAGCGCGCGGTGGCGACCCGGCGGCTGACCCCGGCCGCGCTGGGCCTGGTGGCCGCGGCGCTGGGCGTGGGGGCCAACCCGCACGGCATGGTCGCGGTGCTGCCGTTCGTGGTGGCCGCCAAGCCGCTGCTGCAGCTGCTCTGGCAGCGGGTGCGCGAGCGCGGGGTGCTGCCGGTGCTGGCGCCGATCGCCGCGTCCGGCCTGGTGATCCTGGTCGGGGTGTTCTTCGACCAGACGCTGCAGTCGGTGCTGGATTCGGTGGCGCTGAAGACCAAGTTCGGGCCGAACGAGGCCTGGTACCAGGAGCTCGCCCGCTACGACAAGCTGTTCGGGCGGTGGCCGGACGGGTCGCTGACCCGCCGCTTCCCGGTGCTGCTGGTGGTGCTGTGCGTGCTGGCCTGCGGCGTGGTGCTGCTGCGCCGCGGCCGGATCCGCGGCGCAGCGCTCGGGCCGAGCCGCAGGCTGCTCGCGGTGGCCGCGCTGTGCTTCGTGGTGCTCGCCGCCACTCCGACCAAGCACACCCACCACTTCGGCGTCCTCGCCGGTGCGGGTGCGGTGGTCGCCGCGCTGACCGCGCTGGCGACCAGTGCGGCGGTGTTGCGCTCGCGCCGGAACCGCGCGGCGTTCTTCGCCGGGCTGATGGTCGTGTGCGCGTTCTCGGTCACCGGGACCAACTCGTGGTGGTACGTCTCGGGCTGGGGTGTGCCGTGGTTCGACCGCGCGCCGAGCCTGGACGGGCGGAGCGCGAGCACCTACTTCCTGATCGCCGCCGCGATCGCCGGCGTCGTCGCGGTCGTCGAGCACGTGCGCCATGACGAGCCGCCGGTGCGCACCGCGGCCGCGCGACGCCGGGTCCTGCGGCTGGGCGCGGCTCCGCTGACGATCACCTGCGCCGTGCTGCTCGTCGGCGAGGTGGTGCTGTTCGGGGTGGGCATCGACAAGCAGCGCGGCGGCTACAGCCTCGGCGCGGACAACGTCAAGCAGCTGGCCGGGCAGAGCTGCGGGCTGTCCGACTACGTCGAGATCGAGACCGATCCGCGGCGCGGCGTGCTCGCGGCGGCCGAGGACCAGCCGCGCAGCGCGCTGAACCGCCTCACCGGAACGACGGAGGGCGCCGACTACCTGGCGCCCGCATCGCGGGGCTTCCACCGGTTCGGCCACCCGCGCACCGAGTACTGGACCCCGCCGTTCGGGTTCGGCGGCGACGACGCACCGGTGTGGGGCAGCTACGACCGCGACGCCACCGGCACCGGCGAGATGCGCACGCCCTGGTACGACCTGCCGCCGCGGGCCACCTCGGGCGAGGCGCCGGTGGTGCTGCAGTTCGCCGGGTCGGCGACCGGCGCGAACTCGCTGCGCGTCGAGCTCGGCCGCGATACCCCGGAGGGCTTCGAGATCGTCGCGGAGCGCGAGCTGGTGCAGAACAGCCGCGCCTGGCAGGACCTGCGGTTCACTGTGGACGGTGCCACCAAGCTGCGGGTGCTGGCCGCCGACCAGAAGGTCGACGAGGGCGGCTGGATGTCGTTCAGCGCACCGCGGGTCCCGCAGCTGACCACCATGACCGAGGTGACGGGCGCCGAGCCGACGTTCGTCGAGTGGCCCGCCGCGCTGGTGCACCCGTGCCTGAACCTCGCGAGCCTGCACGGCGGGATCGTGGAGCTGCCGCGGTTCCGGGTGGCCGGCGGCGGGATGCTGCGCGACATGGGGCAGAACTGGTCGGGCTCCTCCGGGGGCGGGCCGTTCGGCTGGCTCAACGTGGCGGCCAGCGTGCGGGTGATGCCGAGCTACCTCAAGGGCGATCTGCACCGGGACTGGGGCGCGTTCTACGTGGTGGACCCGTTCCAGCCCGACGCCCTGCCCGCCGCGACGGCGACGGAGGTCCACCGGGAAACGCACTGGGGCACGTGGAGCCCGGGCGCGCTGCCGAAGGCGGTCCGGCTGCCGGGCGGTCCGCCCAGCTCCGACGGCCGCACCGACCTCCTCCCGCTGGAATCCGCCGAGACCGACGGCAAGAGCTGACCGGCTGTGAGCATCGCCATGCTCTGGGTGCGGCGCTGATCGCTTAGGATCGCTAAGCGTATGGGTCGTGCCCAGGGCGATCGCCGGGCGGCACGACCCGTGCCGGCGAAACCCATTAGCACGGAAGAAAAGAATGCTCCGCTCCCGACGAGGAAGCCGACCGGCCTTCACTGTCCTCAGAGGACGCTGCGGAGCCGGATACCGGGAGGTTCCGTGTCCGGCGTGATCCAGGGCTTCGGCGTCATCGCCGCCATCGTGCTGATCGGCTACCTGCTCGGCCGCACCGGCGCGCTGGGCGCGAGCGGGCGCGAGGCGCTGACCAAGCTGTCGTTCTACGTCGGCACGCCGGCGCTGCTGCTCAAGATGCTCTCCGAATCCGACGTCGCGGTGCTCTTCTCGATCCCGCTGCTGGTCACGGCGCTGAGCACGTTCGCCGCGGCCGCGCTGTTCGTGCTGGTCGGCGTGCTGCGCAAGTGGAACGTCCGGCGCACCACGATCGGTGCCCTGTGCTCCAGCTACGTCAACGCGGGCAACCTCGGCATCCCGATCGCGGTCTACGTGCTCGGCGACGCGACCCTGGTGGCGCCGGTGATGCTGTTCCAGCTGCTGGTCATGACGCCCATCGGGCTGACCGTCATCGACTACGCGCAGGCGGGCGAGCGCAGCTCGGTGTGGACGCGGTTGCTCGCGCCGTTCCGCAACCCGATCGTCATCTGCTCGCTGATCGGTGTCGGCCTCTCGCTGGTCGGTTGGCGGATCCCGGCCCCGGTCATGGAGCCGATCACGCTGCTGGGGCACCTGTCGGTGCCCACTGTCCTGCTGGCCTTCGGCATCTCGCTGCACGGCAGCAAACTCCCGGCGGGAGGCGCCGAGCGCGGGCCGGTGCTGCTGTCGGTCGCGGTGAAGTCGGTGGTGCACCCGGTGATCGCCTGGTCGATCGGCGCGGGCCTGTTCGGCCTCGAGGGCGCGCCGCTGTTCGCGGCGGTGGTGATCTCGGCGCTCCCCGCGGCGCAGAACCTCTTCGTCTACGCCTCCCACTACAACGTGGGAGTCCGCCTGGCCCGCGAATCGATCCTGCTCTCCACGATCCTCTCGGTGCCGGTCCTCTTCACGGTCACGGCTCTCCTCGGCTGAGGCCGCCATCCGGGAGGAGCCGCGCGCGGCGTGCTCGCCGGGTCAGCAGCAGTGCTCGCCGCGCCAGGCTTCGCGGCCTTCCTTCACCGCCACCGCGGCGATGACCAGGGCGACGACCGGATCGGCCCACGACCAGCCGAACGAGCTGTTGAGCAGCAAGCCGACCAGCAGGACGCCGGAGAGGTACGTGCAGAGCAGGGTTTGCCTGGAGTCGGCGACCGCGCTCGCCGAGCCGAGCTCCCGTCCGGTCCGGCGCTGCGCGTAGGACAGCCCCGGCATGATCACCAGCGACAACGCGGCGAGAACGATGCCGACCGTCGAATGATCGGCGGATTCGGCCCCGAGCAGCGAACGGACCGACTCGACGGTGACGTATGCGGCCAGCGCGAAGAACGACACCGCGATGACCTTGAGCGCGGTCCGCTCGCGGGCCTCGGGATCGGCACCGGAGAACTGCCAGGCGACCGCAGCGGCCGATGCCACCTCGATCACGGAGTCGAGCCCGAAGCCGATCAGCGCGGTCGAGGACGCGACCGATCCCGCCGCGATCGCGACGACCGCCTCGATGATGTTGTAGGTGATCGTGGCGGCCACCAGCAGGCGCACGCGTCGCGTGAGCACCGCCCGGCGATCCGGGCTCGCGGTGGTCGCTGGAGTCGCGCCGCAGCACTCGTCCTGCCGTGCGGGGCCGGGCGACTGCGGTTCAGCCCGATCGCGGAGCTCGCTCACCGGCTTGCCTTCGCCGGTGTTGCACCGGGCTCGGCCTCGTCGAGGCAGGGCTCGGAGGTGTCGACGGCGAGCACGACCTGCACCAGCTCGCGCAATGCCCGGGCCAGGTGGTCATCGGCCAGGGCGTACCGGACCTGCCGCCCCTGGTAGGTGGCGACGACCAGGCCGCAGCCGCGCAGGCAGGCCAGGTGGTTGGACACGTTGGAGCGGGAGAGTCCGAGCTGCTCGGCCAGCTGCCCGGGGTAGTTGTTGCCGTCGAGCAGGGCGACCAGGATCCGGCATCGGGTCGGGTCGGCCAGTGCTCGGCCCAGCCGGGCCAATGCGTCTTCCCGCGACTCACACTTCAGCACGGGGAGAACAGTACACCAGTCGCTGACATGACAGGAGCATGCGCGGTCGGCGGTGGGGCCGATTCCCGCAGGGCGGGAAGGTCTTTGCTTTCGCCGCCCGGTCGCGCATTTTGGTATACCGAAGCACTTGTTCGTGATCCGGAAGAGGCGGGTGGGCATGCGGTTCGTTCCGAAGGCGCTGGTGGCTGCGGTGGGGATCTTCGCGGTGGGAGCGTGCGGCGCGCCCGCGACCACCGAGAACGCCCCGCAACAACCGCCCGGGATCCGGGTGGGGCTGCTGCTCGCCGGGCCGCGCCACGACGGCGGGTTCATGGAAGCCGGCTACAACGGCGCCAAGCGGGCGGAGCAGCAGTTCGGCGCCGAGCTCGCGGTGGTCGACCAAGTGGCGCCGAAGCAGCCCGAGCTGGAACGAGCGCTGCGGGAGCTGGCCGGCCGTGGGGTCGACCTGGTCGTGGCGCAGGGCGGGCAGAACAACGCCGCCGCGGAGGTGGTGGCCGCCGAGTTCCCGCGGACCACGTTCGTGGTGACCCAGTCCGACGTCACCGGCCCCAACCTGGCGAGCTACGAGGTGCTGCAGGAGCAGTCGGCCTGGCTCGCCGGTGCCGCCGCCGGGCTGCTGACCGAGTCCGGCGTGGTCGGCCACATGTCGGGGATCCGCCCGGTGCCGGGGCTGAAGGGCCGCGCGGCGTTCGTGGCCGGTGTCGCGCACACCAACCCGGGCGCCCGGGTGCTGACGAACTTCTCCGGCGATCAGGACGACGTCGAGCTGGCCCGGCGCGTGGCCACCGCGGAACTCGACGCGGGCGCGGACCTGATCTTCACCATGCTCAACGCCGGGCGTCCCGGTGTCGCCGAGGCCATCCGGGCCGCCGGGAAGGGCCGCCAGTTCGGCAACGTCCGCGACTTCACCGCCGAGGATCCCGCCGTCTTCGCCGGTTCGGCCATCGCCGACTCGGGCGTGGCGGTCTTCCGGGCCATCGAGGACTTCGCGAACGGCGGGCTGCACGGCGGCGAGAACGTCCGAATCGGACTGGAAACGCCCGATGCCGTCCGCCTCACCCTCGCTCCGGACGTCCCCGAGCAGGTGCGCGCCGAGCTCGACGCGCTCAGCGAGCGGATCGTCAGCGGCGAGATCGAGGTGAGCACCACCTACACCGGACCGGAGTTCCCGAACCCGTGAGCACGGCATCCCGCCACGAGTTGCCCGGGCAGGTCGGCGTGCCGACACTCGTCGCGGTGGCCTTCGGCGATCGGGTGGTGGCGGGATGCCTCGGTACGGGTACTACGACGCGGTCGTCGTCGGAGCGGGTTTCGCCGGGCTCAGCGCCGCGCACGAACTGGTGCGCGCCGGGCTCTCCACCCGGGTGCTGGAGGCGCGCCCTCGCGTCGGCGGGCGGGTGCTGACCCGATACCTGCCGGACGGCACGCAGCTCGACCTCGGCGGGCAGTGGATCGGGCCGACCCAGCTGAACATCACCGAGCTCGTGCACCGCTACGGCATCGAGACCTACCCGACGCCCGGCGAGGGCGCGATGATCGTCGACTACGGCGGCGAGCGGCTCACCGGCTCCCCGCCGGAGATCGCCGAACTCCTCGCCGAGATCGACGCCATGGCGCGGCAGGTCCCGGTGGCCGAGCCGTGGAACGCGCCCCGGGCGGCGGAATGGGACCGCCACACCTTCGCCTCCTGGATCGCCGACCGGGGCTGCTCGCAGGTGGCGGCCAGGTTCCTGGACCGGGTGATCTCCGGCGGGCTGCTCGCAGGCAGCGCCAACGAGACCTCGGTGCTGGAGACGCTGTTCTACATCGCCAGCGCGGGCGGCGTGGAACCGCTGCTCGGCTACGAGGGGGCCGCGCAGGACACGCGGATCGTGGGCGGTGCGCAGGAGATCGCCAACCGGATGGCGGCCGATCTGCCCGCGGGCACCGTGCACCTCAGCGACCCGGTCCTGCGCATCGAGCACGACGGGTCGGGCGCGCGGCTGGTCACCCGGCTCGGCGAGCACTGGGCCTCGCGGGTGATCATCGCGGTGCCGCCGATGCTCGCCGGGCGCATCCAGTACGACCCGCCGCTGCCGGGACTGCGCGAGGGCGCGTTCCAGCGGATGCCCGCCGGGACCGCGTTGAAGGTGCACGCCGTCTACCCGGAACCGTTCTGGCGCGCGGACGGCTTTTCCGGCGTCGCGCGGTCCACCTCGGGTGTGCTCACCGAAACCGTGGACAACACGCCGCCGAACTCGCCCCGGGCCGTGCTGACCGCCTTCGCCTACGGCGAGGAAGCGATCCTGCTGCGCCGCCGCGATGCGGCCGAGCGGCGGCGGATCGTGCTGGCGCAGCTCGGCGAGCTGTTCGGCGAGCGGGCGCTCGAGCCCGACGAGCTCGTCGAGTTCGACTGGCTGGCCGAGGAGTGGACGAGGGGCTGCTTCTCCGGGCACTTCATCCCCGGCGGCTGGACCTCGTTCGGCGCGGTGCTGCGCGCACCGGTCGGGGCACTGCACTGGGCCTGCACCGAAACGGCGGTGCGGTGGAACGGTTACTTCGACGGAGCGGTGGAGTCCGGCCGCCGCGCGGCGGACGAGGTCCGCGCGGCGCTGTCGGGTCAGTCCTGACGTGAAGATCCCGCGGGATCCGGCTGGCGCGGCCGGATCCCGCGGGAGTCTCCGCGTGCCGGGCCGGGGCCCGGCGCGTCTCAGCTGACGTCGAGGTCGACGCAGGCGTAGAACGCGTTGCCGGTGTCGGCGATGTTCCACACCGCCAGCAGCTTCTGCTTGCCGCTCACGCCACCGAGGTTGACATTGTGCGACAACGAGTTCGGCGGGCGCTTGCCGCCGTCGTCGAAGACCGCGACGCGGTTGCCGCCGATGAAGTACTCCCACGTGGTGGTGGCGTGCGGCGCGGTGAGCGTCCAGTGGAAGTTCACCGAGTTGCCGACCTTCGTGGCCTGCCACCCCTTGCTGTCGTCGTCCAGGTCGGAGAAGCGGCTGTTGCCGCCGCTGCAGCTGGTCAGGCCCTTGGGGCCTTCGACGCTCTGCGGCTCCCACTTGATCTGACCGCAGGGCACGGTGCCGCGGGCGCACTGCGCCTGGCGGCTCGCCGGCGTGTCGATGTAGCCGTGCGCGCTGGCGGTCGAGGTGGGGATGGCCACCAGGAAGGGCGCGATCGCCGCGCCGATCGCCGCCGCGGCGAACTTGCGCTTCGAGTTCATATCGACTCCCTTGTCGATCCGGCCGGGTCGTTCCCGGCCGGGCGGGCCCCCCGGTGCTGGCGGCCGGCGAAGTGCGGGATTCGCCTTGGTAGGGGAGAGCAACGGCGTGGTCGACGACCGCCGGCCGACCTGCCGCCCCGAGGATTCGGTGTGGTCTGGACCATAATGATCTGGTTGGAATCCGGTCAAGATTCCTGAAACGAGCTCACCGCAAAGGACCAGGACCACTCCGCGAACTGGTCACCGCAAAACCGCTGCGGCGGAGCGGAAATCGCACCGCGTGCGGGCAAAGCGCGCCGCTGAGCTCAGGAATCGGCCAGCGGTGGCGGCGCGCTGCAGCGCAGCGCCGGGACCGGGCCGAGGTGGCGCTCGACCTCGACGTGCGCGTGCTGGCCGGCGCAGCCCTGGGACAGCCGGGACGACGGCACATCGGCGGTCAGCACGTTGGGATTGCCGTGCGCGCAGAGGGTTTCGCCGGGGCGCGCCGGATCGGGTTGCGGGTCGAACCACGCTCCGGTGGGCAGCACGACCACGCCCGGCCGGACGTCCTCGCTCACGCGGGCTCCGGCCAGGCAGGCGCCGAGGTGGTTGAACACCCGGACCACGTCGCCGTCGGAGATCTCCCGCGCGGCGGCGTCCCGCGGGTGGATGCGGATCGGCTCGCGCCCCGCGACCTTGGCGCGCTGGCTGACCTCGCCCACGTCGCCCTGGCCGTGCAGCCGCGTCGGCGGCTGGTTGGCGATCAGGTGCAGCGGGCCGCCGCGCCGCTGCCGCGCGGGCAACCACACCGGGTGGCCGGGGCAATCGGGGTAGCCGAAGGAGTCGATCGTCGCGGAGAACAGCTCGATCCGGCCGCTGGGCGTGGGCAGCGGGTTCCGCTCCGGGTCGGAGCGCAGCGCCGCGAGCGGCGCGCGGTGTCGGACATCCGGCATCCGCAGATCTCCGGCCGCCCAGAACTCGGCGAACGGCGGGACGTCGTGGCCCTGCGCGACCAGCCCCGCGCGCCACTGCTCGTAGAGGTGCACCAGCCACTCGCGGGCTGAGCGGCCCTCGGTGAACTCCTGGTGGGTGCCCAGCCGCTGGGCGAGCCCGGCCAGGACGGCGTAGTCGTCCCGGGCCTCACCGACCGGGTCGAGCACCTGGTGCATCGCGATCAGGTGGCTGTCGCGGCGCCCGGCACCGACGTCCTCGCGCTCCAGCGCCGTGGTCGCCGGGAACACCACGTCGGCGTGCCGGGCGGTGGCCGTCCAGTGCGTTTCGTGCACGACGACGGTGTCCGGGCGGCCGAACGCCCGGCGCAGCCGGTTCAGGTCCTGGTGGTGGTGGAACGGGTTGCCGCCTGCCCAGTGCACCAGCCGGATGTCCGGGTAGGTCAGGCGCTGACCGTCGTAGTCGTACTGCTGTCCCGGGTTGAGCAGCAGGTCGGCGATGCGGGCCACCGGGATGAACGCCCGCACCGGGTTGCGGCCCAGCGGCAGCGTGGGCGGCCGCACCGCGGGCGCGTCGTCGCCGATGTCGGCCATCGACCCGTAACCGTGACCGAATCCGCCGCCGGGCAGCCCGATCTGGCCGAGCATCGCGGCCAGCGCGAGCCCCGCCCACACCGGCTGCTCGCCGTGCTCGGTGCGCTGCAACGACCACGAGACCGTGATCAGCGTGCGCCCGGCGGCCATCCGATCGGCCAGGGCCCTGATGGCCGTCGCGTCGATCCCGCAGATCCCGGCCGCCCACTCGGCGGACTTCGCGATCCCGTCCGCATCGCCGAGCAGGTACCCGGCGAACACCTCGGAGCCGGTGCAGCAGCGGTCCAGGAAGTCCTGGTCGTGGCGGCCGGTGGTGAGCAGGGTGTGGGCCAGCCCGAGCTGGAGGGCGACGTCGGTGCCGGGCGCGATCGGCCACCAGTCCGCGCCGGGGCCGGCCGGGACGTCGTCGGCGAGCGGGCTGATCGCCACCAGATCGGTGCCCAGGTCGCGCAGCGCGGCGGAACCGGTGTGGCGGGTGATGCCGCCGGAGGCGATCGAGAGGTTCTTGCCGGGCAGCCCGCCGAAGGCAACCACGAGGTCGGTGTGCTCCTGGATCGTCGCCCAGCTGTCGGCGTGCTGCAGCAGCGCGTCGGTGCTGCCGATCACGTGCGGCAGTAGCACCTGGGAGGTGCCGAAGCTGTAGTTGTTGCGCGAGGCGGTGTAGCCGCCGATGGTGTTGTGGAACCGGTGCAGCTGGCTCTGCGCGTGGTGGAACCGCCCGGCGCTGGCCCAGCCGTAGGAGCCGCCGAAGATCGCCTCGTTGCCGTGCTCGCGCCGGGTGCGCTCCAGCTGCTCGGCGACGAGGTCCAGCGCGGTGTCCCAGCCGACCTCCACGAACTCCTCGTCGCCGCGAGCACCGGTCGGGCCGGGACCACCCGTGAGCCAGCCGCGGCGGATCGCGGGCCGCCGGACGCGGGTGCGGTGCCTGACGGTGCCCGCCAGGTTGCCCAGCAGCGGCGATGGCGCGGGATCGGCGGGGTGCGGCTGGACGCGGAGGGTGCCGTCGGCATCGGTGGCGGCGCGGAAGGCGCCCCAGTGGGTGCTGCTCGGCCGCCAGTGCTCGGTGCTCATGCGTCCCTCCTGCCCCCGGGCGGTGCAACGGAGCGCCCTCCGCACGATAGTCCCTGGTCCGGCCGCGCCGGAACGGGCCGAGACCGACGCCACCCGCTCGATGGAGAGCGGTTCGCGCCGGAGCTGCCGGTTGTGGACCCGGTTCGCAAGTCCTCTGTGGATCACGGTGATTCCTGCTTAACCGTTCCGAAACAGAACGGCCACAGTGGACTCATCGGGCGGCTACCAGCATCTGGAACGGGGTTGAGCGGGCCGGTCCGATCGGTAGTGTCCGGATCGAGAAGACCGGTGCACTTGGTGTTTCACCGCAGACTGTGGAGGAGTCCGATGGTCCACGTCATCGCCGACGACGCGGAGGCGCTCGCCGTCGCCGCCCGGCTGGGAGAGCGGTTCGCCGAAGGCGCCTCGCAGCGGGACGCGCAGCGGATCCTGCCGAAGGACGAGCTGGCGGAGCTGTCCGAGAGCGGGCTGCTCGGCATCACCGTGCCCCGGCGGCACGGCGGTGCGGAGGTGTCGCACCGGACCTTGGGTTCGGTCTTCCGGCTGCTCGCGGCCGGTGATTCGAGCATCGGCCAGATCCCGCAGAACCACTTCTTCTTCCTCAACGTGCTCCGGCACAACGCCACCGAGCGCCAGCTGGCCTTCTTCGACGCCGAGGTGCTGGCTGGCAAGCGGTTCGGCAACGCGCTGGCCGAGGCCGGGGCGAAGACCGCGCACGCCTTCGAGACCAGGCTGGTCGAGCAGCCCGGCGGGGACTTCCGGATCACCGGGACCAAGAACTACACCACCGGCGCGCTGTTCGCGCACTGGATCCCGGTGTTCGCGGTCGACGGCGAGAACCGGGTCAACGCGGCGTTCGTCCCGGCCGGGGCCGACGGGCTGACCGTGCTGGACGACTGGGACGGCATCGGGCAGCGCACCACGGCCAGCGGCACGGTGCTGCTGGACGGCGTCCGGGTGCCGCCGGAGCGGGTGGTGCCGCACTACCGGACCTTCGGCGAGACCGAGATCTTCGGTGCCTACGGGCAGTTCCTGCACGCCGCGATCGACGTGGGCATCGCCGAGGCCGCGCTGCGCGACGGCGGGACCGGGGTGCGCGAGCTCAGCCGCCCGTGGTGGGAGGCCGGTGTGGAACGCACCGCGGAGGAGCCGCTGGTGGTGCAGCGCTTCGGCGAGCTCGCGCTGCGCGTGCGCGCGGCCAAGGCGTTGCTGAACGAAGCGGGCGATGCGCTCGACGCCGCGAGGCGGGCGATCGACTCGGGAGCGGACGACGCCGAGGACAAGGCGGCGGAGGCGTCCGTCGCGGTGGCTGCCATCCGCGCGCAAGCCGACGACGCCGCGGTGTCGGTGTCCAGCGACATCTTCGCGCTCATCGGCGCCCGGGCCGCCCGGGCGGGCCGCAACCTCGACCGGCACTGGCGCAACGCCCGCACGCACACCCTGCACGACCCGCGCCGGTGGAAGGTCCAGCACCTGGGCGACTACGAGCTCAACGGAACGCACCCGCCCCGCAACGGAATCGTCTGAGGACAAGGAGAACCACGTGTCGACGGAGGAGCTGGCGGCGCGGTTCCGCCCGGTGTTCGAGCGGATCGCTGACGGCGCGGTGGACCGCGAGCGGCAGCGCCGCCTGCCGCACGAGGAGGTGGGCCGGCTGCGGGACGCCGGTTTCGGCGCGGTCCGGGTGCCGCGGCGGTTCGGCGGTGCCGGAGCCCGGCTGGACGAGCTGTTCGGCCTGCTGGTGGAGCTGGGCGAGGCCGATTCCAACCTGCCGCAGGCGCTGCGCCCGCACGTCCTCTTCGTCGAGGAGCAGCTGCGGCAGCCGCCGTCGGCCGCGCGCGACGAATGGCTCCGGCTGGTCGCGGGCGGGACGTTGGTCGGCAACGCGATCAGCGAACGCGGTCCGCACGAGGTGGGGCGGCTGAACACCCGGTTGTCGGAGAAGGACGGGCGCCCGGTGCTCAACGGCACGAAGTTCTACGCCACGGGCAGTCTGTTCGCGGACTGGCTGACCGTGCGCGCCGAGCGGGCGCCGGGGGAGCTGGTCGTGGCGCGGGTTCCGGCGAACGCGGCCGGGCTGGTCCAGCGCGACGACTGGGACGGCTTCGGGCAGCGGACCACCGCCAGCGGCACGGTCGAGTTCACCGACGTCGAAGTCGACCCGGCGCACGTCGTGCCGTGGGACCGGAGCCCTGGCCTGCACACCGCGTTGGCGCAGCTCGTGCTGCTGGCCTCCCTCGTCGGCGTGGCGCGAGCGGCGGCGCGCGACGCCACCGGGTTCGTGCGGCAGCGCCGCCGCTCTTACAGCCACGCCAGCGCGCCGCTGCCCAAGGACGACCCGCTGGTCCAGCAGGTGGTCGGCAAGATCCACAGCGCCGCGTTCGCCGCTCAGGCGACGCTGGAAGCCGCGGTCGCCTCGGTGCACCGGGCGCAGGAAGGCGCGCAGGCCGACGTCATCGCCGCCGAGGACGACGTGGCCAGAGCGCAGGTGGCCATCGCCGACGTGGTCCTGCGCGCCACGGCGGAGCTGTTCGAGGTGGGCGGGTCGTCGGTGGTCAGCGAGGCGCGGCAGCTCGACCGGCACTGGCGCAACGCCCGCACGCTCACCGTGCACAACCCGCTGATCTACAAGGCCCGGGCGGTGGGTGATCACGCGATCAACGACGCGCTCCCGGTCTTCGGCTGGACCACCGGAGCACCGGCCTGAACGCTCAGGCGTCGCGCCCGAAGTACAGGTCGCGCGGGCGCAGCGCCAGCGTCGCGCCCGCGCCGATGAGCCCGGCGAGCACGAGGTAACCGCAGGCCCACCACGGCGAGCCACCGACGGCCAGAAGCATCGTGATCACCATTGGCGTGAGGCCCGAGGCGTAGATGCCGGAGAACTGGTAGACGAACGACATCCCGGTGTAGCGCAGCCGCACCGGCGCCAGCTGCGCGTACAGCGTGCCTTGCGGGGCGTAGAGCACCGCGTGGACGACGCCCAGCACCAGCACGATCACCACTCCGATCAGCAGCGGGTCGCGGGTCTGGAACGCGAGGAACGCGGGGAAGACCGATGCCGCGAACAGCGCCGCGCCGAAGGTGTAGGTGCGGCGGGGAGTCCAGCGGTCGGCGAGCCGTCCGAACACCGGGATGAGCACGGCCAGCGCGATCGAGGCGGCCATCACGGCCACCAGCACATCGGTGCGCGGCAGGTCGAGGGTCGTGGTCGCGTAGGACAGGAAGAACACCGCCCAGGTGTTGAAAGCGGCGCCCTCGGCCCAGCGCGAGAGCAGGCCGAGCAGCGTGTTGCGGCGGGCCGTGCGGTCCCGGAAGAGGTCCAGGAAAGGTGCGCGGGAGGTTTCCCGCGCCGCGCGCATCTGCTCGAAGGCCGGTGTTTCGGCCACCCGCAGGCGGATCAGCAGACCGATGAACACCAGCACGATGCTGAGCCCGAACGCGATCCGCCAGCCGTAGCCGAGGAACTGCTCGTCGTCGAGCACGTTGCCGAGCAGTGCGAACAGCCCGGTGCCCAAGCCCAGCCCCAGTGCGAGGCCGACCTGCGGCCAGGCGCCGTAGCGGGCCTGCTTGCCCGGCGGCGCGTACTCCACCGCCATGAGCACCGCGCCCGCCCACTCGCCGCCGATCGCCAAGCCCTGCACGACGCGCAGCAGCACCAGCAGGACTGGCGCGAGCAGCCCGATGTCGGCGTAGGTGGGCAGCGCGCCCATCAGGGCCGTGGCCACGCCCATCAGCAGCATCGTGGTCACCAGCGTGCGCTTGCGGCCGATCCGGTCCCCGATGTGTCCGAACAGGACACCGCCGAGCGGGCGGGCGACGAAGCCCACGAAGAACGTGGCGAAGGCCAGCACGGTGGAGATCGTCGGATCGTCGGTGGGGAAGAACAGCTTGTCGAAGACGAGCCCGGCGGCGGTGCTGTAGAGGAAGAAGTCGTACCACTCGACGGTGGTGCCCATCAGGCTGGACGCGATCACCGTGCGGACGTCCTTGGCCGGCACCTGCCGGGTGCCGGGCGCCTCGGCGTGCGAGGTCGCGGTCATGGTGCTGTCTCCTGCGGAAGAAGGCGGCCCGCTCGGGGCCGTGGGTGCGTGCCGGATCGGCTGGTGGTTCAGGAGGTGGAACAGGCCGCGGACGTAACGCGCAGCAGGTCCACGTGGTGGCGGCAGGTCAGCAGCACCGGTCGGAGCACACGGCGACGCTATGGAGGCGGCCGACGCGGTGTCAACGGTGCGGCAGGCCGGTTCCAGCGGATGGGATCACCGCGCCGGTCCGCCAGGTGGGATGGCCCGGCCGCCGGTTGACACCTGCGGCGCGGCTTTGCTGCGATTGATCCGTGCGAGCTGCGGCGCTGTTCACCAGGCGCCGGCACGTGGACTTCCACCGCGTGTCGGCGCAGGCCTGTCGTCCCTGACCGGCAGTTCCCCCGCCCGCCCGCGCGGCGAGGCCACCTCTTCGTCCACAACGGACTCGACGGGTTCGCGACCACGTGCTGGGCCGGTCCCGCTTCCCCTGGAGTGACTGATGTCTTTGACCTTCCACTGGTTCCTGCCCACTTACGGCGACAGCCGGTACCTCGTCGGCGGCGGGCACGGCGTGGCGACGACCAACACCGCCACCGGCTCCCGGCCGGCGACGCTGGCCTACCTCGGACAGATCGCCCGCAGCGCCGAGCAGCTCGGGTTCGAGGGCGCGCTGACGCCGACCGGTGCCTGGTGCGAGGACGCCTGGCTGTCCACGGCGATGCTGGCGGAGGTCACCGAGCGGCTGAAGTTCCTGGTGGCGTTCCGGCCCGGGCTGCTGTCGCCGACGCTGGGCGCGCAGATGGCCGCGACGTTCCAGCGCCATTCCGGCAAGCGGTTGCTGCTCAACGTGGTGACCGGCGGTGAGAGCGCCGAGCAGCGCGCCTACGGCGACTTCCTGGACAAGGACGCCCGCTACGCGCGCTGCGACGAGTTCCTGCACGTCGTGCGGGGGTTGTGGCGGGGCGAGCGGGTCGACTTCGAGGGCGAGCACGTGCACGTCGAAGGCGCCGAGCTCGCCCGCACCCCGGACCCGGTGCCCGCGCTGTACTTCGGCGGATCCTCGCCCGCGGCGGGCACTGTCGCGGCCAAGCACGCCGACGTGTACCTGACCTGGGGCGAGCCGCCGCAGAAGGTCGCGGAGAAGGTCGAGTGGATCCGTGCGCTGGCGGCTGAGCAGGGCCGCGCCCCGCGCTTCGGCATCCGGCTGCACGTGATCAGCCGCGACACCAGCGAGCAGGCCTGGGCGGAGGCGCGGCGGCTGCTGGACGCGCTGGACCCGGCGACGATCTCACGAGTGCAGGAGGGCTTGGGGCGCAGCGAGTCCGAAGGGCAGCGGCGGATGCTGGAGCTGCACGGCGGATCGACGGCGAACCTGGAGATCTACCCGAACCTGTGGGCGGGCGTCGGCCTGGTGCGCGGCGGGGCCGGGACCGCGCTGGTCGGCAGCCACGCCGAGGTGGCCGAGCGGATCGAGGAGTACCACGCGCTCGGCATCGACGAGTTCGTGCTCTCCGGGCACCCGCACCTGGAGGAGGCGTACTGGTTCGGCGAAGGCGTGCTGCCGATCCTGGAGCGCAAGGGCCTGTGGCGGCACCCGGCCGGGGCGGCCGATGCCGCGCCGGCGAGCATCCCGTTCGCGGGCGGGTCGCGGGAGCCGGCCGCGGCCTCCTGACCGACGACAGGACAGCGGGCCCACCGGGCGGCACCACGCCGCCCGGTGGGCCTTTTCCAATCCACATAGGACGATGTCCGGGTGTTGAGATCCGTTGACACCGCTGATCTTCTCTGGTGGCATTGATCCGTGTTCCCCGCAGACCGGCTGACCAGGCGCCGCCACGTCGACCTCGTTCGCGTCGGCGCGCAGTCCTGTCGCGGCTGCTGATCTCCTCCGCCGCCCGATCAGGGCGACCGATCCCCGTTTTCCCGCGAGCTGCGATCGCAGCTGGCGCCGGTGCCGCGCGCCGGTGCCCCGCGCGCGACAGGAGATGAGCATGTCCGACGCCCACCGCGCCGAACCGCTGAAATTCGCCTACTGGGTGCCCAACGTCAGCGGTGGCCTGGTCACCAGCAGGATAGAACAGCGAACCGACTTCGGATTCGACTACAACCGGGAACTCGCGGTGCTCGCCGAGCGCAGCGGGTTCGAGTACGCGCTCAGCCAGGTCCGCTACGCCTCCAGCTACGGCGCCGCCCAGCAGCACGACCCGGCCGCGTTCAGCCTCGGGCTGCTGCTGGCCACCGAACGGCTGAAGCTGATCGTCGCCGCGCACCCCGGGCTCTGGCACCCGGCGATCCTGGCCAAGTTCGGCATCACCGCCGATCTGCTGTCCCGGGGCCGCTTCGCGGTGAACATCGTCAGCGGCTGGTTCAAGGACGAGTTCACCGGCCTCGGCGAACCCTGGCTGGAGCACGACGAGCGCTATCGCCGCACGGAGGAGTTCATCCGGGTGCTGCGCGGCCTGTGGACCCGGCCGGACTTCGACTTCAGCGGCGACTTCTACCGGATCCACGACTTCAGCCTGCGCCCGCAGCCCCACCCGGTGCCCGGCCGGGCGCACCCGGAGATCTTCCAGGGCGGGAACTCCACCGCCGCGCGGCAGGTGGCCGGCCGCGTCTCCGACTGGTACTTCAGCAACGGCAAGGACTTCGACGGCTTCACCGAGCAGGTCGCCGACGTCCGGGCCGTCGCCGCCGAGCACGGCCGCACCGTGCGGTTCGGCCTGAACGGCTTCCTGATCGCCCGCGACACCGAGGCGCGGGCGCGCGACGTGCTGCGCCAGATCGTCGAACAGGCCGACACCGAGGCGGTGGAGGGCTTCCGCGCCGCCGTGCGGCAGGCCGGTCAGTCCACTTCGGACGGAAAGGGGATGTGGGCGGACTCCGGGTTCGCCGACCTGGTGCAGTACAACGACGGGTTCCGCACCGGGCTGATCGGCACGCCGGAGCAGATCGCGCACCGCATCGTCGAGTACAAGAAGCGCGGCGCGGACCTGATCCTGCTCGGTTTCCTGCACTACCTCGACGACGTCGAGCACTTCGGCCGCCACGTGCTGCCGATCGTCCGCGAACTCGAAGCCGAACTCGACCGCACCGGCGACCCGCTCGGTGCCGGAAACGCACGGTGACCGGAGGGGTACGACGATGACCACGAGGAACTGGACCGACGCGCGGCCCGCCACCGCGGCCGAGTGGATCGAACGCGCCAAGGACGTCGCCGCGGTGCTGGCCACCGACGCCCTGGCCCGGGACCGGGCGAACAGCACGCCGTACGAGGAGGTGGCGCTGCTCAAGGACGCCGGGCTGGTGACGCTGCTCGGGCCGCGGGAGCACGGCGGCGCCGGCGAGAGCTGGGAGACCGCCTACCGGGTCGTCCGCGAAGTCGCCAGGGGCGACGGCTCGATCGGGCAGCTGCTCGGCTACCACTACCTGTGGGCCTGGGCGGCGCGGCTGGTCGGCACCACCGAGCAGATCGCCGCGGTCGAAGAGCTCTACACCGGCAACAACCTCTTCTTCGGCGGAGCGGTCAACCCCCGCGACGACGATCTGGTCATCGCCGACGAAGGCGACTGGCTGGTCTTCCGCGGCCGGAAGTCCTTCTCCACCGGCGGCAAGGTCTCCGACCTGACGGTGCTGGAAGGCGTGCTGGAGGACAGCGGCGGGCACGTCTTCGCGATCGTCCCGTCCGACCAGCAGGGCATCACCTTCGGCGACGACTGGGACAACCTGGGCCAGCGGCTCACCGAATCCGGCAGCGTGCTCGTCGAGGACGTGCGGGTGCCGTGGGCCTCGGCGGCGGGCTACGTGGACAAGGAGTTCCGCCCGCTGACCTACAACACGCTCAACGTGCCGACGATCCAGCTGGTGTTCGCCAACTTCTACCTCGGCATCGCCCAGGCTGCGTTGCAGGCGGGCCTGGCCTACACCGCGGAGCGCACCCGGCCCTGGCCCTACGGCGGGGACAACAAGGACTCCGCGACCGAGGAGTTCTACGTGCTCGACGCGTTCGGCGACCTCCAGGCCAAGCTGTGGGCCGCCGAAGCGCTGATCGACAAGGCCGGTGCCGTGCTGTCCGGGCTGCTGCACGCCGAGCGCGAGTCGCTGACCGAGCGGCAGCGGGGCGAGGCCGCGGTGCTGATCGCGGCGGCCAAGCAGCGCATCATCGACACCGGTCTGGAGGTCAGCAGCCGGATCTTCGAGGTCACCGGCGCGCGGGCCACCGCGAACTCGGTCGGCCTGGACATCTACTGGCGGAACCTGCGCACGCACAGCCTGCACGACCCCGTCGCCTACAAGCGGGTGGAGGTCGGGCGCTACGCGCTGCTCGGCGAACTGCCCGAACCCACTTGGTACACCTGACCACCGAGGTGGGGGAGAGGTCGTGAGCGCTCGGCCGGGCCCCACCCCGGTCGCGCGCTCACGACCCGCACCTCCGCGAACCAGCAGAAAGCGACCACAGTGTCCACATCGCACCACCCGTCCCGCCGGAACAAGCACTTCCTCGCCCTGATCGGCACCCTGGTGCTGGCCCTCGCCGGCTGCGGGCTGGCCGGCGGCACCGCGTCGGACGAGCGCACCATCAGCATCATCGCCACCGACAGCCCGCCGTACCACGACCCGCTGGAGATCGCCCGCGAACAGCTCGAAGCCGAGGGCTGGCGGCTCGACGTCCGGTACGTGACCGACATCGTGCAGCCCAACCACGCGGTCAGCGCCGGGGAGGCCGACTTCAACTTCTTCCAGCACGGTGCCTACCTGCAGACCTTCAACCGGGACAACGGAACCGACGTGGTGCCGCTGTTCTACGCCGTCGGCTCGCCCGCGGGCGTTTACTCCACGCGCTACGACGACATCTCGCAGCTGCCCGACGGCGCCCGCATCGCGCTGCCGGTGGACCCGGCGAACAACGGCCGGGCCCTGCACCTGCTGGCCGGCGCCGGGCGGCTGAAGCTGCGCGAAGGCGCGCAGGTGGTGACCACCAGCCAGCGCGACATCGTGGACAACCCGCACGGCTATTCCTTCGTAGAGGTCGACCAGCAGACGCTCACCCAGACGCTGCCGGACGTCGACGCCGGTTTCCTGTTCTCCCGGCAGGCGATCGAGATCGGGCTGGACGTCGAGGGCGCGGCCCTGCTGCGCGAGCAGGACCTCGACGCCGTTCCGTACCGGATCGTCGTCGGCGGCCGCCCGGACGAGGTGGGCTCGGCCAAGGCCCGAGCCCTGCAAGCGGCGCTGCAGAGCCCGCGGGTCCGCGACTTCTTCAAGCAGTTCTACGGCGAGTGGGCCCCGCTGCCGTGGACCGAGGACCCGCAGGCCCAGCTCGGCCAGTGGTGGAAGGACGGCGGACGTTGATCACCTTGCGCGGCGTCACCAAGCGCTTCACCGGCCCGGGCGGCCCGCTGACCGCCGTCGACGACGTCGACCTGCACGTGCCGCGCGGATCGGTGCAGGGCATCATCGGGTTCTCCGGGGCGGGCAAGTCGACGCTGATCCGCCTGATCAACCTCCTGGAGCGACCGGACTCCGGCTCGGTCGAGGTCGACGGCACCGATCTGACCGCTGTGGACGATGCCGAGCTGCGCAGGCGACGGGCCAGGATCGGCATGATCTTCCAGCACTTCAACCTGCTGGCCAACCTCACCGCGGCGCAGAACGTCGAGCTGGCCCTGCGCATCGCCGGAGTGCACAAGACGGCCCGCGCGGCGCGGGTGGCCGAAGCGCTCGCGGTGGTGGACCTCTCCGACAAGGCCGACGCCTACCCGGCGAAGCTCTCGGGCGGGCAGCAGCAGCGGGTGGCGATCGCCCGGGCGCTGGCCAACGAGCCGTCGGTGCTGCTGTGCGACGAGCCGACCAGCGCCGTCGACCCGCGGACCACGGTGTCGGTGCTGAGCTACCTCAAGGAGGTCAACGAGCGGCTCGGCATCACGATCGTGCTGGTCACCCACGAGATGAACGTGGTGCGCGCGATCGCCGACGACGTCGCGGTGATGGACGGCGGCAAGGTCGTCGAGCACCTGCGGCTGGACGGCTCCCCGCTGCGGCCGGAGACCGAGATCGCCCAGTTCATGATCGACGACCGCATCCGGCTGCGGAGCTTGGAGGAGACCCATGTCGGCTGAGCGCATCCTCGCGGCGCTCCCGGAGATGGCCGGGGCGCTCGGCGAGACCGCGGTCATGCTGCTGATCACGGTGCCGATCGCGGTGCTGGCCGCGATCCCCACCGGAGTGCTGCTGTGGTCGAGCGGACCTGGCGGGCCGAGTCCGTCACCGCGGCTGCACCAGGTGCTCAACGCGGTGGTGAACCTCGTCCGCTCGTTCCCGTTCCTCATCCTGCTGATCGCGATGATCCCGATCACCCGGCTGATCGTGGGCACCAGCGTCGGCACCCTCGCGGTGACAGTGCCGCTGTGCGTCAACGCCGTCGCCTACCTGTCGCGGTTCGTCGAGCAGAACCTGCTGCAGGTCGACCCCGGCGTGATCGAGGCGGCGCAGGCGATGGGCGCGTCGAAGCTGCGCACCATCTGGAGCGTGCTGCTGGTCGAGGCGCGGCCGGGTCTGGCGGGTTCGATCACCATCATGGTGGTCAGCTTCATCTCCTACTCGGCGATCGCGGGCCTGGTCGGCGGCGGTGGCATCGGCGATTTCGCCATCCGGCACGGTTACTACCGCTACGAGACGGGCGTGATGGTGGTGGCGGTGCTCGTCATGATCGCGCTGGTGCAACTCGTCCAGCTGGTCGGCAACCTGACCGTGCGACGACTGGACAAGCGGCTGTGAGCGCCCGGAAACGGTTGCGGCTGAGCGCTTTCGTGATGGCCACCACCTCGCACATCCTGGAGGGCCAGTGGCGGCACCCGGAAGCCCAGCAGCACCGCTTCGACGAGCTGTCGCTGTGGACCGATCTCGCCCGGCAGCTGGAGGCGGCCCGCTTCGACGCGATCTTCTTCGCCGACGTCGTCGGCCTCTACGGCAATTACCGCGGCAACTGGGACATCTTCGCCACCGAAGGCCTGCAGATCCCCTCGCACGACCCGTCGGTGATGATCTCCGCGCTCGGCGCGGTGACCGAGCACCTGGGCCTGGCCTGGACCAGCTCGGTGATCCAGGAGCACCCGTTCACCTTCGCCCGGCGCGCGGCCACGCTCGACCACCTCACCGGCGGCCGGACGGGCTGGAACATCGTCACCTCGGCGCTGGAGAACGCCCACCGCAACTTCGGGCTGCCCGGCCTGACCCCGCACGACGAGCGCTACCGGTGGGCCGACGAGTACGTCGAGGTGGTCTACAAGCTGCTGGAGGGCAGCTGGGAGGACGACGCGCTGCGGCTGGACAAGGCCGCCGGGGTGCACGCCGATCCGGCGAAGATCCACAAGATCCACCACCGCGGCGAGCGGTACTCGGTGGAGGGCCCGCACCTGGTGGCGCCGTCGGCCCAGCGCACCCCGGTGCTGTTCCAGGCGGGCACCTCTCCTGCCGGGATGGCGTTCGCGGCGCGCAACGCCGAAGCGGTGTTCATGTTCGCCGGTTCGCCGGACAGCGCGCGGAAGATCACCACCACCGTCCGGGCCGGCGCTGCCGACCACGGCCGCCGTCCGGAGGACGTGCTGTTCTTCGCCGGACTGTCCTTCGTGGTCGGCAGCACCGAGGCCGAAGCCCGGCGGCGCAAGGCCGACTTCGACGAGTACCTGTCGGTGGACGGCCTCGCCGCGCACATGCTCGGCGGGATGGGCGTCGACCTCGGCGACGCGCCGGTGGACACCCCGCTGAAGGACCTGCGCGTCGAGGGCGGCCGGGGTGTGCTGCAGGCCGTCATCGACTCCGTGCCGGGCGGCAACCCGACCATCGAGGACATGGTCCGCTACCGCGCGGAGCGGATGCGGCTGGTCGGCACGCCGGAGCGGATCGCCGACGAGCTGGAGCGCTGGCAGGACGCCGGAATCGACGGGATCAACATCATCAACCACGTCATCCCGGGCAGCTACGCGGAGGTGATCGACGGCCTGCTGCCCGAACTGCGCCGCCGCGGCCTGGCCCAGGCGGAGTACGCCCCGGGAACCTTCCGCGAGAAGCTGTACTCCGACGGCGCCCGCCTGAACCCGCGCCACCCGGCCGCGTCCTACCGCGGAGCCTTCCACGACGCACCCCGCTGAAACCTCACCACACGTCGTGCGGAGAGCGCGAACGGCTCGGTTTTCGCTGGTGGAGGACCGTGAGCGTTTTGGGGTGTTATAGAAACTGGTTGCACCACTGTTATCTAGCGGTCTTACTGTTCTGGCGGTTAGGGCGGGCTTGTGGTCTCCCTCTGCAAGGGAGGGGCTGTGTCCTCATCCCATCGACCTGGCGAAGTCCGATCAGGCAGGGTTGACTGCGTCGAGCCAGAGGTGCATTCGGTCGTGTGCGCGGGCGAAGTCTTGGTAGAGGCTGTGGCCCCGGCGCAGGATGGCGAGGTTGCTGGCCGCGTTGTGGGCGATGTGGTCGTGGTCGGCGATGTGGCCTTGTCCGTCTCTGGGGTCGATGAAGTGGACGGGTGCGCGTTGGGCGTGTCTGTGCATCATCGTGGCGATCCAGGCGCACGCTTCTTCCGGTGTTCGCAGGATGCGGTCGGGGATTCGGATCAGCCGGAGGGCTCGGCATGGCGGCGGTCGCGTCGTATCGCGGGTGAAGGCGATGTAGGTGTGCCAGTGGACGCCTCGGCAATGTTGCGGATTCTGGTTGGTCGTGGTGGATCTCCTTGTGGTGCAAGGTGATCGGGAGCTTCTTGGTCGGGTGGTCGTGGTGGCTGGCCTGTCGGTGCGTTACGGGGGTTCGCACCGACAGGCCAGCCTTCGCTGCCGGTGTCCGGGGAGGGGCTCAGCGGCAGCGAGATGAGGGGTTATCCCTTGAGCTCTTTGAGTAGTGTGTTGCAGTCCTGGCAGGTGGGTGCGCGTATCCAGTCCATTTCGGATGGAATAGCCAGGGCATAGGTGTCGCCGCAGAAGGAATCATCGGCCGGGCCTTTGTCCAGTCGGCTACCGGCGAACGCGTGGCGGACCAAGCCGTAGTCGCTGGATTCGTCTGGTACGGGCAGCCAGAAATAGCGCAGCTCAATCTGGGGCATGGACACTCCTGTCATCTGCATGTGAGGTCGGTGCGCCTAGGGGTGGGGCCGGTTGGTTTTGGTGGCCGGAACCGGACCCACCTGTCCGCCGCGCGCCTCTTCATCCCTTGGCGCAGTGGTGATCTGCTGCGGGGGAAGCTCCACACCGCCCCACGCGGGTCTATGACTGTCGTGCTCGTGCTGGGCAATGACTTCGGAATCCTGGTTGGTGCATCAGGCATGGGAGCAGCCCGTACGTTGCTGACGTCGACGAGCGGACCGCAACTGAACAACTCCAGGACGTTCGCGAGCAGCTCGAAGAGGTCAGGGCGGAGGTTCAGCGGGCCATCTCCGCGCTTTCCGCAGCCGCCGCGCGCCTCGCGGATGCAGCTGGCCGGCTCGGGAATCTGCCCTGATCTGTATTGCATGACAGCAAGTTCACCGCAGCACAAAGGACGTTCCCAGGGCTTCGGCGGGTCGCTTGCAGACGTCCTGCGCGGTCGCTAGCGTCCACAAAACGTCCGAACTCGTACCGAAAACGTCCCTTCCGGGGTGCCAAATGCCGAACGGACGCCTACAGTCCGCGATCCGGGCAGCGGGCCTGACCATCGAGGATCTGGCCCGGGAGCTCCGCGTCGACCCGAAAACCGCGGGGCGATGGGTCACGGTTGATGGCCGTGTCCCCCACCCCGGCAACCGCCGGGACATCTCGAATCTCGTCGGAGTCGACGAGGTTCACCTCTGGCCATCATTGGCCGAGAATCTGCACGTCAAGCCGAACACCGACACCGAGCTAGTGCACCTGTACCCGTCTCGGTCGTCGATACCGTTCACGCTGTGGACCGAGTTGATCGCCAGCGTCAAGGAACAGATGGACGTCCTCGTGTTCTCCGGGCAGTTCCTGGTGGAGCAGCACGACATCCTCCCCGTCGTGCGCCAGAAGGCAGCCGAGGGCGTGAGAGTCCGGTTCGCGGTCGGCGACGAGGCTTCGACCGCGGTGACGCAGAGGGCGATGGAAGAAGGCACGACCGGCGGCCTCCAAGGGCGGATCCAGATGATGCGGCGCTACCTCGCCGAGGTGGCTGACCTCCCGAATGTCGAGGTCAGAACGCACGGGACGATCCTGTACAACTCGCTCTACCGGTTCGACGACAACCTGCTGGTGAACGGTCATGTGTTCGGAGGGCTCGCCGGTCAGAATCCCGTGCTGCATCTCCGCCAGCTTCCCGGTGGCCTCATGTGGAAGAACTACATGCGCTCGTTCGACCACGCCTGGAAGCACGCTCGACCAGAACTGCCCCACTGAGGAGGGGTGCCCCATGGCCCGCATCGACTACTTCAACGACCCCAGTGCTCCGCCCGCGAATTCCGTGGTGCCATCGGTGACCGCAGCGATCCGGAACGGCGCTGGAGACGTGCTCCTCATTCACAAGGTCGACAACGACCTCTGGGCACTACCCGGCGGTGGGCACGACGCCGGCGAGTACCTCACCGACACCGTCGTCCGGGAAGTTCAGGAAGAAACCGGGCTTGACGTTGAGGTCGTCCGTCTGGTCGGCACGTACACCAACCCCGCGCACGTCATGGCCTACGACGATGGGGAAGTCCGGCAGCAGTTCTCGCTCTGCTTCGAATGCCGCTGGATCGGCGGCGAGCCCCGCGAGGACGGAAGCGAAACGAAAGAGGTCCGCTGGGTTGCCCCGGCGGATCTCGACGGCCTCAACATCCACCCGTCGATGCGCTTGCGCATCGACCACGCGCTCGATTCGGCTCGAACCAGTCCCTACCTCGGCTGAGCCGCGGCCAGCCGGCGTTCGGCCCGGGCAATGGCTTCACCGATCACCGGGCGGGCTTTGGTCCAGGTGCGGTGGACTGGATCGTCGGGCTGGTACCGGCTGAGGATCTCGTCCATGCGCTCGTCGTAGGTGAATCGCTCGCCGGCCGGGCCGGTGGTCAGGTCGGCGGTGACGAGCGCGTCGAGCAGCGGCGAGTCCTGGAACGGGAACTCGGCGAGTTCATCGGATAGGCCACGCTCGGCGGCTTCGTACCGTGCTCCAGAATGGTGAGCGACCAGGTTCACGATGACCTCGGGCCAGTGCTGGTCGCGGAGGTAGCGCGCTCCGTCGAGCGGATGGAATCGTGTGTGGCCGATCTCGGGTGCGTACCCGAGATCGTGCAGCCAGGCGGCCGCGATCAGCGTGTCCTCGTCCTCGGGGGCGACGGCGCGTCGCAGCTCGTGCGCACGAGCTGCGACGGCTTGGACGTGCTCCCAACGGCGCCCGAGCGGCTTGACCAGGTTCTCGGCGAGTGCGGCGGCTGCAGAGGAATCCGAGTCCATGTTCATCGACGTTACCGAACCTTCTCGTGCGATCGAGCGCTCTAGGGCTCTCCTGGGCTGGTTGTCGACGCGCCCCTGGCCAGCGCCTGGTGACTGTCCAACTGCCTGTCAATCGGAAACAAAACACTAGTTCCTATGGCACCCCAAACGCTCACGGCACCTGATCAGCGGAGACGGATCCGATGACGGGTCCGCGTGAAACCGGCATCGGGATGGGACGTGCGTTCGCCGTGCGTTCACGTCGTGGTCGGTTCGAGTGCGTAGGTTGCCGGCCATGAACGACGATCAGGCGGTGCTCGCGCGCCGGACGGTGTTGGGCGGCGCGCTGGCCGGGGCGGGGCTTCTGGCGCTCGGCGGGACGGCTTCGGCCGCGCGGCCTCGGCGGGTGCTGATCGCGACGAACGAGCCGTGGGGCACCTACCACGTCAAGCCGCTGCTGGCCGAAGCCGACCGGCGCGGCTGGCAGCTCACGCAGCTGGTGCCCGACCGCTCCGGGGTCGCCCCGGGTGACCCGGTTCCGGTGGCGGTGCCCGGCGAGGTTTCGCGCGCGGATCTGCTGGTCGTGACGGGTGCGGAGGAGTGGCCCGCGGAGTGCGCGGCCCGCTTCCGGCGGCTGCCGCTGGCCGCCAGCTCGCTGGCCTACCTCAACCCGCGGGAGGCCGCCCGCGCTCGGTGGCTGCGGCCGCGGTTGCGCGCGATCACCGCATCGTCCCCGGCGGAGGCCCGCGCCTTCGCGGGCTACCTGGGAACCCGCCGCAAGATCCAGGTCGTAGGTGCACCGCAGGCGGACTCGCTGCCGGTGCGAGCTCCGGAACCGGGTCTGGTCCTGGTGCTCACCAGCGTCACCCATCCCGACGACACCGGTGCGGCCGCGCCCGGCACCGAACTGCTGCTGGCGGCGGCGGAGAAGCTGCAGGCCGCGGGCAAGCGCATCCTGGTCGGCCTGCACCCCCGGGAAGACCCGTCGCTGTGGAGCCGCTACGAGATCAGCGATGTCCCGTCGTTGCAGGCATCGGCGCGGGCCGAAGCGGCGATCGGGATTCCCGGCACGGTGTTCCCGCTGATCGCCGCCGTGGGCACGCCGCTGGTCGGATGCGTCGACCCGGCGCTGACCGTCCCGGAGCACCTGCTGGCGGTCTGCTCCAGCACCATCGCCGACCCGGCGTCCGCGGTGTCCGCAGTGGACAGCGCGGAACTGCCCGATGCCGCGGTGCTCGCGGACGCGGTCGGTCCCGTCGGCGGCTCCGCGGCGCGGCTGCTCGACGTCTGGGCGCGGGTCAGCCGAAGGTGATCCGGGCGGTGGCCATGACCTCGTCCGGCGCAGCGCGCACCGCCATGTCGCCGTCGGGGCCGCCGGTGATCAGCACCGGGTCGCCGGCGAAGACCGGGCGGCGCAGCCGGTAGTCGACACCGGCGAGCTCGCGCCCGGGTGCCCGGTGGCGGGCGAGTTCGGTCATCAGCAGCACCAGCAGCGGGCCGTGCACCACGAGACCGGGGTAGGCCTCGACGTCGCGGGCGTAGGGCGCGTCGTAGTGGATGCGGTGCGTGTTGGCGGTCAGCGCGCTGAACTGGAACAGCCGCACGGGATCACCGGTGAAGGCCTGCTGCCACGGTGCGCCGGAGACCGGGAACGCGGTGGGCCGGGCGGCGTCGGGGTTCTTGGCCGAGCTCTCCCCGCTGCGGTAGACGTAGTCCTGCTCGTCGACGAACCGCAGCTCGCCGTCCTGCCGGTACTCGCCGCGGACCGTCACGAACGCCATCTCACCGGAACGCCCCTGCTTGACCACGACATCGGCCAGCGAGGTGGTGCGCTCGGCAGGCACGCCCAGGCGCAGGGGAGCGGTGACGGTGAGCCGGCCGCCGGCGAACATCCGCCGCCGGTCGGGGACCGGCGGCAGGAAGTGCCCGTGCGCCGGGTGCCCGTCCGCGCCGAGCTCGCTGTGGCGCGGCCAGTCCAGGAAGTGCAGCCAGTGCCACAGCGGCGGCAGGACGTCGTCCGGCGCCGCGGTCTCCAGCGCGGCGGCCAGCGCGCGCGACGGATCGGGACGCAGCGCGTCGGTCTCGACCAGCGGCTCCGGCCGCCACTCCCGCAGGTAGGTGTCCAGTCCCGGCACTGCTCCTCCTCGGTCCGCCGATTGGGCCGTACAAACGCTCCGCAAGTCTCGGCCTCCCGCGTCCTGACGTCAACGCGGTTTCGTCGGGACAGCCGGTTTCGGTGGACTCTTGACCGCGCCGAGGATTTGGCCGTACAAAGATTGGCGGACAGCTCAGCGGCGCGGCCCCGCGCGCTGGCGGAAAGGTTCCCATGGCATCCATCGCCGAAGCCCTCGCGAACTGGGCGGCCGATCTCGAACCGGGCCCCGAAGACCTCGCGCTGGCCCACCGCTCGCTGCTCGACACCGCCGCGGTCACCCTCGCCGCCAGGGACGACCCGCTGACCGGGATCGCCGCCGAGCTGCCGGACGCCGCGCGCTGGGCGGCGATCGGCCACGTGCTGGACTTCGACGACCTGCACGTCGAATCCACCACCCACATCAGCGTGGTGACCGTGCCGGTGGTGCTGGCCACCGGCGGCGACGCGCGGGCGTACCTTGCCGGAGCCGGGGTGATGGCCCGCCTGGGCAGCGCGCTCGGCTGGTCGCACTACGCCGCGGGCTGGCACGCGACCTGCACGGCCGGTGCACCGGCAGCCGCCGTCGCGGCCGGAACAGCGCTGGGGCTCTCCGCCGAGCAGCTCGCGACGGCGATGGCGCTCGCCGTTCCCGCCGCCGGTGGCGTGCAGAACGCGTTCGGTACGCACGGCAAATCCCTGCAGGTCGGCTTCGCCGCGCAGGCCGGGGTGCGCGCCGCGCAGCTGGCGCAAGCCGGAGCCACCGCTGACCCCGGTGCTCTGGACGCCTGGCTGGAGCTGGTCGGCGGCAGCGGCGAGCCGGACCTGTCCGGGCCCGCCGTGCCGGGCGGCCTCGCGATCAAGGTCTTCCCCTGCTGCTACGCGATGCAGCGGCCGATCGCCGCGCTGCGCGAGATCCGCCACCAGATCCGCGGGCAGGTGCGCGGAGTGCGGGTGCGCACGCCGCGGGCCACCGTCAAACCGCTGATCCACGACCGCCCCACGACCGGCCTGGAGGGCAAGTTCAGCCTGCCCTACGCGGTGGCGACGGCGTTGCTGGACGACTACCCGGACTTCGCCGCCTTCACCGACGCGGCCGTCGGCCGGGCCGCGGCGCAGGAACTGCTGCGCGGAGTGGAGTTCGAAAGCACGCCCGGCGCGGACGGTCTGCTGACCGGCGAGGTGGACATCGAGGTGACGCACGACGGCCCGCCGCTGCACGTGCGGCTGGCGCAACCGCCGGGCGCGCCGTCGCGGCCGCCGACCGACGCCGAACTGGCCGAGAAGTTCAAGGCCTGCGGCACCGACGTCCCAGCCCTGCTCGCCGGTGCCGACTGGGCGACGGTCCGGCAACTCCTGCGCAAGACCTTCCCGCGAGCCGACTGAAAACCGACCCGGGGCCGGGTATTTCCGTTGGAAGCAAGGGAAAACCGGTGCCGGGAGACTTGGAGAGCAACGCTGTGAGCACAGTGGACATCCTCAGCGCGGACGAGAAGCTCGCCGTGGAAACGGTGCGGGACTTCATCGACAAGTCCGCGAAACCGGTGGTGCAGGAGCTCGAGCACGCCAACACCTACCCGGAAGCGCTCATCGAGCAGATGAAGCAGCTGGGCATCTTCGGGCTGGCCATCCCGGAGGAGTACGGCGGCACCCCGGTGTCCACGCCCTGCTACGTGCTGATCGTCGAGGAGCTGGCGCGCGGCTGGATGAGCCTGGCCGGTGCGATGGGCGGGCACACCGTGGTGTCCAAGCTGCTGCTGGACTTCGGCACCGAGGAGCAGAAGCGCCGGTACCTGCCGAAGATGGCCACCGGCGAGATCCGCGCGACGATGGCGCTGACCGAACCCGGCGGCGGCTCGGACCTGCAGGCCATGACCACGACGGCCCGCCGCGACGGCGAGGAGTACGTGATCAGCGGTGCCAAGACCTGGATCACCAACGCCCGCCGCTCCCAGCTGATCGCGCTGCTGTGCAAGACCGACCCGAACGCCGAACCCGCGCACCGGGGCATCTCGATCGTGCTGGTCGAGCACGGCCCCGGGCTCACGGTGTCCCGCGACCTGCCCAAGCTCGGCTACAAGGGCGTGGAGAGCTGCGAACTGCACTTCGACGACCACCGCGCGCCGGTGAGCGCCGTGCTCGGCGGCGTACCGGGCAAGGGTTTCGCGCAGATGATGAAGGGCCTGGAAACCGGGCGCATCCAGGTGGCCTCCCGCGCGCTGGGCGTGGGCCGGGCCGCGCTGGAGGACGCGCTGCGCTACGCCCAGGAGCGGGAGAGCTTCGGCAAACCCATCTGGCAGCACCAGTCGGTGGGCAACTACCTGGCGGAGATGGCCACCAAGCTCACCGCCGCCCGGCAGCTGACGCTGCACGCGGCGCGCGAGTTCGACGCGGGCCGCCGGGTGGACATGGAAGCGGGCATGGCCAAGCTGTACGCCTCGGAGGCCGCGATGGAGATCGCGCTCAACGCGGTGCGCATCCACGGCGGTTACGGCTACTCCGCGGAGTTCGACGTGGAGCGCTACTTCCGCGACGCGCCGCTGATGATCGTCGGGGAGGGCACCAACGAGATCCAGCGCAACGTGATCGCCGCCCAGCTGGTCAAACGCGGCGGCCTCGACGCGTGAGCCGGCGCGCAGCGGGGTTCCGCTACGGTCTGTGGTGAGAAAGCTGGGAGGTGGTGGCGTGGCGGCGCGGACGGACGGCCGGGAGAGCGCGTACCTGCGCCTGGCGCGGGAACTGCGATCGGCGATCCTGCAGCACGACTACCCGGAGGGCAAGCGCCTGCCGACCGAGGCCGAACTCGCCGAGAGCCACCGGGTCAGCCGCCAGACGGTGCGCCGCGCCTTCCAGGACCTCGTCGCCGAGGGCATGGTCTACCGCATCCCGGGCCGCGGCACCTTCGCCGCGCCCCGCGAGGATCAGTACCTGCGCCAGTTCGGTTCCATCGACGACCTGATGGGGCTGTCCATCGACACCACGATGCGGCTGCTCACCCCGCTGCACCGCAAGGTCGACCTCGACGCGGCCGGGCGGCTGCGGCTGGCCGCCGACCGGGTGCACGTGCTGGAGTTCCTGCGCCTGCACGACGACGTGCCGTTCTGCCTGACCACGGTGTTCCTGCCGCCCGAAGTCGGCAAGCTGGTCGAGTCGGTGCCCGAGCTCACCCAGGTCGGCGCCCGAAGCCGGGTGACCATCATCGGGCTGCTCGACGACCGGCTGAGCGATCCCATCGCCGAGGCCGAGCAGAGCATCACGGTCGGCACCGCGACGCCCGAGATCGCCGAGCACCTCGGCTGCGAGACGCACCGCCCGCTGCTGCGCATCGACCGCATGTACCAGTCCACCACCGGACGACCGGTGGAACTCGCGGTCAGCCACTTCCTGCCCGAGCACTACTCCTACCGAGTGCGCCTGCGCCGCAACGTCCGCTGAGGTTCCGGCTCGTTTCGGCGCCGCCGCCGAGGAGAGGTCAGCTCGCGGCCGGTACCTCGGTCGGCTCGGTGGGGCGGTCCGGCGAGCGCACCGGCAGCATCGCCACCAGGCCGACCACCAGGATGAGCACGATGCCGCCCATCCCGGCGCGCTGGCTGCCGAAGAGGGCGATGAAGCCGCTGAAGGCCAGCGGGCCCAGGAAGCTCACCGCGCGGCCGGTGGTGGCGTAGAGGCCGAACACCTCGCCCTCCTTGCCCGGGGTGGCGATGCGCGCCAGGAACGTCCGGCTGGCCGACTGGGTCGGGCCGAGGAAGATCGCCAGCGTCAGCCCGCACACCCAGAACGCGGCCTTGCCCGGCGGCAGCACCAGCAGCAGCACCCCGACCACCACCAGCCCGAACAGCGCGGCGACGATGACCGCCTTCGGCCCGAACCGGTCGTCGGCCCGGCCGCCCAGGAACGCGCCGAGCCCGGCCACCAGGTTGGCGGTGATGGCGAAGACCACCACCTCGCTGGGAGAGAACCCGAAGGTGCCCGCGGCGATCACCCCGCCGAAGGTGAAGATCGCCGCCAGCCCGTCCCGGTAGATCGCGCTGGCCACCAGGAACCCCAGCGTGCGCCGCTCCTCCCGCCACATCCAGGCCAGCCGCTTGCCGAGCACCACGTAGCTGCTCACCAGGGCGTGCCGCAGCGGTTCGCCGGAGGACGAGGCCTCGGGCACGAAGGCGAACAGCGGCACCGCGAACACCGCGAACCACACCGCGGCGAACAGCGCGACGGCGCGGATGTTCAACCCGTTATCCGCGGTCACCCCGAAGAGGCCGACGTCGGGCTGCACGAAGCCGATCAGCACGATCACCAGCGCGACGAGCCCGCCGAAGTAACCCATTCCCCAGCCGAACCCGGAGATGCGCCCGATCGTCGCCGGCGTCGAGACCTGCAGGAGCATCGCGTTGTAGTTCACCGTGGCGAACTCGGCGAAGACGCTGGCCGCAGCCAGCAGCACCAGGCCCAGCACCAGGTACGAGGGATCGTCTTGGACGAAGAACAACCCGGAGGTGCACACGACCACCAGCGCGGTGTGCACCGCCAGCCACAGCTTGCGCCGCCCGCCCGCGTCGCTGCGCTGCCCGGTCACCGGAGCCACCAGCGCGATGCACACGCCGGCGATCGTCAGCGCCAGGCCGAGCGCCTGCGAGCCTCGCTCCGGATCGGCGGCGACGCCCTCGGTCAGGTACACGGTGAACACGAAGGTCAAGATGACGGTGTTGAACGCCGAGGATCCCCAGTCCCACAGCGCCCAGCTGAACACCGCCCGCCCGCGCCGATCTTCCGTCGGCGGGGCACCCGTAGACACACCCACGCCAGGATCACACCAGCCCGCCACCGGTACAGCCAGTCGAAGAAGCCCTTCAGAGCGGTGCGGACCCCCACCCGGGGCTAACCCGGGTGGAGGCGTCCCGCGAGCCACGGCACAGCGCTTCCGCCAGAGTTCGCACTGCCGTCCCACCGGGCTCACAGGCCCCCAACCGGACCGGCCGCGGTTTTACGCTGGATCGGTGCAATCGCAATGCCACGACCGGTCCGGACCGGGCTTTCCAACGCTGTTGCGCGGGCGTCCGGACCGATGCGGATTCCGAGGGGGCGGACAATGCGAGTCGATGTGGACGCGAACGGAATTTCCAGCCACCGGCGCCGAACGTTCGGCGTGCTGTTAGGCGTCGTCACGATGCTGACGGCCTTGTGCGCCGGGGCGACCACCGCCACTGCTGCGCAACCGGCGCCGGCGGGCGGCGGACCGAACGTGGTGACGGTCCGGATGGTCGACTTCCGCTTGGAGCAGCCCGACTGGCTGCCGCCAGGCCGCTACACGTTCCGCGCGATCAACGCGGGAGGGGCACCGCACGCGCTGGAGATCAACGGGCCTGGCGTCGAGAACGCGCGGACACCGGTGGTCCAGGCGGGCGGTGCTGCCGATCTGACGGTGACGCTGGGACCCGGGGTGTACGACTTCTGGTGCCCGGTCGGCGACCACCGGCAGATGGGGATGCAGCTCTACGTCAAGGTGGGCTGACCGCGCCCGGGCGCTTCCAGGACTCGCCGCGCCGCCGCGCGCCCAGCCACCTCAGGCCCTTGCAGTAGACCCGCAAGGCCTTGCGCGCCAACGGGTTCTGGGTGAGCCGGTGAGCCTGGTAGCGCCACGGCGGCTGCAGGCCGCTGCGCGAGGACATCGCGAAGCAGAAGTCCACCGCGTCGCGGTCGGTGTAGCGGTCGACGTCCTCGAACCAGGCCATGCTGGTGCGCGCGGCGGCCTGCACCACGCGCATGGCGGCGTGTCCCTCGCCGTCGAACTCCTTGAGCGCGTTGCTGGTCTGCTCGTGCTCGTGCAGCTTCTCGGCGAGCACCAGCGCGTCGATCATGGCCAGCCTGGTGCCCGAGCCGATGGTGAAGTGCGTGGTGTGCGCGGCATCGCCGATCAGCACCGCGTTGGCGTGCCGCCAGGTCTGGTTGTGGACCTGCGTGAAGCGCTGCCAGGAGGCGGGCCTGCCGCGCGCCGCGCTGATCAGCGCGTGCCCGGCCAGGTGCTCGTCGAAGATCTCCGTCAGCAGCCGGGTGGTCGCCGCGTCGTCGAGCTCGCCGAACCCCAGTGCCCGCCAGGTCTCCTCCTGGCACTCGACGATGAAGGTGCTCACCCCGGCGCTGGACGGGTAGGCGTGGAACCAGATCCAGCCGTGCGGGGTCTGCTCGTAGCCGAAGGTGAACTCGTCGAAGACCCGGCGGGTGCCCAGCCAGATGTAGGGGTTGCGCCCCTGGCTCAGCTCGGTGCCGAACTGCTCGGCGTAGCGCTGCCGGTTGCGGCTGTTCGCGCCGTCGGCGACCACCACCAGATCGGCGTCGGCGAACTCGGCGATGTCGTCCACCGCGCGTTCGTGCTGCACGTCCACGCCGAGCTGGACGGCGCGCCGGGCCAGCTCGTCCAGCAGCACCGCCCGGTTGACGCTGTAGCCGTACCCGCTGAGGTAGGCGTGCTCACCGTGGATCGCCACCACCTGGTCCTGCCAGACGGTCGAGGCGGCCCGGATGCGCTGCGCGCTCTCCCGGTCGTTGATGTAGAGGGTGTCCAGCAGGTCGTCCCAGTACACGACGCCCCAGCCGTAGGTGGCGCCCGGCGGATCGCGTTCGAGGACGGAGATCTCGTGCCCGGCGTCGCGCAGCTTCGCCGAGATGGCGAAGTAGAGACCGGCAGGTCCGGCCCCGACGCACACGATCTTCATTGGACCTCCTGGCCGACGGCGGATGGCTCCCTGCGAGGTACCCCGCCCGGTGCTCGGCCGAACCTGTGAATGCTCCGTTCGGCTGCGCGGTGCTGCCTCCGCGATCTGGGAGCCTGGAGTCCGGTTTCGCGCGTGGAGGTGGAGTGCGGTGGCTGAGGCGTTCGACGGCAAGGTCGTGCTGATCACCGGCGGGGGGACCGGCATCGGCGCCGCGACGGCCGCCCGGCTGGCGGCGGAAGGTGCGCGGGTGGTCGTCACCGGGCGCCGGAAGCAACCGCTCGACGAAGTCGCCGAAGCCACCGGAGCCCTTGCGGTACCGGGGGATTCGTCGGTGGACGCCGAGGCTCGCGCGGTCGTGCAGCGCACCGTCGAGGAGTTCGGCCGGCTGGACGTGCTCGTGGTCAACGCCGGCGGGCACGGCATGTCCGCGGTCGCCGACACCACCGACGAGAACTGGCAGCGCAGCCTCGACGGCAACCTCAACAGCGCGTTCGTGATGTGCCGAGCCGCGCTGGCCGCGCTGGTCGAGGCGGGCGGCAACATCGTGGTGATGTCCTCGGTCGCCGGGCTGTTCGCCGGGCCCGAGGTGGCCGGCTACACCGTGGGCAAGCACGCGCTGATCGGGCTGACCCGCTCCATGGCGCGCGACTACGGGCCGCGCGGCGTGCGGGTGAACGCGATCTGCCCGGGTTGGGTGCGCACGCCGATGTCCGACCAGGAGATGGCCGATTTCGCCGCGGCCGCGAACCTGCCCGACCGCGAGTCCGGCTACGCGGCGGTCACCGCGGACCTCCCGCTGCGGCGGGCCGCCGAACCGGCCGAGATCGCCGCCGTGTGCCGGTTCCTGGCCTCCGCCGAGGCGTCGTTCATCACCGGGGCGGTCATCGTCGCCGACGGTGGCGGCCACGCGGTGGACATGCCGACCGTACCCATCGGCCGCGCGCTCTGAACTCGCTGCTCGCATCCGGCGGGTGGTGGTCGTAGGCTGGCGGGTGCACGGTTTCGCACCAATTCGCTCGTGGGGCCGTCAGTGGCCAGTCGTACGGCGCGCAGACGGGTGGGCAACCTGCCCGCCGAGCGCACGAGCTTCGTGGATCGTCGGCAGGAGTGCGTCGACGTCCGGCAATCGCTGTCCATCGCCCGGATGGTCACGCTGACCGGTGTGGGCGGGGTCGGCAAGACCCGGCTCGCGCTGCGCGTGGCCGCGCAGCTGGGGCGGTCCTACCGCGATGGCGGCTGGCTGGTCGAGCTGGCCGAGGTGCACGACGACGACCTGGTCGTGCACACCGTGGCGCAGACCCTGGGCATCCAGGACTGGTCCGCGCGCGGGGTGGAGCACGTGCTCGCCGACTACGTCCGCGACAAGGAGATCCTCGTCGTGCTGGACAACTGCGAGCAGGTGCTGGACGGCTGCGTCAAGGCGTGCGCGGTGCTGCTCGACGCCGCGCCCGAGCTGCGGATCCTGGCCACCAGCAGGCAGCCGCTGGACGTCTACGGCGAGCACGTCGTCGTGGTCTCGACGTTGCCGGTCCCCGACGGCCGGCCCGACGGCGCGGACGCGGGCAACTCGGTGCGGCTGTTCGCGGAGCGGGCCTCGGCGGCCGGTTTCCAGCCCGCTGCGGCGGACAACGCCGCTGTCGCGCAGCTGTGCCGGGAGCTGGACGGGATCCCGCTGGCGATCGAGCTGGCCGCCGCCCGCACCCGGTTCCTGTCGGTGGACGAACTGCTGGCCCGCATCGGCGACCGCTTCCAGCTGCTGGCGGGCAACCGCAGCGCGCTGCCGCGGCACCAGACGCTGCGGGCCACCATGGACTGGAGCTACGAGCTGTGCTCGGCGGAGGAACGGCTGCTGTGGTCGCGGATGTCGGTCTTCGCCGGCGGCGTGGACCTCGCGGCGGCCGAGGACGTCTGCAGCGGCTCCGGTCTCGGTGCGGAGG